>DATNDO010000162.1:0-8344 GCA_035606955.1 Candidatus Angelobacter sp.
ATGATGGCGATTGTTGACGCGAATACGGGCAAAGTGATTGCCACGCCCGCGATTGGCCAGGGCGTGGACGCGACGCGTTTCGATGCGGGGACCGGCTACGCGTTCAGCTCGAATGGCGACGGCACACTCACGGTGATTCACGAAGATTCGCCGACGCAGTTCAGCGTCGTCGAAAACGTGACGACGGAGCGCGGCGCGCGCACCATGGCGCTTGATCCCACGACGCATCAGGTTTTCCTGGCGACGGCGCAGGTCGAACGCATCCCGAATCCGCCGCCGCACACACGGCCATTCAAAATAGTGCCGGGCACGTTCCACATCTTGGTATTCGGAAAATAGCGTTAGATAAACAAATGGGACGGAGCTTTGGAACAGACTCCGTCCCGCATACTTCCGTGCGAATCTATTTATTGGCGATATTGATGCTGATCTGCGCCGCTCCACTGCGGGTAACGGCGCAGATAAATCCGACGGCGCTGCAGTCGGCGCCGCAGACACCAGTCGCTACGGCGCCGCAACCCTATCACGTTGTTAAGACGATTCCCCTTTCGTTCAATCCGCCGTCTGGCAGCGCGCTCGCACTCGACTCCGCGAATCGCAGGCTATTTATTCCGGCCAAAAACGATATCTACGCGGTCGATATTGACTCCGGCGCATTGGCAGGGCAGGTACGCAGAGTCGGCCACGTTTCGGCTATTGCCTTTGCGCCGGTAATTAACAGGGGCTTCGCGGAGGATTCATACGGCCGCCTTATAATTTTCGATTTGCAAACGTATGCCGTGCTGGCCAAACCCAATGCGGAAGGGCAATCATTTGGCGTCGTTTTCGATCCCGCTACGAAACAACTGTTCACTACGGGCATCTCGAGCAAGCAGTGCAAAGTGTTCGACGCATTGAGCGGCAAACTGGTTAAGACCTTCAACCTGGGTGGTTACCCTTTTGCGGGCGTTGCGGACTCGACGGGTCATGTCTATTTCGAGTTGAGTCCCGATGCACTGGAACGCTGGACGACGATGACGGTAGGCGTTTTCTGGGGCCCGGCGCTTGCCCAAAAAATCGCTGCGAGGATTGTGAGCCTGGACACGCGCACATTGAAACTCGCAGATCTCTGGTCCGAACCTTCCTGCACAAGCGTCGCGGGTCCACACGGTATCGGAATCGATTTGGAGTACCGCCGTCTGGTGTTCGCATGCGAAAATTCAATCAATTCGATCGACGCGGACTCTGGGAAAATCATTTCGGCTATTCAATTTCAGGGACACCATGTTCTGTCTTCGCGCTTCAGCGCGAGCCTCAGAGACGTCTTCGTCCTTACTGAGAAGCCAGCGCAACTTGTCGTTCTTCACGAAAATTCTGCGAATACCTTCATTTTTGCAGGCATCATCGCCCCCGAAAACCCCTCGGATATGGCATTCGACCTTGCGGGAGGCGAATTCTTTATCCTGAAGAGCGATGAGAAAATGGTGGAGGCACCGTTCATGATTGAGGCACACGGCCGAATATCACCCCGCGAGATCCCGAAGCCTGTGCCTGGAACGTTTCGCATTGTTGTATACGGTAAGAATTAGCACCCACAACAGGCCGTTGCGCTCGTCTTTTATTTTTGCCGATTCGGTTTTTTCGAAGATGGCTTTGTCGAGGAGCTTCACAACTTCACCCGCACGCTTATTTGTTGGGCGTGAATTTCGGGTTCAGGACTTTTTCCGCGGTTTCGTCGCCTGCTATGGGAAGCGAATCATCGGTGAGGAGGCCGATCTGTTTCAGGACGGAGGCCTGGTCCCAATAGATGCGCTCGGACGCTAGCTTGCCTTCGCGGAATCCCACTACGGCGACCAAGGGAACCTCGACGTGGCGGTTGGTGGGGCGCACGCCGGGCAGCATCCAGGGAATTTCCTGCGTGTGAGTGAAGGAGAAAATCATTTCGTCGACGAGTTGGTTTTCTCCGACGGTGCGCGAGACGGGCGTGAGCGTCGTATCGGGCGGCATCGTGGGGATGAAATCGCGCGAGTAAAATTCGCGCAGAGCGGCCTTGCCGCAACCGCCGGTCATCACCGGGACGTGATTCACGTAAGCGTCTTCGGTCATGGTGGCCAGTGTGGATTCGGTGTCGCGCGTAGCGAATTCGTGGCGAGTGTGCTCTTCCCAGAGCTTGATCATCTCGGCTGGTAACATGGCAGGATTATATCTTAAGCGCGTCTGCGCGGCGCTGAGCTCGACGCAACAAATTCGTCGTCGCAAAACTCGATTTTTTATTTCTTGCCGATTAGCTTTTCGAAAGCGGCTTCGTCGAGGATGGGAACGCCGAGGGACTTCGCTTTTTCGTGTTTTGACCCGGGATCCGCGCCCACGACAACGAAATCCGTTTTCTTGCTGACCGACGAGACGACTTTGCCGCCGTGCGACACCACGAGCGCGCCGGCGTCTTCGCGCGAATGGCGTTCGAGCGTCCCGGTGAAGACGAACGACTTCCCTGCCAGGCGCGTACTCTTCGGAGCCACGCGCTTTTCTTCCATGCGCACGCCTGCGTCGCGCAGACGGTCAATCAATTTGCGATTTGGTTTCTCGGAGAAGAAATCGACGATGCTGCCGGCGACCTTCGGGCCGATTTCGTGGACTTCCATGAGTTCTTCGAGCGTTGCATTGGCGATTTTATCGAGCGAGCCAAAATGTTCCGCGAGCAATTGCGCGGTGCGTTCGCCGACAAAGCCAATGCCGAGCCCGTAGACTAGCCGTGAAAGTGAATTCGTTTTGCTCGCGGCAATTTCTTCGAGCAGATTCTGTGCGGATTTTTCCGCCATGCGTTCGAGCGCCGCGACTTCTTCAAGCTTCAACTCATACAGGCTCGCGAAATCCTTGACGATCCCCTTCTCAATTAGCTGGTCGACTATTTTTTCGCCGAGACCGTCAATATTCATCGCGTGGCGTCCGGCGAAATGCAGCAGCGACTCTTTTCGTTTCGCAGGACACGCGGCATTCACGCAGCGATACGCGACTTCGCCTTCCACGCGGTGAATGCGGGTGCCGCAGACAGGACATTTCTCCGGCACGCGAACAGGCTTCTCCTGCTTGCCGTGTTTGACGACTTTTAGAACATGTGGAATCACATCGCCCGCGCGTTCGACGAGCACCGTATCGCCTTCGTGAATGTTCAGGCGCTCGATTTCGTCCATGTTATGCAGCGTGGAGCGACTGACGGTGACGCCGCCAATCGGAACCGGCTCGAAAAACGCGACGGGCGTGAGCGTCCCGGTGCGGCCAACGTTGAAGCCAATCTCGCGCACAAGAGTGGTAGCTTGTCGCGCGGCCCATTTATAAGCGATGGCCCAGCGCGGAGCCTTCGACGTATAGCCAAGCTCCGACTGCATGCTAACTTCGTTCACCTTCACCACCACGCCGTCAACTTCGTAAGGCACTTTCTCGCGCTTCGCTTCCCACTTCGTGCAATATTTCTCGACGTCCTCGATGGTTTCGCAAATGTCGAAATCGGCGCTGGCCTTGAAGTGGAGTTTCGTCAATGCTTCGAGCGACTGCGAATGGAGTTTCAGGGGCGCGCGTCCATTCGCCAGCAAGTAGTACGCGAAGAATTCCAATTTGCGCGAGGCAGTGATTGACGGATCGAGCATGCGAACGGCTCCCGCAGCGGCATTGCGCGGGTTCGCGAAAAGTTTCCCGCCGACTGCTTCTTGTTGCTGATTCAGCGAGGCGAAGGCTGCGCGGTTCATTATGACTTCGCCGCGCACTTCGATATCGAGCGGCAGAGACAATTTCTTCAGCACTTCGCGGTCGAGACGCAACGGAATGGAACGGATCGTTTTCACGTTGGGCGTAACGTCTTCGCCCGTTTGGCCGTCGCCGCGCGTGACGCCGCGCACCAGCAGGGCGTCTTCGTAAATCAGCGCGATGCTCAATCCGTCGAATTTGTGCTCGGCCACGTATGCGACGCGGTCACGTCCGGCAAGCTCGCGGACGCGGCGGTCAAAGTCGCGCAACTCCTCGAACGTGTACGCGTTGTCGAGGCTCATCATCGGCCGCGTGTGCCGGTAGGTTTGAAAGCCCTCGCGAGGCGCGCCGCCAACGCGGAGCGTGGGCGAATCGGTGGTGACAATTTCCGGATGCTCGGCTTCGAGCGCCTTCAGCTTGTTCATCAGGCGGTCGAATTCGGCATCCGAAACGCTCGGCGCGTCGAGCACGTAATACTGGTATTCGTGCTTGCGAATCTGCTCGCGCAGCTTCTCGACTTCTTTAATCAGAGTGGCGCTTGCCGCCATCATTCCCTCGGTTTCATCCAGTGAGCGCATCAGCGCTCAGCGCAAGGTATTATACAATGCGCGATGTTTTGCAACCTCGCAGGCTTTGCACATCGACGCAACGGGTGAAATGCCAGACAAAATTCATGACGCGGTGATTATTTACAATCCGGCGAGCGGCCGCCGCAGACACAAGCGTTTGCATGATATCGAAGAGGCGACGCGCGTTTTGAAAGGCGCAGGAATTGTGGCGGAAGCGATTGCTACCGCGCACGCAGGCTCGGCAACAGACATCGCGCGCAATGCCGTGCGCGACGGGCGCCAACTGGTGATTGTGTGCGGCGGCGATGGGACGATCAATGAAGCAGTGAACGGTCTCGCTGGAAGTCGGATCCCGATGGCGGTGCTGCCCGCGGGAACGGCAAATATTTTGGCGAAGGAGCTTGGCATCCCGTGGAATATTCCCAAGGCGGCGGGCATGATCGCACGCGGCCAGCGGGTGCGCGTGGCGTTGGGCGAAATCGCCTGGAGCGAAGATTCAACCGATGGTCCCGCGTCAAAGACGAGGCACTTCCTTAGCGTCGGTGGCGCTGGACCTGACGGTGCGATTGTGCATGGCGTCGACGCGGCAAGAAAGTTGCGCATGGGAATATTGGCTTACTGGCAGGAAGGTTTGCGACAATTTTTCAGTTACGGCTTTCCGCGATTTCGCGTGCAGTCGCGCGAACATGAAATGACGGCATCGCTGATCGTTGTGGGGCGCACAAAATATTACGGCGGGCCGTTTCGCATCACGACCGGCGCGAGCCTTTTCGAGGATGCGTTTGAAATTGTGGCTTATGAAGGACAGAATCGGCTCCGCGTCCTGCTGTGTCTGCCGGCAATCTGGCTGGGATGTTTGCGGCGCGTCCCGGGAATTCATGCGTGGAAGACGACGGAGCTGACGTGCGAAGCAATCGACACCGAGGAAATATTTTCGCAAGTGGATGGTGAAGCGGCCGCCGCGCTACCTCTGCGATTTCGCATTGTGCCGGACGCGCTGACATTGGTAGTGCCCGAAAACACGGCTCTTCTAAATAATTAAGGGGCCGTAGGAACGCAGGTACGGTGATTCGCGTCAGATGTAGCGAGCCGGTGAATTGAATCCGATCACTCAAGCATTGATGGCAGTGGCGCTCGATCGCGCGGGGTTGCGCCGAGTGAGCCGCATGGCTCTGCCGATTCTTGTCGTATCCGGAGTGGCGGCCGATTTGGATTTGCTGAGCTATTTCGGAGGCGCGAACGCCTACCTGCACTATCGCTACGCCGTGCTGCACTCGATTGTTGGCGCGCCGATTCTCGCGGTTGTGATTGCACTGGCTTTCTGGCTAACGGCGCGGCGGAATCAAGCAGCGCCGCTGCGTTTCTCGCGCGTGCTTTTGTTGTGCGTCATTGGAATCGGCGCGCACATATTGCTCGACGTGGCTACAGCGGACGGCGTGCAGCTGCTCTGGCCGTTTCGCGCGCGCTGGTTTTCGTGGGATTTGCTCAGTGGAGTCGATCCGTGGATTTTGGCGATGCTCGCCGCCGGGCTTCTCCTACCTGCCTTATTTCACCTTGTGAGCGAGGAAATCGGCTCCAAGAAAAAACGAGCGCGTCCATCGAAAGGCGCGATGGCCGTGCTGGTTATTGTCGTGGTCTACATTGGAGTGCGCGCAGAGATGCACAGTACGGCGGTGCAAATGCTTCTGGCGCCGGACTATCACGGTGCGATGCCGCTCGCCGCGGGTGCGTTTCCCGATTCCGCGTCGCTCTTTTTGTGGCGCGGCGTGATCGATACGAAAAATACAATCGAAGTGGTGAGTGTTTCCGTCGGCGCGGGCGATGTGTTCGATGCCAACTCGAGCCTGACGCATTACAAGCCGGGAAGCTCTCCGGCGATCGACGCGGCTCGCAACTCGCCACTCGCGCAAGAGTTTGTTCGCTACGCGCGATTCCCGCTCGCGGATCTGGAAAACACTGCCGATGGCTATCGCGTAACGCTGCGCGACTTGCGCTTTCCCGAAGATGCCGACACACCGGACAATCTGATTGCCGTCATCGAGCTGAATGCGAACTTCACTTTGCGCGCGCAAGAAATACAGTTTGCCTCCAGGGAACAAAGCCGCTCGCGCTGAATTCTCGCGCGCCGAATTATTTCGATGGGCCAGCCGGGGCGGGCCGCAGAAGCCAGCGGCTCACAAAATAAATTACGGTGATCAGGGCGATGGGTATTAGCAGCGTCGCTACTTTGTGCTGCAGCATCGTGCGCTCCACGTTTTCGCCGTAGCGCATCGCAAAGAGCCCTTCCACGGTAAACCGCAGCCCGCGCCCGCAAAGGATTCCCAGCACGAAAGTCGAACGCGGCACTTCAGCGATTCCTTCCGCGATCACAAACAGCTTGAATTGCATCGGCGGCGGCAAAATCGCGGGCACAAATGCGCTGAGGAATGCATTCTCGTTGACCCACCGGCGAATCCTGCCGCCGGGCTTCGGCCCGCGCTTGCGGCGCCAGGCCTCGCCTCCCTTTTTTGCCAGCAGGTAGAGCCAGATGCAACCCGCAAGCGAGCCTAAGGTGGCCATCACCGCGTAATAGGCCATTCTGCCGGGACGCTGAATCACGAAGTCCATGAAGAGCAAATCGGTGACGAAGGGAAAGGACAGCACGGATGAATCCAGGAACGCGATGACGAACAGGCCGCCGCCGCCGAGCATCGCAACGATGCGCGTCAGCCATCCGGGAATTTTGGGAATTCTCACAGTGCCCTATATTTCTTCGCGCGCAAACGACCGGCGCATTGTAGCAGAGATGCTTGGGCCGCCGTTCCCGGCTAGCCGTTGACAGAATTAAGGCGCGCTGCCATTTGACCTGTAACGCGTGTTGGCGCAAAAGAGAGAAAAACTGCGATATACTGCGCATCTGGATTTTCTACTGAGGAGGCGAAAATGAAGAAATCTGTCGCGATATTTTGTGTGCTGTTTGTAGGCCTTGCCATTCTGGCCGTTCCCGGATTTGCGCAACAGGACAAGAGCAAACGGCCGAGTCCACCGGCGAACGCGCAGTGCAAATTCGCCGATGGAAATACAATCACGGTGGATTATTCGAGCCCGCGAATGAAGGGCCGCAAAGTCTATGGCGGACTGGTGCCGTGGGGACAGGTATGGCGGCTCGGCGCAAACGAGGCTACGACGTTTGTGACGACTGTGGACGTAACCGTAGGCGACAAAGACGTTCCCGCTGGGGCTTACACGCTTGACGCGATTCCGACCGCGGACAAGTGGACCCTGATCGTTAACAAGACGACCAAAAACGCCAAGGGCGGCCCTGTCTGGGGCATTCCCTACCCCGGCGAGCAGTCCGATCTTGTCCGTACCGACGACGTGCAGGTCACGCAGCTTAGCGCCCCGGTCGAGGACTTCGCCATTTCATTCGATAATGCGGGCGATACCTGCACGATGCACGCAGACTGGGAAACCACCCGAGCCTCCGTCACCATCAAGGAGAAAAAATAGCGTCGGGCAGGCTCTTTGTCTTTGCCTTTGCGGGTGCCCCATCCTGCCTGCCCTGACGAAGGAAGGGAGCGTCGTTCGCGAAGGGTGGGGCTTTTGCATTTGTCACAGATATGCCGCCCGCGCCTTCGCGAGCGGGACTCCTACCTTCTAGGCAAGTCCAAGTGAAACCTCTACTCGATTCGCAGGGCGGTCATGGGAGAGATGGAGGCCGCGCGAGTTGCGGGAATTACGGCGGCTATGAATGAACACATCGCGAGCGCACCCGCAGCCAGCGTAAGCGCAAGCGGGTCCCACGAGGAGACGCCGTATAGCTGGGACGAGATCAAGCGTCCTGCGCCGACGGCGAGCGGCAATCCCAAGAGCAACCCTATCAGCACCCGCTCAAACGCGCCGCGCAGGACGAGTTGGACGACGCTTGAGCGGTTCGCGCCCAGCGCCATGCGAATGCCGATTTCGTTTGTGCGCTGCGCGACGGTGTACGCAGTGACGCCGTAGAGCCCCACGGCAGCCAGCAGAAGCGCCACAATCCCGAACAGACCGGCGAGGCTTGCCACGGCGCGCTCCTG
>DATNDO010000181.1:0-2506 GCA_035606955.1 Candidatus Angelobacter sp.
TTCCGCAAGGCTCTCGAACGCGCGGATAAGATGGGCGCGCGCTACGTTTTAATCATCGGCGACGACGAAATTGCATCTGATATGCTGACGATCAAACGCCTCGCGGACGGCAAGCAGGAGAAGATCGCGGAAGGCGCGCTGCTGGGCTACATAAAGCGCTGACTACATCGCGCGGATGAAGCGCGCGAAGGAGGCCACATGACAACAGGAGCGAGCCGTGGGAAGGTAAACGTTGTAGGACGGCCGGAGGTCGGCGAGGCGGCGCCATACTATTTCACTTACATCGACCAGGTTGAGGGCGACGATGTGCTGGGCGCGCTCGAAAGGCAGCTCGAAGAACTGCCAGGATTCTTCTCGGCAATTTCGGAGGAGCAATCGCTGCACCGCTACGCGGCGGACAAATGGAGCATCCGGCAAGTGCTGAACCACCTCAACGACACGGAAAGGCTTTTCGGATTTCGCGCGCTGTGGTTTGCTCGCGGCTTCGAGACTCCTCTGCCGAGTTTCGATCAGAACGTGGCCGTCTCCGGCGCAGATGCCGACGGAATTGGATGGTCCGCGCACGTTGAGGAGTTCCGACGGGTGCGGCTCGCGACGCTTTCGCTTTACAAGAACATGCCAGCGGATGCGTGGATGCGAAGCGGAATCGCCAGTGACAAAACGTTTACGGTGCGCGCCCTGGCATTTCTCACCGCGGGGCACACGACGCACCATGTCAGAATCTTGCGTGAACGATATTTATAGGAAGATGCTTCCTAATATATCGCGGGCACTACTAGCGAGCCACTTTCTTTTATTAGTTTCCATTTGCGGAACGGCTTTTTTCAAACGGAAAGCCGGAGGGGAGATACGAATTGTTTGATTCGTTGGGTGAGCTGAAGCGAACGGGATATTGCGGCGACTTGCGCGTGGCGGATGCGGGGCGCAACGTGGTGCTGATGGGGTGGGTGCACCGGCGGCGCGATTTGGGGCAGCTGATTTTTCTCGACCTGCGCGACCGCGCGGGAATTTGCCAAGTGGTGTGCAATCGCGACCAATATTCGGAGGCGCACGCGAAGGCGGACGAAGTGCGTCCGGAATACGTGGTAGCGGTGGAGGGGCGCGTGTTCCGGCGGCAGCGGCCGAATCCGGAGCTGGCGTCGGGCGACGTGGAAGTGATGGCGATGCGCGTGCACATTTTGAATAACGCGAAGACGCCGCCCTTTCAAATCGAGGACGACACGAACGCGAACGAAGAAACGCGGCTGCGTTACCGCTATCTGGATTTGCGGCGGCGCAAACCGCATCACAATATCGCGCTGCGGCACCGCGTGGTTTTCGAAATTCGCAAGGCGCTCGATGATTTGGGATTTTACGAGATCGAGACACCGATGCTGACGCGTTCGACTCCGGAGGGCGCGCGCGATTATCTGGTGCCGAGTCGGATTCATCACGGACAGTTCTACGCGTTGCCGCAATCGCCGCAAATCTTCAAGCAGATTTTGATGATCAGTGGGATGGACCGCTATTTTCAGATTGTGCGGTGCTTCCGCGACGAGGATTTGCGCGCCGACCGTCAGCCGGAATTCACGCAGCTCGACTTGGAAATGTCATTTCCGCGTCAGCAGGACATTTTCGAAGTGATTGAACGCGTGATGGAGCGCGCGATCGGCGTGATTGGCGCGACGGTCCGTCGGCCGTTCCGCCACATGCAATACAAGGATGCGATACGGCGTTACGGCTCGGACAAGCCGGACTTGCGCTTCGGCATGGAATTGCAGGACGTGACGAAATTTTTCGAGCCCGCGCGCGAAACGTTCGGCTTCGAAGGGAATATTTATGCGCTGGTCGCGCCGGGAGCGGGTGCGTGGTCGCGCAAACAGCTTGACGAGTTGGCCGAGCTGGGCAAAGGCGCCGGAGCTAAAGCGATTTACACAATCAAGGTGACGCCGGAGGGAGTTACGTCGTCGCTCGACAAAACTTTGGGCGCTGAAGCGGTGAAAAACCTGGCGAAGAGTCTGGGCGCGAAACGCGGCGATTTGATTGTGGCGTTGGCGGCGAAAGAGCAAATTCCGGGCACGGATTCTGCCGCGCTGGTGGCGGGACAATTGCGTCTGCGGCTTGCAGAACAGTTAGGTTTGGCTAACAAAGACCGCTGGGAGTTTCTGTGGGTCACAGGCTTTCCGCTTTTCGAATGGAGCGAGACGGACAAGCAGTGGGTCAGCGCGCAGCATCCGTTCACGGGGATTGTCGAAGAGGATTTGGAGAAACTCGAGAGCGCGCCGGGCGAAGTGCGTTCGAAAGGCTACGACTTGGTGTTGAATGGCGTCGAGCTTGGCTCAGGCAGCATTCGAATTCATCGTCAGGATGTGCAGGCGCGCGTGTTCAAGGCGCTGGGGCTTTCGGATGAGACGGCGCGGCAACGATTCGGATTTTTTCTCGACGCGCTGACTTACGGTACGCCGCCGCATGGCGGCATCGCGTTGGGCATCGACAGAATGGTGGCGCTGTTCGCGGGCGAAAAATC
>DATNDO010000184.1:0-10526 GCA_035606955.1 Candidatus Angelobacter sp.
TACGGACAACGATTCGCCGGGCAACAGGACCGGCTCCAAGGGCTCGGAAGGTCCTTGTTGTTCGGCTGGCTCGTATGGGCGATGTGAAGCATATTTCGAAGCTGGTAGCTCGCGGCCATGACGTCCTGGGCCGCCGCGTCCGTGATCGCGCCCGCCACTACCGGGGCGCCCCCGTCCACCGCGCCCGCGGTCTCTTCCAGCACCGCCGCTACGTCCATATCCGCCGCGGTCATCGCGTGGCCTACCTTCGTGCGAGGGCCGTCCGTGGAAACCTTCGCGACGTGGAGCCGGCGCGTTGCCCTGGCCCGAGGATGGCTCGGAGAGGGCATTTCCGATGCCGATCGTTTCGCCGGGCAACAGAGCCACATCCGCGGGCTCGATGGCTCCCTGATCAGCGCCTGCAGGCGTGTACACCTGTCCGCCCTGATCCTCCATCTTTTGAACTTTTTCTTCGACCGTGTGGACGATATGGTCGAATTCCTCGAGTTCTTGCAGGAAGTCGGTGACGTAAAGGAAAGCATCGCTATCGAGGCCAATGTCCACAAACGACGATTGCATGCCGGGAAGCACGCGTGTGACACGGCCCTTATAGATGCTGCCAACTAACGCAAATTCTTTTTCCCGTTCGACATAAATCTCACACAGTTGCCCGTCTTCGAGTATCGCGACCCGCGTCTCGTGCGGGTTCGCGGAAACCACCATCTCCTTCGCCATAAAAACTCCTCAGGGAGCATCGGCACTCGGTCGCACGGTGCATGAATGCACGCGAGTGTCCCGGCTCAGCCGGGGCGTTCCGGAGGGATACTTGTATTTTTGCGAAATGTTCCCTCATCCGATGAGTCCTAACTCCCCCATATAATGTCCGGCGCGCAGCGCGCTGCCGGAGTACCAATTTCCTCTGCGCTCAGTTGACGAAGCGCTTCGTTCGCACATTCATCACCAGGCCCAGAGCCAAAAATCCGAATATCGTTACCGAACCTCCGTAGCTCATGAATGGCAGAGGTATACCGGTCACTGGCATGTACCCTATCACCATCCCGGCATTTACGACTACGTGAAATGCAAGAATCGCTGCCACGCCCATCACCAGGTACATTCCCGCCCGGTCTTTGGCTTTCTGGGCGTTGTCGACTAATCGTAATAGCAGCGCCAAATACAAGAGCATGCAGATCAGCACGCCGAAAAACCCTTGCTCCTCTGCCAGCGCCGCCAAAATGAAGTCTGAGTACCGCACGGGCACAAAACCCAACTGATTTTGGCTGCCCTTTCCGAACCCCTTACCCCAAAAGCCTCCCGAACCTACCGCGATTTCCGATTGCAGAATTTGGTAGCCTGCACCGCGTGGGCTTTCTTCCGGGTGCACGAAAGTTGCCAGGCGCTGCTTCTGATACGGCTTGAGGAAGTGTCCGTTCCATCCAACAGCGGCCACCAAGGCACCAAGCGCGAGCACCGCCACTGCATGCTTCCAATTGATCCCCGCCAAAAACGCTCCAACTATCG
The DNA here is from genome assembly GCA_035606955.1 of Candidatus Angelobacter sp. Classification (GTDB taxonomy): domain Bacteria; phylum Acidobacteriota; class Terriglobia; order Acidiferrales; family UBA7541; genus DAHUXN01. The sequence continues at coordinate 1,501 of DATNDO010000184.1, forward strand.
CCACGGGGACCAGGACCATCGCGGTCCCGAGATCGGGCTGGAGCAAAATTAAACCCGCCGGAACTCCTACCAGCAAGCCAATCTTGGCCAAATCTGCAAGCGTCAATCGCTCTGTCCGCACTTCACTGAAGTAGCGGGCCAGCACAATGATTATAATCAACTTCGCCAGCTCTGACACCTGTAAAACAACGCCGCCCACGACGATCCAGCGTCTGGCGCCAAAACGCGTATGTCCCACGGCGAGTACTAATAAAAGGGCCGCGAGTCCGACCAGATAGAGCAGCGGCGACTGATCGAGGATTGCGTTGTAGTCGATGCGCGACAAGATCAGCATCCCACCGAAGCCAATCCCAATCCACGTCAGCTGTTTCCACTGCATTCCGTGGAGCGCGCTACCGTGCGTGGAGGAGTAAATCTCCAGCAGGCCCACCAGGCAGATGGCCATGACGATCGTCAGCAGCCACCAGTCGAATTCGAATGCGTGTGAGCGTTCGCTCATTGTCCTTGCGGCACTGTCTTGGCAACCTGCGTCGTCGCTGCTCGAACTTTGGGCGGGGATTTCACAGCCTCGAGCTCCTGAATCGGCTGGCCCTGTTTCTGTTCGTAGTAAGCCTTGATAAAACGCGCGGCCAGCGGGGCAGCAGCGCCGCCAGCCTCGAGAGCGGTATCCTGCACCAATACGGCAATGGCAATTTCCGGATTGCGTTTCGGCGCGAAGCCCACAAACCAGGTGTTATAACCGAAATGATGCCGTTCCGCGGCTGACAGCCTAAGAAGACCTTTGGCACTGATTGTCTGCGCCGTGCCGGTTTTGCCGCAGAACTCGACGTCCTGCAACTTCGCTTGCTTCAGGATGTTATAGGCGAAAACGCCGGTCCCGCCTTCGTTCACCACGCCATACATACCGTCGGTCACCTGCTCGACTGTGTTTTCAGATAGCGGGAACCGCGTGACTTTGACGGGGCTGAAATCCTTGAGCAAGTGTGGTTGGTAGAAGACTCCGCCCATGGCGATGCCGCTGACCGTGCGCAGCAGTTGGATGGGTGTTACCTCTGTCGCGCCCTGCCCAATAGCTACGGAAATCGTCGAACCGGGATACCACTTGTGGTGATACACGCGTTCAACCCATTCCGACGACGGCACAAGTCCTGGCTCTTCCCCCGGAAGATCAATTCCTGTTCGCTTTCCCAAACCCAGCGCAGTTGCGTAGTACGCAATCTTATCGATGCCCAGCCGCTGGCCCACATTGTAGAAAAAGACGTCGCAGGAGTGCACGATCGCCTTGTGCAGACCGACTTCACCGTGGCCCTTCGGGTCCCAATCGTGCCGTACGGTGCCGTAAAACACTGCATAACCAGGGCAGAAAACCTGAAAGTCCGGCGGAGGGACGCCCGATTCCAGCATCGCTGCGGATTCTAGAATTTTGAACACCGAACCGGGAGCCAGTTGCGCCTGAATGGCGCGATCCAGCATTGGCTTATTCGGATCGTCGTTTAGCACTCGCCACTCTTTGCTCGGGATGCGGACCGAGAAATCGTTCGGATTGAAAGAAGGTTGGCTCGTCATTGCCAGGATTTCGCCCGTACGGGGATCGAGCGCAATCATCGCGCCGACTTTGCCCGCCAATTCCTGCTCGGCCACCGCTTGCAGGTTGTAGTCAATGGTTAATTGAATGGGTTTGCCGGGAATGGGTTCTGTGTCATCGAGCGTTCGTACGGGCTTTCCGATGCTGTTCACAATGACGCGCCGCATGCCGTCCGTTCCCGTCAGTGTATCGTTGTATTGGCGCTCGAGGCCCGCCTTGCCCACGATGTCGCCAGGCTTGTAGCGATCGCCAGACTGCTGATCGAGTTGTTCGGGCGATACTTCTCCTACATATCCGATCACGTGTGCGAGGAAATCGTTCGGGGGATATTTGCGGCGCTGCACCATCATCAATTCAAGCTCGGGCAAATCCAGACGATGCGACTCGACGAACGCGAGGTCTGCGTCGGTGGCCTCCGGCTTGACGATGACCGGCTGGAATTTCGGTTCGATTTTTGCTTCCTCGAGTTGTTGCTTCAGATCTTCCGGCGTGATATTAAGCCCGGCTGTAATTTGGGGCAGATCTTTCTGGATTTGAGCGGGATCATCGCGCAACAGGAGGATGCTAAACGAAGGATAGTTGTCGACGATCACGCGCCCATTGCGGTCCAATATTTTCCCTCGCGGGGCGATGATGGGTATCGAGCGCACACGGTTTTTTTCCGCCAAGTCGGAATAGTGCCCGGATTGCACGATTTGCAGTTTCCAGAATCCGAGCAACAGCAGGATGATTCCGAGGACAATGCCGTAGGAAACGAGGATTAAACGCCCCTGGGGTATTTTCTGATCGCCGCCAATCCAATTCGCCACGCAAAACTCCTGCGCGGCGGGTCCTGGTAAACCCGCGCGTACCTCTTCTTAGTTTCCGCGACGCCTTATGAAGATGTGCGTTCTTTTCGTCAATTTCACGCGGAGAAAAAGGTAATCTTCACCGTAGCACTCGCGTTGTCGTCGCGCAAGCGGCCTTGTTCATGTAGATAGCCTCGCGCACCGCAATTTGCACTGTACTGAAGTACAGGCAATACGGGCATGGGCGGAGCACTGGATTTCATCTATTGCGGGCTGAGAGATTCCTTGGGTTTGCTGATCGTCTGGTCAGTGCCGATCCAGAAAAGCTTGAAATCATGGTAGTGGTGATAGTGATGAAGATAGTGGCCTTGGTATTGAATATAGACATCGACATTTTCCGGAAGCCACAGCGTTACTTTGTGAGTCCGAAACCGTACGGGCTGGTAATCGACTACGAAATGCTCCCTTTGCAATCCGACCAGCGCGACCGGATTCGCTAGATCGGTTTCGAGGTGCATGACCTGTCCGCCGTTTTCGGCGACCCAAGCGCGCCCTTTCAAGGGCAAAGCATATTCCTGCGATGGCGTATCGAAGCTAGCAAGAAGGCTGGTGGGAGCGTCGGTTCGTTGCTCGAACCGCAATATCCAGGCCGGCTGGTCCTTCCATTCCCCGAGTCCTTCACATTTCCAGGTGAAATCACCGCTATATACCGGATGAAACGCCAGCGCGAGGGCTGGCGCACCGAAATCTGCAAGACGTCCGGGCATGTCTCTTGCACTCAACCCTTGGTTTCGTACTTCGTGCACCTGGATGACGTGTCGACGGGGTTCGTCGATGAACACCAAGTACCCGTATGTGCGCGTGTCCGGCGTTTCCAATTGTTGGTTCTGTTTGATCTCCACCGACTGATACTCTTCAGTGGCAGTAAACTTCTGAAGATTACTTACGAGTTGCACCGCCTTTTCCTCTGCGGCGTGAAGGACTGTGGGCAGGGAACAGGCGGCACCCGAAATTACAAAGGGTTTCTCCGCATCGATGTCGGGCGGAGCCCAATTCTCCCTAACCGGGGGTTCGACAGGCGGCGAAGGGGGAGGCACTAGCCCGGGCCACGCCGTCGCAACGGTATGCGGTGTGACTGCGGCAGGCGCGGGCTGCGCAGCGGCTTCCGACGGCTTTTCGAGTGCCTGGATCCAACCACGAACTTTCGCGGCGTTGGGGTCCTTCGGATATTGGTTCAGGAAGGATTGGAGAGCACTCAAGGCCCTTTCACGCTCTCCCAATCCGGCCAACGCTTCTCCGAGAAGCAGCTGGACTTGATTCGCGTTTCCCTTGCCGTATGCAAGCGCCCTTTCCGCGGACTCACGGGCATGTTCGAAGTCTTTCTGATACAGATATGAACCTGCCAGCATCCATTGTGCTTTCCACGAGGAAGGATCCAGTTGCACTGCCTGGACGAGGACTTGAACGGCTCCCGGATAATTTTTCTGCTCGAAACGCAGCGTTCCAAGGGCAAGAAGTGCAGGGGCTTGCTTGGGATCGATCGACACCGACCTTTCGAGATATGGTCCGGCCGGAGTCAACTGCTTCGCGAGCAGATAACTCATTCCCATCGCGTAGTTCACGTAGGGATTTCCCGGCGCCATGCCCAGAGCTTTTTGAAAATGCTTTTGCGCTGAATCGATCTTATTCGACTGCAAATCCTTCAGACCCTTCTGGACTTCTTTTTCGGCACGGGGTGCAAGAACGAATTGGCCTGTGGGCGGGCGAAACACCAATCGGTCATCCGTCTTCTTCATGAATACGATTGCACTTGCGGACGCGCCTGCACCTGGAGGAAGAGTGACGGTTTCATGCGCAGTGTCATAACCATCCACTTTAACTTCAACTTCATACGTATCACCCGCACCGACGCCTGAGAACACCCATCCATCACCGGTACTCTGTGGAAAATTCGGAACGGGTGCGTCATACGTCATCGACGTTAACTTGATTTTAGGAGCCACGGATGATAACGGATCCCCTCGTTCGCTCCGTATGTACACGGTGACGCTGCCAAGGTCCTGCCCAAGGTGGGCGGGACCCGCAACTTGCGCGGTTGCGGGCAGCGCCAGCCCAACCGAGACGAGCATGATTGCGAATAACCTTAAAGCTGAGCTCATATTGACCCCGCAGGTGACCCTTCGGCCGTACCAGGGGTTTTGGCGCTGATCTGGATCGTGCGGCCTTTCGCACGACAATAGGCGACGCGCCCACTGCTGTCAAGTGGGGCAAAGTCTGTTGGAAACAGGAGGATGATGAAATAAGAAAGGTGGAAGGGATTGATTCCGCAATCGGCTCCGGCCTACTTTTGTGGGGTTTTGCGCAAGTTTTCGACCCAGCCTCGAATTCTCGCGACGCTAGGGTCGGTGGGGTAGTCGGTGAGAAACACTTCGAACGCCGCGATCGCGCGCTGGCGCTCGCCTAAACCGGCCAATGCTTCCCCAAGAATAAGCTCGACTCGGCTGGCCGCTTCTTTGCCGGTCGCAAGCGCCTTTTCCGCGTGTTCCCGCGCCTGCTGGTAATCGTGCTGGTGGAGATAGGATCCGGAAAGCATCCATTGAGACTTCCAAGAAGACGGGTCTAATTGCACGGCCTTATTCAAAACGTCGATCGCACCAGGATAGTTTCCCTCATCGAAGCGTAAAGTGCCTAGGGCCATCAGGGAGGGTACTTGATTCGGATCCACCGAAACGGATTCCTCGAGATAGGGCTGTGCAAGTGGCAACTGCTTCGCAAGAAGATAGCTCATTCCCATAACGTAATTCACGTAGGGATTGCCGGGCGCCATGTGAATTGCATTCAGGAAATGCTTCTGGGCCGAGGGAATCTTGCCCGAGCTCATGTCGCGCAAGCCTTTTTCCATCTCTTTTTGAGCGCGAGGCGCGAGTACAAACGCACCGGTTGGCGGATGAAAGAGCAATCGCTCATCAAGGGGTTTCAAGAAGACAGTGACAGTCGCGGAGCCAAAGTCCATGGCGGGAACCGAGACCAGTTCCCGAGCGGGCTGGTAACCATCGGCCTTCACTTCCAGGTCGTAGGTGACTCCCGTTGCAAGGCCAGAGAACGCCCAGCCGTTTCCCACCATGCGGGGGGTTTGCGTCACGGGCGAATTATCTTCTGAGGTAAGGGTCAACTGCGGTAGCACGGAGGCGGGTACGATCGATCCGTGCTCACCGCGAATGTACACCATGATCCACCCCGTTCCTTGCGCTTTGCCAAGCGTGCTGGGTAAGGGAGGACCACCTTGGGCCGCCACGCACGGTGCGACGCTGAGGAATAGAGACGCAGCGGCCAAGAGCTTGATGAGATTTGATTTCACGTTAGTCCCGTTAAGCAAGCGGGTAGACTGAGACTAAACGACGCCGTCCTTGAACAAGACCATAAGCGAAGGCTTGTTGGCTGTCAAGGATATGCCAGTCCCTTGGCGGTTCGGGGGTCAATTGACTGTCTTGCTTCGATTCAAGTTGAGTGATTCGCTGCGCTCTTCTATAATCATGTTTCCGGATAACGAGGCGCAAAAAACAGTGCTAAAGAACCTGAGCCAGAGCAAGACGGCTGTAAGGATTTTTCTAGGCGGCATCCTTGTGCTTATCAGTGGCGCAATGGTTTTGACCATGGCGCCCATTTCACCGCTGGGCAACTCGACCACGGGCAGCGCCGATGCGATCGCCACGGTCGGCGGCCAGAACATCACCGCCGTTGACGTCCGCCAACAGTACGACCAGCAGACACGCGGGCAGACGGTCCCGCCTGTACTTCAGGGCCTGTACATGCGTCAGATTCTCGACCAACTCGTGTTCAAGCGCCTTCTGGATATGGAGGCTGACCGCCTAGGTATCCAGGTTACGCCCGAAGAAACCACCGCCCGCATCAAGCAGTTGATTCCGACGGCATTCGTTGGAGGCAATTGGATTGGCGCCGAGCGCTATGCCCAGGAAGTGCAGGTGCGTACCGGCATGTCCGTGGCGCAGTTCGAAGATGAGGTGCGCACGAGCGTGCTGATGGAAAAGTTCAAGGACTTGGTCACCGATGGCATCGGCGTCTCACCGCAAGAAATCGAGCAGCGCTACCGCTGGCAAAATGAAAAGGTTCGGCTCGATTACGTGGCCATCAAACCGTCCGACCTGGAATCGACGATCAATCCTTCTGATGCGGAGCTTTCCGCGTATTTTGCGAAGAACCAGTCGAAATACCAGGTGCCTGAACGGCGCTCCGCAAAATACGCTCTTCTGGATCTCGATCAGCTCAAGAAGAATACGAGAATCAGCGATGCCGACATCCAGGCGTATTACCAACAGCATTTGGATGATTACAAGGTTGAAAATCGCGTTCACGCTGAGCAGATTGTGTTCAACACGCTGGGTAAGACCGATGCGGAAGTGGCGCTGATCAAGCAGCAGGCCCAGAAAGTCGACGAGCAAGCTAAGCATGGCGCAAAATTCGAGGATTTGGCCAAGAAATATTCCGAAGACGCGAATACCAAAACCAAGGGCGGCGATATCGGCTGGATTGTCGCGGGTCAGACGGCCCCGTCGTTCGAGAAGGCCGCTTTCAGCTTACCGAAGGGCGGCGTTTCCGACGTAGTGCAGACGCCGTATAGCTTCGACATCATCAAAGTGGTGGAGAAGGAAGATGCGCACACGAAAAGTTTGGCGGAGGTTCACGATTCGATCGTGACGACGCTGACGCAGGAGAAAGTGAACGACGAACAAAGCGGGCTATCGGACAAACTGGCCGCCGCGGTGCGCCAGTCTAATCGCCAATCTATCGACGCTATTGCCAAGGAATTTAATTTGCAAACGGGCGAGACGTCCCTTGTGAGTGTCACCGAGCCAGTGGGCGATCTGGGAAATGCGCCGCAGCTCCAAGAGGCGCTTTTTTCGCTTCGTCAGGGTGAATTGAGTCAGCCGATTTCGATCGATCGAGGCTATGTGATCATTTCCGTTGACAAGGTCGTCGCCGGACACCAAGGCACACTGGCCGAAGTCCGCGACCGCGTTGTTGCCGATTACCGCAAAGAGAAAGCTCAAGATCTTGCCGAACAGAAAGCGCAAGAGCTCGCCAAGCGCGTGAAAGCAGGCGATTCGCTCGACAAGGCAACGAAATCGCTGGGCCTGACGGCTAAGTCTACCGACCCAATCACTCGGACCAGCCAAATCGCCGATCTAGGCCCGGCCAAGGACTTGGAGGCGGCGTTCAACATGAACGTCGGTCAGGCTAGCGCGCCTGTTCTTGTCAGCGGGAACTGGGTGGTCTATCAGGTGAAGTCCAAGCAAGGAGTCAATCCTGCTGATTTTGCAAAGGCGGTGAACGATTTGCGGCAACAAATCCTGCAGGAGAAGCAGTCGGTGGCCTTCGAGGCGTTCCACGATGCTCTCCAAAAGCGTTACGAGCAAGAAGGCAAACTCGCTTTCAATCAAGACAATTTGAAGAGCCTGATCAGCCAATCCTCCAGTTAAACAATTGTAAATACAAGGCTTAGAGACAGCGCCGGTAATCCTTTTTTTCAGTTGCGCCCCATACGGCATTCGTCTAGCATATTTCCTCTAGCAGCGCCTGCCCTGTCGCCAGCGGGGTGTCACGGAATCGGCGGGACCTCCTCCTCCGTACGAAGCGCCTTTATCAGCGAGTGTCGTTTCTGGTAGCTGAATACTATTTACAACTCGATGGTAGGGTTTTTCGGAGCTTCAACGGGTAAAAAGGTAACGTCGATCAGGGCCCAGCTTCCCCAGAATAGAGAGAACGCCATGAATCAAAAATTGATCCCCCAGCGTAACGAATATCGCTGCTGCATTGAAATCAATCAGAATGGCAAGTATGCGGTCCGGGTGCAGGTACAGTTCGGCGCCAAGGACTGGTCGCTGCCTGTATTTTTCCTTGTCTCATCTTTTGACACCGCCATGAAGAGGCTCGAAGAAACTCTTCAGCTCTTGCAGCGGCACGAGGAACATTTGTGGTTCTGGGGCGTCGAGCGCAGCGACGATCCGAAGGTTGCCGTGGAGATGCTCAATCAATTTGGTCTTCATTACGATCAGCGCAAGGATTTTCCGCTGCGTGCCGCGGAACTCACCGTTTCCGCTGGCCGACCGGTGTCGGCATTTCGACTAGCGCAAGCGCGTCGCGCGCTCGCCGACTCTGTCAGTTCCGGCCGAACGGCCCTCGCGAGCGACTAGCCAGGTATCTCCAGGTTGGGGACTTTGGCGGTTCTTGAGCCGTTCTACTTGCCGCGGATAATCACTTCGCCGTGCGCGATCACATGGTCATTAATCAGCAATCGATATTTGAACGACCCGGGACCCAGGCCGGCGCGCGGTGTCCCGCTCATTAAGCGCACACCCGGGGGTGCCTGAAAGACATTCGACGAAAATGGACATCTCTGGGGATCAAATTCAACGCGAAGATTCCCGCTTTCCGCAACCCAAACGACTTGATCCGCAGCTTCGATGAGTACAACTTCCGGTAAGACTCCGACGAGTACGAGTTTTTCAGCCATAGTTTGAATCGCGCCGGAAATTCGAGGCAGGCGCGAGCCTCGAACCATAACATACCCGCGCGCGGTTTACATCTTTCGCCGCATCCGCGGTCCTTTTACAAAACGGAACGCCCGATTTAGC
>DATNDO010000196.1:0-8842 GCA_035606955.1 Candidatus Angelobacter sp.
CGCTCTTCCTCATCTCCGCATGAATCATGCTAGCTCACGGCCTTCTTCGCTTGTGCTCTCACTCTTGCCCAGCGCTTCTTGGCGGCCTTTGAAATCTTGGCTCGCCCTGCCGCGGACAACACGCGCTTCTTGACACTGGTCAGTTCGCGGTCAGCAGAGCGCCCCAGCGCCTTCGCTGCGGCTCTTACTCCGTCCAATTCGTGCTGCAACTTGCCCAACTGTTTTTCGATTCTTCGCTCTTCGCGTTTGATGGCCGCTAGAATATTCATTCAATGCCTCCGTATTTTAATCCGTCGAAGTGAAAGCAAGCGTTTCCCCACTTGCCCTATCTCGCCGCGGGCGTACCAACTGGCTCAGTCACTTTCGCGGCTAGACCTTCTGGCGACCAGGTGTTCACAATGACCTGCGCCAGACGTCCAATCAAGATCTCCGCCTTATTTTCGGGAGTCCAGGATTTATCCGCATTGTCATACGTGAAAATGGAAATGATCACGGGACCGCGTTGCGTGTAGACCAGCGCGACATCGTTGCGCACATCGTCGAGGGCGCCGATCTTGTCCGCAATCGCGGAAAGGTCTTCGCTGGCGTCGGCTCTTTCCAGGTAGCGCGGCAGCATATCGCGATATTGCTGGTTGCGCATGATGGTGATCATCTGCAGGCAGAGTCCACGGTCGCCCATGTCGCAGCGGTAGATGCTCTCCATGACTTTCGCCATTTCCTCCGCGGTCGTCTTACCCAAACCGAACTGCTTCTGATCGGGCGGCATGGGGCCCTCGGCCGGCTTGAACACTTTCTTGTAGAAATAAGTGTTGTGCAATCCCATGCGAGCCAGCATCTCATTTGTCGGGGGAAGGCCAACGACGTCGATAACCATATTGGTGGCGGTGTTGTCGCTGAGCGTCATCATCAGCGTGATCGTGTCTTTCAATGTCAGCGTCAGACCTGGCTCCATCAGGTTGAGAATGCCGGAGCCGGGAACCTGGTTACCTTTCGTCAACACCACGGGTGCCGAGAGATTCAACTTCCCCCCCTTCACCTGCTCGAAGGCCTGCAACATGAGCGGCAGTTTGATAACCGAAGCCGTCTGCACCGGGCGCTCCGGATCGAGCGAAACGGTCTTGCCCGTCGTTAGATTTTTCGCGTACAAAGCCACGTGGCCTTGATACGACGCCGCCAGCGCCTCGATTTTTTTCTGGAGGTCGGATGCCGTCGCCGGCATCGTCATCAGCAGGATTGCGCAGCATAGACACAGCTTTTTCATCACGTCATCGACTCCCCAAATGCAGTCAATTGTCCAAGACCAACAAAAAACAGGACGGGACCTAGTCGCCGGGATGGTAGGTTCGCTCTGTGTGGCCCTTGAGCTGTTCGCGGTAGAAGTAGACCTCCCGCAGATTGCCGGTGGCGTAGCGTTCGGCTTCATCGCCGAAATGAGGAGACGCTGGATTGCCGCTTTCGCCGCCCGCGGTCACGGCACGGGAGCGCACGGTCTTCCCAAATTCAACCACCGCGACGAAACTGTTTCCGCTAGTGCCGTACCATTTCTTTGTATTCGGGTATGGGCGCGCGCCGAAAGACGCCAGCGAGCCCCACGTCGACGAAGTGAACTCGACGGGAATGCTCGGCTTGGAGTCGTCAAAGTGCGTAAAGATATCGTCGTCGAGGCGCTGGAAGCGATTGATGTTGCCCCACGGAGTTTTCCAAGTCCCAAAGTCCGCCGTCAGCCGATCAGACGCGGCCGCGAGCGATTGCAGTAATTGCTCCGCGGGCACGTTGCTGCCGACGTAATCGTACACAGGGATACCCACAGTTCTCGCGTCGCGACCCACGCGCCGCATAATATCCTCGCCCCAAAATACAGCGAGTGAAGTTGGAATCGAATCGACTCCCCAACGGTAATCCCATTTGCGCAGCACCGCGATCTGTTCCGCCAATTTCGCTTTCAATGGATCCGAGTCAGCATCCTGATCCCACGCCTTTATCAGCGCAGGCATCGCCTTTTCAAACCACGGAAGATAGCTATCGAACGCCGCGCCAATCAGTGAATCGAGCGTGAAATCCTTCTTGTCCCCGAGAACTCTCACTGCGTGGAGTCCGCGCGCTGATTCCCCGCCCTTCTCGACGTACAAGGGAAATTCCGCCTTCTTCAGACTGCCTATTCCCGCCGCGTTCCACGGCGCGTCGTTCGAGTTGTAAATCCAGCCGCTCTTGGGATTCAGCAGGTGCGGAGTTTCGTCAAGCGTCAGCAGGCCGTGCCAATCCGTCGCCGGATTGCTGCCGTCCACCGGCTTGGTGAAATCGAAACTGTTGTCGCGTTTAGGGATGAAGTTGGCCTGGTAATACGCGATGTCGCCGTCGGAATCCGCAAAGATGGTATTGTTCGATGAGTCCGCGCGCAGTTCCATTGTTTGTAGAAAGGACTGGAAATTCGTTGCTTTAGTGCGCGTGTAAGACTGAATGAGCGCTTTGATCGGCTCCTGCATCAGCCGGATGGTCACCCACTTCCCATTCTGCTCGCCGCCCGTTTCTTCGGCACCCTTTTCCTCGCCAATGACAGGCCCGTGCTCGGTGTAATACACGGTGAATTTTCCCTTGGCCATGCCGTGGTCGGTGATGTACGGCACCGTGATTTGTTTCACGATGACCGGAAGCTCCTTGTTCCCGTACTTGTAATAATAGCGGTCGCCCTTCTTCTCCACCGTTTCCAGATATTCATCGACCGCGTCCACGCCGCTTGAAGTGTGCATCCAGCCGACGTGCGGATTGAATCCCTGGTAAATGAAAAACTGTCCCCAGGTGACGGCGCCGTAGGCATCGAGGCCCTGGTCGCTCACCATTTGCAGCTCTGAGCGAAAATAAAATGACGTGTGCGGATTGATCAGCAGCAGCGCGTGGTGACCGACTGTGTTCGCAGGCGCGATGGCCATGCCATTCGAGCCAGTCGGTTCAGGAATCGCATCCCGATTCGCGGGCATCGCCTGGACAACCAGTTCGTGGCCGTAAAAGTCCGCGAGATGCGTGATGTTCACGCGTTCGATGTCGCCCCCGATGCTCCCTTCGCTAAAGCTCAGCGCCATCCACGGCTCGAATCTCTTTATGACCTTCGGTTTCACCTCAGGGTGCTTGTAAAGGTAGTAGTTCAAACCGTCGGCGAACGCGTTCATCAGCGTCTTCAGCCACGCCGGACTCTCCGCGTACTGCTTTTTCAGCGTTTCAGGGTCGATGAAGAGCTTCATCCGCAGGTCCTGGTAAAGCGCGGACCTCCCTTCCGTCTCCGCCAGGCGTCCCATTGCGTTGATGTAATTCGTCTCCACGCGATTGAAATCGTCTTCGGCCTGCGCGTATTCCATGCCAAAAACGGCGTCCGCGTCCGTCTTCCCGTAGACGTGCGCGATCCCCCAATTATCACGGATGATGGTGACGTTCTGGGCTTCGTGCTCCCAGCGTGTGATGTCCGCTTTTTGTGCTCCCCACGCGGGAAAAGAAATGCATGCAACGGCAAAAATGAAAACAAACTTCTTCATGAGTTCCACCTTTGGTCGGGCCCCATGCCACAAATTCAGCAATCGGTGACAGGCGTCTAATTAAAGTTCGAATTAAACTTGCGGAGCGAAACGTTACGCTCTACCCACTGAATTTTCAAGTGAAGGTTCTGCCCGATAATTCCGGCGCGGTACATAGTAGGGCTGAACGGCTGTTGACGTCCTCAGAAGCACGCAGTATTATCCGCGCGTCTTATTACCCTTCAATTCAAAAGAGGAAAACAAATCATGTCAAAGCGAGTCGCTTTGCTGGCATCCATTGCGGTCGTGTTGTTGCTCTCCAGCGCGGGCATTTTATTCGCGCAAAGAACGCGCGGCAACAACTCTTCCGGACCGTTTGGTCAAATGCGTTTCCGTTACATCGGTCCGGTGGGCAACCGCGCGATCTCGGTGGCGAGCGTCCCCGGCGATCCGAATATTTATTATGTCGGCGCGGCTTCCGGCGGAATTTTCAAGACCACCGATGGTGGAATTCATTGGGAGCCTATTTTTGATTCGCAGGACGTTTCCTCGGTTGGCGCGATAGCCATCGCGGCTACCGACCCGAATATCGTGTGGGCAGGGACGGGCGAACCGTACATTCGCAGCCACATTTCCATCGGCAACGGAATTTATAAATCAATGGACGCGGGTCACACGTGGACGCACATGGGCCTGGAGAACAGCGGCCGCATCGCGAACGTGATTATTGATCCGCGCAATCCGGACATCGTTCTCGCTTGCTCGCTCGGAACAGCGTACGGGCCGCAACCCGAACGCGGCGTATTTCGCACCACCGACGGCGGGAAAACTTGGGAGAAAACACTGTTCGTCGACGAGAATACGGGCTGCGGCGATCTCGCCATGGATCCGAACAACTCGCACGTTCTTTTCGCGGGGATGTGGCAACTTGTGATTCACACCTGGGGCCGCACGAGCGGAGGACCTGGTAGTGGAATTTTCAAATCGACTGACGGCGGCGTCACATGGACGCGCCTTGAAGGGCACGGCCTGCCCGATTCACCCATCGGCCGAATCGCAGTGCGCGTGGCTCCCAGCGATTCCAATCGCGTCTACGCCGAGATCGAGACGGGCGATGGCGTCCCGATGGACGGCAAGCCCACACAGCGTGGGCAGCTTTGGCAATCCGACGATGGCGGCGCGAACTGGCAAGTTATGAGCTACGACCGCCAAATCCGCGGACGCACGCACTATTACACGCGCGAAGAAATTTCGCCGGACAACGAGAACGAAGTTTACTTTTTCTCCGCCGCGTTTTCGAGAACGCTCGACGGCGGCAAGACGCTCACGGAAATGCCTTCCAGCCCCGGCGGCGACAATCATGAGATGTGGATTGACCCGACGAATGGAAATCGCATGGCGGTTGTGAACGATGGCGGCGTCAGCATTTCCATTAACCACGGCCGTACATGGGACCATATTCAACTTCCCATCGCGCAGATTTACCACGTCACCGTGGACGATCAAATTCCCTACAATGTCTACGGCAACAAACAGGACGGTGGCTCGTATCGCGGACCCAGCAATAGCCTGCAATTTGGTGGCTTCGGCCCACGCCGAGGGGCCAGCCCCATTTCGCGCAGCGCGTGGAGCTCGCTGGCAGGCGGCGAAAGCGGTTTCGCAACGGTGGATCCCGTCGACAACAACACCGTCTGGAACAGCGGGACAGGCTCGGGCAGCGTCGGTGGAACGGTGATTCTCGATAACGTGACGAATCGGCAGGCGCGCGAAGTGGAAGTGTGGCCCGAAACCACCAACGGAGCGCCCGCCTCTGACGTCAAATATCGTTTCAACTGGGAGTTCCCCATCGCCATCTCGCCTGAAGACCACAACAGGGTTTATACAGGCAGCCAGTACGTTCACATGACCACCGACGGCGGCAATAGCTGGCAAGTCATCAGCCCCGATTTGACGCGCAATGACAAAAGCAAAATGGGAATTTCCGGCGGCCTCACTCCCGACAACATCGGCGTCGAATACGCCGGCGTTGTTTTTTCCATCGCCGAATCGCCGAAAGAAGCGGGCGTGATTTGGGCGGGCACGAACGACGGTCTCGTGCAAATCACGCGCGACGCCGGGAAGCATTGGACAAACGTCACCGCCAATATTCCCAATCTGCCTGAGTGGGGAACGGTGAGCAACATCGAGCCGTCGCGTTACGACGCGGGCAAGGCTTACATCACCGTCGATTTTCATCAGATGAACAATCGCGATCCGTTTGTTTACAAAACGAGCGATTACGGCAAGACCTGGACGCTAATCACAAACGGCATCCAGCACAGCATGTTGAGTTACGCGCATTGTGTTCGCGAAGATCCCGTACGCAAGGGATTGCTGTACCTCGGCACCGAGAATGCGCTCTACGTTTCGTTTGACGACGGCGACAACTGGCAGCCGTTGCAGTCAGGATTGCCGCACGCGCCTGTTTACTGGATGACGGTGCAGGAACGTTTCCACGATCTCGCACTGGCGACTTACGGACGCGGCTTCTGGATTTTGGACGATATCTCCCCGCTCCAACAAATGACGCCGGAAGTGCGAGCGTCCGACGCGCATCTTTTTGCGCCGCGTGACGCTTATCGTTTCCGCAATGTCACCGAGCCTGCATCCGTAACTTACGATCCAACAACCGGGTACAATCCACCGTACGGCGCGGTGATCAACTACTATTTGAAGTCTGCGACGAAGGACGACGTGAAAATCGAAATCGCCGACGCGAGCGGTAAGACCGTTCGCACCTTCGACGGCACAAAAAATGCCGGAGTCAACCGCGTCTGGTGGGATATGCGCTTCGATCCCGGCACGCAGTTTCGGTTGCGCACGAGTCCGCTCTACGCGCCTGAAGTAACAGTTGGTCCGGAAGGCTGGCGTCCCGCTCCGGGCGTCGAACCTGTTGGACTCCTCGCAATGCCGGGAACGTACACGGTGAAACTGCTCGCCGGAGGAAAGGAATACACGCAGAAGTTGCGGATTCTAAAGGACCCGCACTCTACTGGCACCGATGCCGACATTCAGACGCAGACGAAACTCGTCGAGCATCTCCAAAACGAACTGAACGCGATGGCGGATACCGTCAATCAACTCGAATCCGTGCGCGCGCAGCTCAATCAACTGGAGACGCAACTCGGAGACGACGCGAATTCGAAGTCAATTCGCGATGCTGCAAACGAGTTGAACAACAAGCTCACCGATTTTGAAGGGACCTTGTTGCAACTCAAGGCAACCGGCCGCGGGCAGGACGATGTGCGGTGGGCGTCGATGCTCGCCGAGAAGCTCGCCTATCTCGCGCGCCAACTCGCCAGCACCGATTTCCCGCCTACGACGCAGCAAGTCGCCGTCGCTGACGAACTCAGTAAGAAGGCCGAAGAAGCTCGAAACGAAGGTCAGCAACTCATGTCAAAAGACGTTGCCGCTTTCAATTCCATGCTTCGCCTGCGCAACGTCGCAAACATAATTGTCAAAACGCCGTGAGGGCCATCGCGGTCGATTAGACATCAATCGTGAGGCGCGGTGCCCGCCGCGTCTCACCATTATTTTTCTCAGATGCTTTCTTCATCCGGAATTGTTCGCCTCGATTTTTCCCGGCGAA
Source organism: Candidatus Angelobacter sp. (assembly GCA_035606955.1). Classification (GTDB taxonomy): domain Bacteria; phylum Acidobacteriota; class Terriglobia; order Acidiferrales; family UBA7541; genus DAHUXN01. Next base: position 7,132 of record DATNDO010000196.1, read on the forward strand.
CAGGCGTAAAATCCGCCAAGAGGCTATTGCATTGAGTCAAACCTGCGCGCACGTCAAGGAAATCCAGAAAGTCACGCCCAGCGGCAAAGGCTGCAAGGAATGCCTCTTGATGGGCGACACGTGGGTGCATCTTCGGCTGTGCTTGATCTGCGGCCACGTTGGTTGCTGCGATTCGTCGAAAAATCGCCATGCCACAAAACATTTCCACGCCACCAAGCACCCCCTCATCCGATCCTTCGAGTCCGGAGAGAATTGGCGCTGGTGCTACGTCGACGAAATAATGCTGGACTAAAGCCATGCGGCGCTGCGTCCTTGCGCGGGTAGCGTATGACGTTTGCATGACGTTGTAACGACATGACCCCTGAACCCAAACCCGCCCGAAACTTGCCGCCCCAATATGCCGAGGATCTTTTCTGGCCAGCGCTGCCGCTAAAAGAATGGGAAGCGACGCGCGCCACCGTGCATATGTGGACGCAAATGGTTGGCAAAGTCCGCCTCGCGCTCACGCCGCTCCTCAATCATTGGTGGAATGTTCCGCTCTACGTCAATAGCCGCGGCCTCACCACTTCCGCGATTCCCTACGGCAAAGGTGCGTTTGAAATTCAATTCGATTTTCTGCAGCACATTCTTGAAATCCAAACTTGCGACGCTCAGGCTCGCGAAATTGCATTGAAGCCGCGCTCGGTGGCGGAGTTTTATCGCGAGTTTATGAAAGCGCTCGCCTCTCTCGACATTCGCGTCAAAATCTGGCCCATGCCTGTGGAAATCCCCAATCCCATCAGGTTCGATCAGGACACCGTGCATGCTTCCTACGATCCCGAATATGCCAACCGCTTCTGGAGAGCGTTGGTTAGTACGGAGGCCGTGCTGCAGGAATTTCGCGCGCGCTTTGTCGGCAAATCGAGTCCCGTGCATTTCTTCTGGGGCAGTTTCGACCTGGCCGTTACGCGATTCTCCGGCCGCCGCGCCCCAGAACGTCCCGGAGCGGACTTTATGACGCGCGAGGCCTATTCGCATGAAGTGAGCAGCGTGGGATTCTGGCCCGGAAACGAAGGCGTGATTGACGCCGCGTTTTACGCCTACGCCGCTCCGGAGCCGCCCGGCTTCAAACAAGCAACTGTGCGTCCCGCAGCGGCTTACTACGGTGCGGAGCAATCGGAGTTTTTTCTACCGTACGAGGACGTGCGCAAAAGCGCGTCCCCTCGCGACGCTCTGATGGATTTTTGCGAAAGCACCTACGACGCGGCCGCGTCCCTGGGAAACTGGGATCGCGCCGCCCTCGAACGATCCGCGTAAATTATTTTTCCGCAGGGGCACAACAACAAAGTTACTACTGACCGACGTGTGGCGCCGCCAGCGATGCGGATGCTGTTTGCGGGAAACGTCGCGCCAGCCATGCACGCGCTTCTTCCGGATGGTAATTGAACGGGCCCAACCCGCCGCGATACACAATTTTCCCCGACTCATCGATGATGTAGATTCGTTCCGGCCAACCGCCATACGTGTGATCGGCGGCATCGTTCATCGTGTCGATCTCGATGGGAATCGGATAATGGAAGCGCGTCACGAAATCGTTGGCGATGGCGACGCGCTGCGGAAACGTTCGCGGCTGCATGTAGCAAATATTTTGATCGACGTTCGACTTCATCTGCCATTCATCCTGCGGATGCGCTTCGCGAATGTACACAGTCAGGAAATCGGCGCGATCTTT
>DATNDO010000246.1:0-13329 GCA_035606955.1 Candidatus Angelobacter sp.
GCCTGGAAATTCTCGCGGCGAGATTCGATCCATTTCACAGGCTTGCCGATTTTCATCGCGAGATGCGCGCAGAGCGCTTCTTCCGCGTAGACGTTCAACTTGCTGCCAAAGCCGCCGCCGACTTCCGGCGTGATCAGATGAATCGAAGTCTCCGAGAAACCGAGCATCGCGCCGACCTGCGTGCGAACCAGGTGCGGAATCTGCGTGGAAGTCCAGATCGTTAATTTGGGCTCGCCGGCGTCGAATGTGGCAACCACACCCCGCGGCTCCATAGCCATGGGGATGAGGCGCTGATTGACCATGCGCTGCTTGATAATTTTGTCGGCTTTTTTGAATGCGCCTGCGACGTCGCCGCCTTCGAGTTCCCAACGATAAGCGACGTTGTCCGCGAAATTGTCGTAGAGCTTCGGCGAGCCCTTGGCGATGGCCTTTTCAGGGTCAACGACGGCGGTAAGGGGCTCGTAATCGACTTCGACGAGATCAACGGCGTCGCGGGCTGCGTAGCGCTCAGTCGCAACGATGACGGCCACGGGCTCGCCGACGAAACGCACTTTGTCGGTTGCGAGAACGTTGCGGACAGCGGGCTTCATGTCCGGAATTTGCGCCGCGCACGGCACGGGACCGATGACGCCGCGAAGGTCTTCACCCGTGATTACGGCGACGACGCCGGGGGCGGATTTCGCTTTCGAAACGTCCACCGAACGGATCTTGGCGTGCGCGTATGGGCTACGCACAACGGTCATGTAGTGCATGTTCGCGAGTTGAATGTCATCGACGTAATGCGCGAGACCTTGAATCAGGCGCGGGTCTTCTTTGCGCTTCATCGGCCTGCCAACGTATTTTGCCGCCGTCGCCATGGTTGACCTCCGTGCTCAGAACCTCTGCTACCTGCTTTTCGCTTCCATTTTCTTTGCCGCGTATTGAATTGCTTCCACAATGTTCTGATAGCCGGTGCAGCGGCACAAATTGCCGCTAAGCGCGCCGCGAATTTCGGAATCGCTGGGCTTGGGATTCTCGTTGAGCAAGGCGACCGCTGTGAGAATCATTCCCGGAGTGCAATAGCCGCACTGCAAGCCGTGTTTCTCCCAGAAACCTTCCTGCATGGGATGGAGGCCGCCGTGACCATTGGAGCCGTTCGATTTCCAGGTGCCGGCCAAGCCCTCGATGGTCGTGATTTCCGCGCCGTCGGCCTGCGCGGTGAGCATGGTGCAGGATTTCACGGCTTTGCCGTCGAGGAGGACAGTGCAAGCACCGCAAAGGCTGGTCTCGCAGCCGATGTGCGTACCCGTAAGGCCCAGCGTGTCGCGGAGATAGTGCACCAGGAGGAGTCGAGGCTCGACTTTGCTCTCGTGCTCCTTACCGTTCACGCTGATTCGGACGTCGATGGCCATGGCGCGCCTCCGCGAAGTACTTCCCGGGTGTTTGACTCAGCTTCTAAATGGGATTTGAAAGTTACTCCCGAGGCGCGAAAATATCAAGGCGTCAGGTTCGGCTTGCGGCTTACGGGAGTGCGGCGCGGGCTTCGGGTTGGCGACGGGCGCGGAGACGCAGGACTTTGCGCTGGTTGGCTTCGAGAACCTCAAACTGCAAGCCATCATAATCGAGTTTTTCGCCGGCTTCGGGGACGTGCCCGGCAATGTGATTGAGCAGGCCGGCGACGGTCGCGGCCGTGGATTCCACGTCGCGGTCGTTCAAGTGGATGCCAAACAACTCTTCGAGCTTTTCCACCGCGAGACTGCCGCGAAGAACCATGCTGCCCGAACTTTCGCGGATGACATCGGGCACGGGCTGGCGATCCTCTTCGCCAATTTCGCCGACAATTTCCTCGACCAGATCTTCCGCAGTGACCACGCCGGCCATGGAGCCGTACTCGTCAATCACAATGGCCATTTGCTGGCTCTTGCGCTGCATTTCCTTGAGCAGGCTTGAGCCCATTTTCGCCTCTGGAACAAAGAGCGCGGGGCGCACGAGTTCGCGCACCGTACGCTGGGCCGATTCGCTTTCGGGCACTTGCAGAACGTCGCGGGCGATCACGATGCCGATAATTTCGTCGAGATTATTTTCGTAGACGGGCAGGCGCGACAGTTTGGCTTCGACCAGTACGCGGCGCAATTGCTCGATGCTGGCGCTTGCGGGGATGGCCACGACGTCTGGGCGCGGAGTCATGACTTCCCTGACGCGTTTGTCGCTGAATTCGACGACCTGCTCGATCAGGCGGGCTTCGTCCTGCTCGAGGATGCCCTGTTCCGTTGCAGCGTCGACAATGGCTTCGATGGCGTCCTGGCCGTCCGGGGCAGCGCCGCTATCGGGCTCGTCGGAAATATGCAGGAGGGATACTGCGAATTCGAGGATGGCTTGAATTGGCCAAACCAGCCAGGCGAAAAGACGGATGACAGGCAAAAGCGGAATCAGCCACTTGCCCCGGGTTCGCGCGAGCAGCAGCGCGGGGAAAAATTGCATTCCGACGATGACTTCGAGGCCGAGGAAGAAAATCATCTCGGCGACGATTTGCCAGGTTTCGCCGGCGAAAAGTATCACGGCGCGCGCCGTGAGGACGGAGACGACGACGAGCCAGAGACGCGTGAGGAGGCTGAACGTACCGCCCGCGCGGAAACGGGCGATTCTCAGGCGCGGCTCGATTTCGGCTACGTAGGCGTCCAAGTTCGCGTGCGCCGGCCCGGTGACCACGCGACCAAGTTGCCGATAAATGCGGTCGAGATAGGCGAAGACCGTGAGGCCCGCGGCGAGCACCAGGATCCCGAGTGTGTAATAGAGCAAGCCCATTTCTTATCGAATCCCCAATTGGCCGCGCAAGCGCAGCTCGAGACGTTCCATTTGGCCGCTGTCGCTCTCGTGATCGTATCCCAATAAATGCAGAAGGCCGTGAAGCATCAAAACGCGCATTTCGTCGTCAAACGCGCGGCCAGACTCGCGCGCGTTGCGACGCGCGACGGCGGGCGCGATAGCAATGTCGCCCAAATACGAACCATTGCGCGACGGTGAATGGCGCAGGCCGCGTGCCGGCTTAGAGCCCTTCCGCACTGCGCGCTTTTTTGTTGCGACGGCTTCCGATGGAAACGAGAGGACGTCCGTGGGCTTGGCTTTGCCGCGATAAGTGCGATTCCAGCGCGTTATTTGCGCGTTCGTCACCAGGCATACAGTGGCTGCGCCGGGGGAAATATGCAGGAGCCTGGCGATGCGAGCAAAGAATTGCTCCAACGAGGGAGAAGCAACAGATACACGTCTCTGGCGGTTGATTACCATGGGCTGGGGGCTACTCCGCGCTGTCGCGGCGGCCGGATTCGCGGGAATGACTATTGGCCGCGGCACGATTGCCGTGCTGCCCGCCGTCGTATTCTTCGTAGGCCTTGATGATGCGCTGCACCAGGTTGTGGCGCACCACATCGCGTTCGTCGAAATGGACGATGGCGATGCCTTCGATTTTCCCGACCACGTCGAGAGCTTCGACGAGACCGGAACGCCGTTCCGTCGGCAAATCGATCTGCGTAACATCTCCCGTGATCACGGCCTTGGAATTGAAGCCCAGACGCGTGAGGAACATTTTCATCTGCTCGCTGGTGGTATTTTGGGCTTCGTCGAGAATCACGAATGAGTCGTTCAGCGTGCGGCCGCGCATGAACGCGAGCGGTGCGACTTCGATGATGTCCTTTTCGAGAAAGCGCTCGAGCTTGTCGGCTTCGAGCATGTCGTGGAGCGCGTCGTAAAGCGGCCGCATGTAAGGATCGACTTTCTCTTGCAACGTGCCGGGCAAAAAACCGAGACGCTCGCCGGCTTCGACGGCGGGGCGGACAAGGATAATGCGGTTGACTTGCTTGGTGAGGAGCGCGGAAGCGGCCATGGCGACGGCGAGATACGTCTTCCCTGTTCCGCCCGGGCCGATGGCGAACACCATGTCGTACTGCTCAAGCGCTTCCATGTAGCGGCGCTGATTGGGACTCTTCGCGGCGATGGGCTTTTTGCCAAAGGCGCGCGGGCGCGGGTGTTCGACTGCACCGCGCATCGAGAAATTGGGTTCTTCATGAGCCATGCGTAGCATCGCTTTCACATCCGCGCTTTCGATTTTCCGCCCCTCGCGGATCAATTCATTGTAGTCGTTCAGGAACTTGGCGGCGCGGCTGACTCCGGCTGGATCGCCTTCGATTTGCAAGTCGCTGTCGCGCAATTGCGTGGTTACGTGGAGAGTCGATTCGAGGAGCTTAAGATTCTCGTCGTAGGTGCCGAATAGATCGGCAATGCCCCCCGACATCCTGACGGTTTGTCTCATCTAGGTAGGTTGCTGGTAGATCCTTGGCGCCTCGATTGCGCGCAGACAAATACGTTACAGCAGGCGGGCGACGCGGTCAAGACGCGCTTATCTATATGGCGTATTATCAATCAGATATAAGTATTGCCTGCGCTCAAATGCTTGCCTTTTACGGCTTGGCAGCGGGAAAGGCGACCTTTGGCACCGCGCGCTCCGCAGGAGATGCCGCGAAGTAGGCGTCGTTGCGCTGGAAGCCTCCCCAACGCGCGAAAGTGCTATTGGGGAAGGTACCGATGAACGTGTTGTAGTCCTGAATCGCGTCGTCATAGCGCTTGCGTTCGACGGCGATGCGATTCTCGCTTCCGGCCAATTCATTCTGAAGCTGCAAAAAGCTCTCGTTGGATTTCAACTGCGGATAATTCTCGGTGAGCGCGAGCACTTTGACTAGCGCGCTATCAATCTGGCCGTTGGCGGCGATCTTGTCTTTCGGAGTCTGGGCATTCATCAAGTTGGCGCGCGCGTTGGCGACAGCCGTGAAGACAGTGACTTCCTGCGCAGCGATTCCTTTCACCGTTTCCACGAGGTTAGGAATCAGATCGGCGCGGCGTTCGAGAACGACGTCAACCTGCGCCCAGTCGGATTTGACCGTTTCGTTCTTGCGCACCATCTGGTTGCGCGCGCTGATGTACATTCCCGCAACGATAACGATAATCAGGACGATGACGCCCAGCACCGCCCAACCTTTTTTCATTTTGCTCCTCCGCGAAAAGCGTGCACTAACGTGTGCCCTCGAACCGGCAGTCGACCAGGTTCGTCATGCGCTCGACGAGTTCGACAAAACCGCGCAAAGTCTCCTGGGCGTCCACGTCGGAAGGCTTTCGCTTGCCCTCGCGCACGTCAAGAATCGCGCGAAAAGCATCCGGTTTGCTGCTCACCAGCGCCGCAGCGCGGTCGACAACTTCGCGCTTCGAAGCCGCGGCAGGCTCGCCAAAGGCCAGCAGCGCATGGCGAAACAAAGTGACAAATGCCGACACGGATGCGTCCATCAGGCTCACAACCAGGCGGTCCTTGGGCGGCACGGACAAAATACCGTGGCGCAGACGCACCAGATTGGTGCGCAGCTCGCGTTCCACCTGCAATTTGTGCAGATTGGTGGGAACGTTGAACATGGAGAAAAAATCCTCGCCGTAAATCATTTTGTGATTGGTCTTCATGTCGAGCAATTCAATCGCGAAAATATCGGCGGACGCACGCAGCTCCTCTTGAGTGAACACCTGCGGCGCATCGAAACCCTTTCGCTTCCACCACGCGACAGTCTCGTGGAGCGCTTCGAGTTCCGGAGTGCCAGTGCGTTCGAGGATGCAGAGGATGTTGATATCCGAGTGCTGTTTGCGGTATTCGCCCGTCACGGCGGAGCCATAGAGGACGATCGCCTTCAAATTCGCGCCCGCCGCGTGTTGCAGCCTCTCTTTTAACTGTTGAACCAATTCTTCCATCGCACCGCCGCTTTCTGTCGGGCACGCCTACCGTAACATCAAATCACCAGCCGCCTTCGTCACCAACTGCCGCTTGCACCGCCGCCGCCGAACGAGCCGCCGCCAAAGCCGCCGAACCCGCCGCCCCCTCCAAATCCTCCGCCGCCCCAGGAACCGCCGCCCCAGTTCCCGCCTCCGAAATACCACGGGGTGCCCGCCCACCACACGCCGTGACCGCGGCGGCCATATTTGCGTCCCGCACGCAGGCGCATGAGCAGGCCGAGGAGCGGGAAGAACAATAACATCATAATCGATAGCAACGGCACGGCGATGTTTCGCGCATTGATGGGCGGCGGGGGAGTTTCGGCGCCCATGGGATTGTTCTGCGATTCTTGCGCCAACGCGTCGAGCTTTATGCCACGGTCTTTCGCAATCACCGCGGCTATGCGTTCGGTGAGCAGCAAGACCGCGCCGCTATAGTTCCGGATTCTGAGTTGTGGCTGCGCTTCCCTGCCAAAGCCTCCCACGAGGCCGTCGGGCAGAATAGGTTCGAGGCCGTAGCCAACTTCAATCCGGTATTGGTGCTCGTTCGGGGCGAGAAGGATGAGGATTCCGCGATCTTTTTGCTTGGGCCCTATTCCCCAATGCGTGGCGAGATTGATGGAATAGTCCTCGACGGATTCGCCTTCCAGGGAGCGCACGGTGACCACGGCGATCTGCGCCTGCGCCTTGTGGTCCACTTCCGAGCAGAGCGCTTCGATGGCGCTCTTCGAATCAGGAGCGAGGACGTGCGCGAAATCGTTGACGTATCCCTGAGGGCGCAGCGATCGCGGATTCTGTGCGACCGCCGCCGGTGCGAAAAACAGAGCGGCGAGGCACACACCCGCCAACGGCGCCAGATATCCCAAGCGCCGCACTGCCTTCGAAGATTGCAACCGTATTGGCATCGCTGAGATGAATCTATGCTTTTGGGTAGTAAAAAGTCACGCAAAACCGCATTCGCGACGCGCCATCTTAGGCCGTCTCCGCTACGGCGTCAAAGCAGGAAATCCAGCGCGAAGCTGAAGCAAATAAACATTGCGTAAGAAGCGGCCGTATGGTGATTTGTTATTCATGCACGTGTAGCTCCGAGAGTGTTACCGTATCGTTCAAGTTCCATTGACACGAGTGGGAGGACCACCCCACACTAAACTCAAGACTCGAAGGAGTTTCGTCAATGGCGACGTGCCCCGCTTGCAATCACGACGTTCGCACGCCATTTTTCCTTAACTATGGATGCCTGGAGGCACCTCGTCTGCCCTCATTGCAAGGCAAGACTGGAGATGAAACCGCCCCGCTCGTTCGTGTTAGGCCCGCTGATCGCACCCCTGTTTGTGCTCGCCCGAAAGGGCCACGCGTTCGAGATCACTGCGTTCGTATACATGTTCGCAACCATCTTTCTTCTGCTCCTGGAAAGCGCGCATCCTAAAGTACAGCTCCGGAAAAAGCCTCTGCCCGAGCCCAGCATCCGGTTAAACATCGACGATCCCTCAAATTAGACCACCAACGATAGACGCGCGAAATTGACAATCGGTGGCGCGTCCGATACTCTTGCTATTCGATTCTAATTCCGAAGGAGCGCTTCATGCCCACGGGCACCGCTGTAAAACAGAAAAAAAGGTCCAAGTCAGTTTTCAAGAATATGCGGCAGACCGCGCATCGCACGGTCACGAATCGCGCCAACCGCACGCGCGTCCGCACGGCCATGCGGCAATATCGCGCCGCGCTCGCCGCAGGCGACGTGGCGAAGGCGGAAAAAATGGTTCCGCAGACATTTTCTGAGCTGGATCGCGCCGTCAAGAACCATTCGCTGCCTCGCAATACCGCGAACCGCTACAAGTCGCGTTTGACAATTGCGCTGAACGGCCTGCGCAAAACGAAGAAAGCCTAAGAGTTCGCCGCCTTGGCGGGCGCGGCCGTGAGGCGCGCAATCAGAAACTCCATTGTGGCGCGCGGATTTGGGCCGCCGGATTTCAACGCGCTGTCCGCTTCCGCAAGCACGACAATTCCCTCCAGAAGTTGCTCCCGCGCAAACTTTCGCGCCTGCGCCATCGCGATCCCCGCCGATTCGGGGCGCATGCCCAAGTCACGCGACGCTTGACCCGGATTTGTTCCAGGCGGCAATTCCCTCGCTTCGACTAATTTCCGGTACGTCCAAGCCAGGGCGCCAACCATTCCTGCAGGCTGCTCGCCTTCGCGCAATAAGCAATCGAAAAAATCCATGGCTGCGCGGCGGTCGCGGGCTGCGAGCACTTCGGTGAGCTTCCAGACCGTGTATTTTCGCGCGGAAACAACCAGGGCTTCGACGTCAGCGGATTCGATTTTTCTTCCGGCGGCGTAAAGAGATAGTTTTTGGAGCTCAAGCCGAATCTTGGCTGGCTCGCCGTTCACCGCTTCGACCAGCTCCGCCGCCGCGTCGGGATTGATTTCCGCGCCCAGTTCGCGCGCCATGTCCGATGCAAACGTCGCCATATTCCCCGCGCCGGTGGAGAGTTCGACGACGAGAGCATTCGCCGTAAGCAATTTGGAAACCCAGCGACGGCCGTCGAGAGCTTCCGCCTCGAAAACGACAATCGAAAAAGGGGCGGGATTTTTCAGATAGGCTTTGAGCGCTTCACCAATTTCTTCGCTGGATTCGTCGCCGAACCGCTCAAGCGCTTCCATTCCATCGAGAAAAATAATTTGCTGCGGGGAAAGCATTGGAACGGTCTGTGCGCGCTCCAGCATTTCTTCCCAGCCGCCACCAGCCGCTGAAAGCTTCGTCACGGCCCAATCACGCGCGGCTTCGGGAACGAATTTCTCGATGAGGGCCTTGCGGCAGCGGTCGCGAAGATAAGGATCGGTTCCCAAGAGCAGAATCGCGGGAACTGGTTTGCCCTTGGCGATGGATTGCAAGAAATTGTCGAGTGTCACCTCGGGCATCAGAAGTCCTCTAAGAGTGCGGAGACCAAATCGGCCGCGAAAGCGCGCGACATGCGGTCCATGGCCGGGTCGCCCTCTTGAAAAAATGTGCTAACGTCGTTCGAAATCTGATATTCGTCGCGAAAGACAAAATTGTCATTGTGATAGACGGTCTTCTTCGTGGCTTGATCGACGAGGCTGACTTTCATTTTGAGAGTCACGAGCATGGTGGTGACGTGGCCCGAGGTCGCGTCGAAGAGAAGCGGAACCGCTTGGATATCGGTGATTTCACCGTGAAGGACGGCGTCGGCGCCCTCCGCGCGGGGCACGACGCGATATTTCGTACGCACCAGAAATTCATGAACGACGGCATCGGTGACGCGCTGCTCGATGCGATATGTGGGGGTGCGATTTACGAATGCGGGAACGGCGATGGTATGCCAGTTTGACGGCAAACGCGCTGCGCGGCCCGCGACGTGGTAGCCACACCCGCTTGCCAATACAAGCATACACGCGAGCGCCGAGACGGATTTTGCGAGAGCCGCGCGCCGCGAATCAAATCTTCGGAGCAAGCAGCTCCTCCGCGATGCGCACAGCGTTGGCAGCCGCAAGCTGCAAATTGTCCGTCACTCCCCAGAGCCAGACGCCGCCGCTCACATTTTCGTCACGCTCCGCGCGCGCCAAATGAATTTTCGCCTCGCCCGCGACGCTGACATTCGTTGGCTTTGGCTCGCCCTCGCCAACCAGATGGAGGCCAGCCGCAGCGAGCGCGCTGTCGAGTTTCGACGGTTCGCATTTTTCCGTGAACTCCACGTAGGCCGCGAAGGCGTATCCGTAAAAAACCGGCGCCTGAAGCAATTGCACAGCCGGAACCGCGATTCGCCCGCCAAGATACGCGGCGATGCCTTTCGCTATCGCTCCACGCATTTCCGCCAGGCTCGGGCGGACCGCCTCGCCGTATCCGGCCAACAGATTGAATGCGACTTGCGTATCGAAAATTACCTGCGTGATGGGGCGAAACAGCAGCAAATCGGCCGTTTGCTTTTCGAGTTCCTCGATGCCCAACTGGCCGCGTTCTGACACCGGCGGAAAAAACAAAATTGCCAGGCGCGCCGACGAAAACCTCTTCAGAGCTGCTGCGACGGTGCAGGCAATTATGATAGCGGGAGCTGGAGAAGAAAAAATTCCGCTACCCTCGGATTTTCTAGCTTTGTGTTCCGGCGGGGCGAGGAGCGTGTCCAATTCTGGAATCCAGGGGGCGGCGTGTGCCGCGGCCTCCAATACGCCGGTTAAGTCGATGATCGTCGCGCCCGCGCCATGGGCCAGTTTCCAGTTGTCGCGCGCCTCCTCCGGACTGCCCGCGAAGAAAACAAAACGCAAACCATCGAAGCTCTCGCGGTCCATGGGCTTAATAAACGTGGGCTCGCCCGCAGCCTCCGCCAATGTTCCCACCGGGACGCTGGTATCCAGCAGAACGATATCCGAAGCTGGAAAATTGCGGTCTTCGATGACCTCCTTCAATTCTTTTCCACGCAATGACGATGCGCCGACAATCGCTACCCGATGGCGGGGATTTTCGCGGGACATGTTCAGGCGGGATGCGAAACGGTCCGATGACGTACTTTGCGGAGGAATTCAATTATCAGGCCGTGCAAGACGTAGACGCTGGCGATGAGCAGAAGCGTCGTCTCCGAATAACGGAAAATCGCGGCGACAATCAGAGCCATGGCGACAACAGCGAGCGAGGTTCTCCGCCGGCCCCAGTTGACACCTTTAAAATTGTAGTAGCGCACCTTACTGGCCATCAAAAATCCGAGGAGAAACACCAGCAGCACCCAAATAAGCGATTTGCGCCAATCCTCGATCGGATTCCACATAGCGTGGACGACAGCGGCGATGGCGCCGGCGCCCGCGGGAGTCGGCAGACCCACAAAATATTTTGAGCCGCCGGCCATGCCAATGTTGAACCGCGCCAGACGCCACGCACAGAAAATTACGAACACGAAACTGGCCAGCCATCCGAGTTGCACGATGTATGGCGCGAAAAACGATTCGTTGGTCACAACACCCTTGACGCCCCAGCCAAAGGCCAGGAACGCCGGGGCGACTCCGAAGCTGACGACATCGGCGAGCGAGTCGAACTGCTTGCCGAATTCAGAGTTCGCATGCATCAGCCGCGCGACTCTACCATCGAGCGAATCGAACACAATGGCCGCGCCGATTGCTTTTGCCGCATTGTCCATGTCGCCCGCGCCACCGCGGAAAGTCTCGAGAATTGCATAGTAGCCGCAGAGCAGATTCAGTACGGTGAACAAACTCGGCAGCATATACGCGCCGCGGCGCAACTTGCTGTCGCGCGCCGAAGGCGGTTGGTCTTCCTCGAAATCCAGCGATTTTATTTCGTCCGTAGCCATCGTGCGATTTGCGTGGCTCCTCCGGCCACGTGCTGCCCCCGCTTGACGAGAATTTCGGCGCTCGCCGGAAGCCATACATCCACGCGCGAGCCGAAGCGAATCATGCCGACGCGCTCACCAAGCGCCACTTCATCTCCCACTTGCTTCCAGCAAACAATTCGCCGCGCCACCCAACCGGCGATTTGCTTGAAACTCATTTCACCGGACGGCGTGGCGATCGAAATCACGTTCTGCTCGTTATCGGCGGACGCTTTCCCATTCCACGCGGCCATGAATCGCCCTGGATGGTACTCCACTTTCCGGATTTTTCCCGCCACTGGCGCGCGATTGACGTGCACGTCGAAAATCGAAAGGAAGATGCTGACGCGCTTGCCCGGGTGACCCTCCAGAGGCTCGTCCACAATCTCGACGACGCGTCCATCGCCCGGCGAAACGACCGCGCCCGGATCCGTAGGAATCTGCCGCTCGGGGTCCCGGAAGAAGTACAGTACGAAAAGCCCCAGCGCCACCAGAACCGCCGCCCACCACCAACGAAACGCCATCAGGATAATTCCGAGGATCAGCGGCGGCAGGGCAAATCGATATCCATCCTTCACCATAAGGGACGAAGCATACCTCGCGCAAAGACACTTGCATTGTACGACAGAACAAGACTCTACGGTGCGGGGTTAGCTCGCCCGGCTCTCTCGTCGCCGGCGCGCGATAAGCTGCTGCATTTCGTCTTTCAATCGAAGCTTCAATTTCTTGATTTGCGTTTCGAGGAGTATGTCTTCTGAACTGCGGTACGGCTGCCGGGTCAGTTGGTGGAGTTGCTCTTCGTACCGGGAATGTTCTTGCGCCAGCTTGCGAAACTGTTCGTCGTTCGACATCAAGTCCCCTGGAATTTCCTGAGCCGTCTCGGGCATCCGTTCCCTCCAGGTTGAAATTTGGTCTACATGAGGGAAAGCTATCACAGTTTCCGACCGGACGCCAAACATCTCTCGAGGAAATTTCGGAAAACCTCTCACAGATTATCAACGGGCGCAGTTAGCAGAAGGGCATCGTCGGGTGGATCGCGGTAATAATTGGTTCGCGTGCCCGCGGCGCGGAATCCGTGCGACAGGTAAAAAGCTTTCGCAGGCGCGTTCGAGGCCCGCACTTCGAGGTAGATATTCGCGATTCCTTCTGCCGCGGCCCATTTCATTGCCGTGCGCAACAACTGGCCGGCAGTGCCTTGCCGCCGCGACGCGGGAGCCACCGCGAGATTCAAAATCTCCAATTCGTCCGCGAGTTTGCGAGCCGCCAAAAACCCGGCGACCCCGCCGTCGTTTTCGGCTACCCAGCACCGTGTTGTGTTGTTCGCGGACTCCGGAGCGGCCAGCAATTCGTATTCTTTGCGCGACCATTGCGACGCTTCGCGACACTGCTTCTGGATTCCAACCACTGCGTCGATATCCTGCACTTCAAGCCGGCGAATCTCAACTGTGGCGCGGCTCAAGGAGCTTTCCATGAGAGCTCCGCATCGGATCGGCGAATATAATTCGCGTCCAGGCGCAATGCATCCGTGACTTCGCCGCGATTGGCTCGCTCGAATGCGAGTTCTCCGACCACTGGAGCGAGAAGCGGCGAGACGCGCTCAACGTTGCGCGAAATTGCAGGCCCGAGGTCATGCGCGGCGGCATTCAGCGCGCCTTGAATGATCTCCGGCGCCGGCGAAACGAATTGGACGCTTCTGTTCCCTGCTTGCGCGCCCACCTCGGCCAAAAATTCGGCGGCCGTGCAAACATGGTCCTCACTCTCGCTCACGAGGCGGCTGACGTCGCGACGGTAGAGCGCCGCGTAGATTTGGCCGCGCCGTGCGTCCATTACGGGCGCAATTAGTTCGACGTCGGATTTGGCTTGCGCCGCCACAGCCTCAAGGCCACTGACTGCGACGATTGGCTTTTCGAAAACCTCCGCCCAGCCTTTAACAGCGGTGAGTCCCACGCGCAGGCCGGTGAACGAACCAGGTCCTGCAACCACGGCGAAGACATCAAACTGGCACGTTTCGAGATGCAATTCGCTGAGCACGAAATCAAGTTGGCGGAACAAACGCGTCGAATAGGGCTCGTCGGCAAAAGTCGAGATCACTCCCGCCAATTTGCCGTCTCGCAGAACGGCCAAACTTCCCAATCGAGAAGAGGTGTCGACGGCCAGAAGCAGCATAAACGGCCATTTTACAAGATTTCTGGCTTGACTTTTGGACTAAATAAGCGCC
>DATNDO010000251.1:0-10844 GCA_035606955.1 Candidatus Angelobacter sp.
GGATTGCTTGGCGAGACCGAAGTCGAGAATTTTGGCCTGGCCGCGCGTGGTGACAAAAATATTCGCGGGCTTCAAATCGCGATGAACGATGCCGCGCGAATGTGCCGTGTCGAGCGCGTCAGCAATTTGAATGGCGAGATCGAGCAGAACGTCGTTCGGCAGCGGCTTGCCGGCGATGCGCTCGCGAAGCGTTTGCCCGTCGAGCAATTCCATTACGAGGAAGCGATGGCCTTCATATTCGCCAATGTCGTAGAGGACGCAGACGCCGGGATGATTGAGCGCGGAGACGGCGCGAGCTTCGCGTTCGAAGCGTTCGAGCGAAAGAGGGTCGCGGCGCAGATCGTCGGAAAGAAATTTGAGGGCGACCATGCGGCCGAGACGCGTGTCTTCGGCGCGATAGACGTCGCCCATGCCGCCGGAGCCGAGTTTTTCGATGATGCGATAATGAGAGATGGTTTGGCCGAGCATTTTATTGTGCGCCGTGAATTATGGGTGCGAATTCAGGGAGCTATCGTAAGTTAAGCGATTGCGCGAAGGCAAGAGTAAGCGGCGGGACCCGGCCCGGGTAGCCAGCAAAGCGGCGTCGAGCCGCCGCACTCCAAAAGGGAGAGCCCCACGCTCACAAGACGAGCATGGGGCACCCGTAAAGACCACAACCAAACAAAAGCCCCACCCTTCACAAAACTCCTTCACTTCAGTGAAGGCGTTCAGTGCAGGCAGGACGAGGCACCCGCGAAGACAAAGGAAAAAAGCAAAGGCGCCACGCTTACAAGAAAGCGTGGGGCATCCGTAAACCCCCGAGACAGCCGAAGCGACCGCGCACAAATTAGTTTCTGCTTACTTCGTGGTGGACGCACGGGTCAGGCTGCATGACGGGGAGTGTTTCGTTTGGTGCGCGATTTGTCGTGGGTTTTGGGGGGCTCGCGCGGCGTTGGCCAATTTTCATGGAGACTTTGAAAATCGCTGAAACGGGGATTATGCCCGCGAGTTTGTGGGCGCCTACCGAGGCGAGGCCCAAGGAGGCGAAGCATCCGCAACGCGAGCAGTCGGGATGGCCGCCGAATTGGCAGGGAGTGATCCGCGTTTGCAAGTCGGCCGACAAGGTTGTGGTTGTGAGCGCAAAGATGCAGTCCTCGGGACGACTGGGCGGCGAGGAGAATTGTCGGATGACGACCTCGGGCATGTCCAGCTTGGGATACTGCTTTCGCAATTGCAACATATCGGTGATGGCCTGCGCGCGCTCGGTGGCCGAGAGGATTTCGGGAAGGTCGTCGCCGATTTGGGCAGTGAACATACTGAACCACACTTTTTTGATTTCGGGACGAGGCGTCCAGAATTCCAGGAACTCGCCTAAGTAGCCGGGGCGTTTCATCATTTGGGCTGTCACCGTGCAGTGGACGGTGATGTTTTGTCCGGCGATGTTTTTCAGAATGCGAGCGTAAGTTGCAGGGGCGCGACGAGCGTCGTGTTCCGGTTGCAAGCCGTCAATGGAAACGGTGATGTGGAGGCGCGGTATGTCTGCCCATCCGGCGTTCAAGGGCCGAAAAGCGCTGGTGACGATCTGCACGTGGATTCCACGAGCGAACAACTGAGGAATGAGCGACTCGAGTTCGCGATAACGAACCAGCGGATCGCCTCCGACGAGAGATAAATGCAAAGGTTTGAGGCGATCAACGACTTCGAGAACGCCGTCGACGAGAGCTTGCCCGCGGCGATCGTTCAGGTCGCGCAACGTTTGTCCGCCACCCAGATGCGCAGGGTCGTAAGCGTAACAGCCGGGGCATCTCAAAGGGCATTCGCGCGTGATTTCCAAAGAGAGAGAGGGGCGTTGGCCTCGGAGAATTTTACCCCAGGCCTGAATAATTTGGGAAGTTAGCATGAGAATGATGGCCTCTCCGACTCAACGGATGTGATTTCGAATGCACTCCTAGCCGATAAGATCTCGCGTGGGGAGGGGCATTCAAATTCGATGCGCGGGGGAGTTTGAGAGATGGCTATGGAGTTTCGAAGGGAGAGAATCGCAGTCGGAAAACGGGAGAGGTGAGCTGTCGCCGTAGGAAAATAAAAACAAGCGACAAAAGCAAAAGCCCCGCGCTCGAAAAACGAGCATGGGGCACCCGCAAAAACAAAAGCCGAAGACAAAAGTCCGGCGCTCGGCACAAGACGGCCGACAACATCGTCGGAGTAAACCTCGGATGGGGCACCCTTAAGATCAAGAGCGACAGGCTGAAGCCTGTGCCACGCAGGGCACACAGGTTAAAGCTCGTCTGCGGCAGGTCTGTGCCACGCGCGGGCAGACACGCGCAGGAGCTTGTCGTTTTGGGGCTTGACGTTTGCGAGAAGGGGCGCGAGAAATCCTCGTGGAAATATTTTGAATGCTGCGATGATGTGGGGATGAGCGGGAATTCTGGCGGCGAGCGAACGCATAGCTGGAACAGGGTCGACGGGATTGACGTGCTGCGAGGCATGGCGATTCTTTTCGTGTTGCTGAACCACGTCAACATGCGGCTAGTGATTGCGGGGATTCCTTACGGCCATGCGCTGCCGCACCGGCTGCTCAATGATTCTGTTTGGAATGGGCAGCGCGGCGTGCAGATATTTTTTGCGGTGTCGGGGTTTCTGATTACCTCCACCACGCTGCGGCGATGGGGGACTTTGTCGAGTGTGCGCGTGCGCGACTTTTATTCGCTGCGGTTTGCGCGCATCGCGCCGTTGCTGTTACTGCTGCTTGCCGTGTTGAGCATTTTCGATTTCGCGCAAATCAAGAACTTCATCGTGCCCGGCGGTTTGGGCTCCGCGCTATTTGCCGCAATCACGTTCCGGATGAATTTATTGCTTCGAGCGCACCACGGGAGTTTTCCAGGGAACTGGTATGTGTTGTGGTCGCTCTCTGTGGAGGAGACTTTTTATTTTTTCTTTCCTTTGGTTTGCCGATGGCTCGGGCGTGGGAAATTGATGATTGCGCTGCTGAGCACGTTCATTGTGATGGGGCCGTTTGCGCGCACGATATTCGCGCAGGGAAGTGCGACGTGGTCGGAGGTTTCGTATCTGGGCGGCATGGACGCGATTGCACTCGGCTGCTTGACGTCGATTCTGCTTCCGAAGCTGCGATTCGGACGCCGCGGGCTGCTTTTCATGCAAGTGAGCGGCGCGATGCTCATGATTTGGGTGCTGGGCTTTGCGAACCGCTTCCTGGGACGCACGGGTCTGGACATGAGTGTCCTGGCATTGGGGACGTGCATGGTAATTGTCGCCGTCGCGCAAGCAAAGCGGAAGGGATTGACGATGGTTCGCCCGATTCTGTGGCTGGGGCAGAGGAGCTATGAAGTTTATCTGACGCATATGTTTGTGGTGTACGGTCTGTTCGAGATTTTCGTGGCGTACGGGAAGCCGTCGCGAGGAATACCGGCGCTCTTCATTGTGACCGTGATTCTCGCGGGAATTCTGGGGGAGGTTGTGGCGCGATTCTTCTCGGAACCGATGAATCGCTCGTTGAGAGAACGGTGGGGAGAAGGGCCGAATCGAATCGGAGCAGTGGTCAACAATTCCGAACAAAAGGTCGCGGTGAATGCATAAACGGCGGCGTTATTTAGAAGAGACTCTGCGTTATTCTTGACTTTAAGGTAAGCGGCGAAGGTGGTATCCATAGGGCACCCCGCTCCCAATCCGCTCGAGGAGGGAGAATCCATGAGGATTTTCATCGCAGCGGTTGCCCTGAGCTTTACTTTCGCATTTACTGCGGCGCAGCTTTCAGACGCACCTACAGGTCTCGACAACAAAACGAACGGCATGGTGGATGATGCAACGCACCAAGCCGACCAAACGAAATTTGACGAGACCGAGCAGTTAAGCGACGGGCTCGGGCCGCTGTACAACGCGCAGTCTTGCCGAGAATGCCACCAGAATCCTATGTCAGGCGCCGCGTCTCAGGTGACTGAATTGCGCGTGGGCCATCTGGGACCGGACGGGCATTTCCGCACTCCGGACATTCAGATCGCGGACGGAGCGGAAGTTATCAGCGGCCGTTCGCTCGTCAATGACCGTGCCATCTGTCCCAATGCGGCTTTTCCTAAAGAGCAAATTCAGGAACGCGTCCCAGAGACGGAGACGATTCGCGCGTTTCGCATTTCCGTGAATCTTTTGGGCGACGGCTTCGTCGAGGCGGTTTCCGATCAAACGCTGATCGAGCTTTCCAAGCAACAGTGCAAGTCATCACATGGGAGAATCTGCGGGCAGGTTCTGTATGTTCCCATCGTGGAAGCGCCCGGACAGATGGGGGTGGGGCGCTTTGGCTGGAAGGATCAGCACGCGAGTCTCCTGTCGTTTGCCGGCGACGCGTATCTGAATGAAATGGGCATAACCAATCGCCTGCAGCCCGATGAAGTGACAAAGCTGTGCAACACCGTTTCCGAACCGAATGACACACCGGGTCCGGACGGCCTTTCCGACATTGATCACTTTGCCCGCTTTATTCGTGCCACGAAAGCGCCTGCGCGCGATGCGGAACTGGCCAAAAGAGCGGCGGCGAATAGAGGCGAATCGCTATTCGACAAAATTGGATGCGCGATGTGCCACGTCGCGACGCTGACGACTGCTCCAGCGGGAACGAAAATCAATGGTGGGACGTTTACGATTCCCGCGGCGCTTGGCTCCGTCGCGTTGCATCCGTACGGCGATTTCCTGATGCACGACGTGGGCACCGGCGACGGAATCCTGCAGGCGATCCCGGAACATTATGGCCGTCGAGTTTTTCAGAGGATGGCCGACTACATGTCGAAGCAGGATTTCGAGAGCAGCCGGAACAAGGTTCGCACGGCTCCGCTGTGGGGAGTGCGATTGCGTCCGCGATTGATGCACGACGGAGCTTCGCTGACGTTTCTTGACGCGATCGGGCGACATCGTGGCGAGGCGAGTAAGGTCACACAGAAATTCGACAAGCTGAAACGCTCCGAGCAGGAGGAGATCATCGCGTTTTTGAAGTCTCTGTGAAGGCGTCAACGCCTGACGGCTTTAACGGTGCTGGGAGATGGAAAGGATGTTGCCGTCCGGATCCTTGAACCAGGCTACTTTGTCGCCGTTAGGCGTGGTCCAAATGCCAAGTTCTTGATCTTGAGCGAAAGGGAATTTTTCGAGAGTGACGCTTCGGCCGTTGAGCCAGTTGGCGACGGCTTTGATGTCTTCGACTTCCCAGCCGAGGATGGTGCCTTGCAGAGGAGTGAAGTTTGCAATTTTTGCAATGCGAATTCTGTGGCCGCCAACGGTCATCACCAACGCGTATTAATCAAAGCTGACGAAACTGAATCCCAGCTTGCCTTCGTAAAAAGCGCGAGCCTTGTCGTAATCGCGCGTGGGAACAAAGCCGACCAACTTGCCTGAAGCGAGCATGCATTGCCTCCTGATGGATTTTGTGGCGGATCAACATGCAGCGTCAGGATAAACGCCGAGGGGTCGCTAGTCTGCTACGGGGAGGCTGCAAAGACAATAATTTACCCACGAGGCAAAAGTGAAAAACCCCACCCTCCGCACAAAATGCGGAGGATGGGGCACCCGAAAAGGCAAGACGCACGGCTGAAGCCCGCCTGCGGCAGGCAGGCCCGTGCCGCGAAAGACAAGGACGCGGAAACGAAGCAAAAGCGGCGTGCCCTGTGCAAAAAGGCGCGCAGGGCACGCCGGGGACGGGGAAGCTAGCTGACTGGTTTTGGCTTGCGGAACCAGAAGAAACCCGGCGTTCCCAGCAAGCCCGTTGCGAGCAAAAGGAACGTGGAAGGCTCTGGAGTGGGGGAAGTGCCGCCGCCTGATTCGCCGCCCTCGTCAAGGGCGCCGCAATTGGTACCATTGATGGTGTTGGTGTCCATGGTGACTGCGCCCGTAAGTGCCGTAACGCTGCCGCACAACGTGGCGCTGTTGCCCATGGTGACGCTTGCTTGCGCGATCAGATTACCGATAAACGTGCTGCTTGAACCGAGAGTCGCGGAGCCGGAACCGCCGGTGCCCACGGCCCAAAAGATGTCGCCTGCTTCAGCGCCGCCGGTGAGGACGATGGACGAACTGCTAGCCGTGGTGAGCGAGCTGCCCACCAGAAAGATGAACGGAGCGTCGCTGCCACCGTTGAGAGTAAGCGTTCCCGTCAAATCAGCGGTGGACGAAAAAACATAAATGCCCGGGTTGAGGGTTAGGTTACCGATTGTGCCAGACAAGGTTCCGCCTGACAGGCCCGAGAGAAAATTGAACGTGCTGTTGGCGCTAAGCAGAGCCTGAAACGCGGTGGCATTGCCCGCGTCGGTGACTCCGCTGGCCAAGCCGGGAGGAAAACCGGTGATAGCGTTAGCGCCAGTACAAGTAGTACCAACAGGAGTGGAACAGACGCCGAGATTCCCGTTGACGGTGGTTGAACCGGTATTGGTCACCGTGGAACTACCGAGGACGGCAAAATTTCCAAGGGCCGGGATGCTATTTTCTCCAACGGGGCCAGCATAGGCGGTAAGTACGAGAAGAGGGAGAACCAAAACGCAAAAACAACGGCTGAGCAATCTGATCATAAATGTTCTTTCCCCGGCTGGTGATCAGCGTCAAGGAGCGAAATCACATGGCCACGTCCTCAAAAGGTCAATTTTCGCAGATTTAGCTGCAGGAACCGGATTTCAGTATGATTGGAGCACCTCTGATGCCAAACTAAAATGCTCATATGCGTCTAGGTGTTACGTAGAGGCAGGCTGAGAATGCGAGCAGGAATGCGAAGACGGTGACTGGGTTTGCGCAACATTCTTCACATGTGCGGAGGTACGTAGCAGGTGCGTCCAGCTCACATATTTTCTGACTTTGATGGTCAGTATATGCCCTGCGGGGAGCCGTAGACTCCGGTGACGAGACTGTCCGACTGCTAATTAGGATTCGACGAGGCCGAGGCGGCTTTAATCGAGGCCATTTGTTTTTCGACGTTGGCGGCGTCGGCAGTTCGTCCCAATCGATGAAGCAGGCTTTCTTCCTTGTCCAATATAACCAGCAGTTGAGGGCTGTTCGCACCATACTGGTTCTGCATGTCGGTAAAAAGGCGCTCGAGGCAGGATTCGGCCTGGTCGAGTTTTCCTGTGCTGTCATAGACTCCGGCCAAGCTGTACAAATTGGCCATCACTTGATACTGGGGCGAGCCGGGGAACTTTTCGCCAATTTTGATAGTTCGCTCGAAATAGGAGATCGCTTTCGCGTCCTGCCCCTCGCCCCTGTATAAGTTTGCCAACCCAGTCATGTAAAGAATGTTTTTGGAACTATTTTCACCGTAGACGTTTTCGGTTTCCTGGATTGCCTGCAGGAACAATTTCTCGCCCGTGGGAAAATCCTTCTGCGCGACGGAGCACATGCCCATCCAATACAAGGGATCGGCGATGTCCGGAGAGCGCGGGCCGTGCACCTCTTGGATAGCTGCAAGCTCCTGGCGGAATGCGTCGTCCGCTTTAGCGAATTCAGAGCGGTGAAGATAGATCAAACCGAGCTTACTGAGCACGTCGGGAAGACGGCCATCATGGGGCTGAAGCTTTTGAGCAAGTTCGAGGGCACTTTGGAAGTCGCGCAGAGCGTCATCGAGATTATGGTCGACCATCATCTCTTTATTGCCAGACGCGATGGCCGAATCAAGTTTATCGGAAATACCGGGCGCCTGCTGCGTAGCGCGAATGCTTGACTTGAGTTGAGATGCTTCAGAAGCCTTGCCCTCAGCTTTCAGTGTTTTGAGTTGCTCGGCAAGCCGGTGCTGAGCCGACTTGTATGCCTGCTGGGTGCTATCGGCTGGGTCAGCCTGCGCGGCCTGGCGATATTGATCGAGCGCACCGCTGAAATCGCCGCTCTTTTCGAGCGTTGCGGCGTAGCGTAAACGGACGGCGGGCTGCTTCGGATTGAGCAGCAACGACTCTCGAAATTCGGCGTTGGCCTGCGCGATCTGGCCGGTCGCCTGCAGAACTTGTCCGTAAAGGTCGTGCGCAAGACTGTCATCCGGGGCGAGCATCTCTGCCTGCTTCAGGTTTCTTGTAGCGTTCTCGTAATCCTTCTTAGCCAGATAAATCCTGCCGGCAGCTGCATACGCAAAATCCGAGTTCGTACCCAACCGTTGAGCCGAGAGGTATTCACTCAGCGCGCCGTCGAGGTCCTTCTGATACTCCAATAGGTCGGCCAGAGCAATATGGTTGTCCGGATCCGAAGGGTCCAATCGAAGGGCCGTGCGATATTCGGTCTTCGCATCTTGATACTGCCCCGCGTCGAAGAGAGCATTTCCCGTGCACCGGTGACAGACATCGGAAGTCGGGAAGATAGCTTCCATTCCACGAAGTTCCACGACTGCCTCGGGGTAAAGGCCCTTGCTCATCAGGTCGTGAGAGAGATTTTGCCGCACGTCGAAACGCGTCGGATCCAAACGCTTCGCTTCGCGGTATTCGCGGATAGCACCATCGATGTCACTCTTCTCATCGAGCATGTAACCGAGATTATAGTGCGTGAGGGCGTCATTGGGGTTGAGGTAGACAGCCTTTCTGTATTCGGCAATCGCGCCGTCGAAATCTTTTTTCTCAGTCAGCAAGTTCCCGAGATCCATGTGCACATTCTGATAGTCCGGTTTTAAGCGGAGCGCCTCTTTATACTGTACGAGAGACGCATCGAATTTGCCGAGTTGATCAAGAGCCAAGCCGGCATTTTTGTGAGCCTCCGGATTGTCAGGCGTCAAAGCAAGAGCGAAATTCGCTTCATTGAGCGCATCCTCGCCGTCTTCGAGCTTATAGAGAACGAAACTGGCCTTGGTATGCGCTTCCGGGAAACGAGGATTTTCCTGCAGCACCGCGGCATAGGCCGCCGCTGCCTCTGGCCAGTTGGATTGTTCGGTGAGGATCTCGCCCATGACAAATTCGCCCGTGGCGTTCTTGAAGCTCGATTTGAGTTCGGCGGTCAATTCGTCCGTGGCCTCCTTGTAGCGCTTCTGTTTCAAAAGCTGACCGGCATCGGCGAGCTGTTTCAAACGCTGTGAATCCTCGGTTTGCTGCCGGGGCTCGCTTCCCGTGACCTTTGCCGAATTCAATGCGCTGAAAATCGACGGATCAGCGCCAGCTGTCTTCAAGAGCGCGCGATAGGCATTGTCAGGCTGAAAAGCCAGACCAGTTCTTTGAATTTCGGAGACAGTATTTTCGGGAAGGGCGGCGCCGGAGACCAGTGCCAGAAGCGTGCTTCTGGTTAGTGGCTGCGGAATGTCCTTCACAGGAGTTTGCTGGGGGGCGCTGAAAGCCACGCTGCCCACGAATAGAAAGACGAGGGTCGAGATAAAGACGCGCTTTGTCACAGAAGCCTCCACTCATTACACATTTAATGAGTTTACGGTAAGAGTAACATCTCGAGAGAACGAAGGTAGTGTCCGATGGTACAGGATGGGCCAAACAATAACTGTACCAAGCGACGTGGCGGGCTAAGAGAGAATGCGCAGAGTTCGGGAAGGCAAACTCTGCGCTACTTGAGCTTACTGCGCGTCGCGGTGATGGCGGGGCATATACGTTACGCTTAGAGGTTGAGCGAGACGAAAATCGAGCTTCGTTTCGGGCGCGATGCGCAGCGGTTTGACCTTTGACACACCTTGATAGACGCCGCCGCCTGCTCCGCCGACACCCGCGCCGATGGCCGCGCCTTTTCCGCCTCCGGCAACCGCGCCGATAATGGCACCGAGCACCGCGCCGCCTCCGACTTTTTCGGCGGTATTTTTGCCGCGCGACTTTCCGGCTTCCGTGTATGGATCCGAGTCGACAGTGTACTGCCGGCCGTCGAATTCCAGGCGCACGAGTTGTAGCTGCAATTCATTACGGCCTTTGTATTGACCGGACGTCTGCGCCTCGGTGAGGCGCATATAGATGTTCGTGCCCGCGGGAACCACAACTATGCCAGCCGAAGTGAGCGGCTGGGCGAGAGTGGCTTGGAATTCGTCGCCGACGTGATTGGTGGTCGTGTCGACGGGATCGACGGTTTGAACTTCAACCGTGGTGCCCGGAGGGAAAGTGGCAGTGAGAGGTTGCGGCGGAGGCGGCGGGGCCGGAACAGGAGCGGCGACGGGCGGCGCGGCTTGGACAGGAGGCTGGGCGGCTTGTTGCGAGTCTCTCTGAGGATCGGCCGAAGATTGAGCTTGATTCTGGTCCTGGTCGCGGCGGTCGGCGTCGCGCGCGTCTGCGCTGCGTGAGTCTGCGTTGCGTGCCTCAGCGTCGCGATGCCAACGGGCGTTCGCCTCGCGAGCGCGTTCGGCGCGATCACGGCGAGTGTTACTCGAACTGCGATGCGCTGGTGTGGCGACGGCTGCGGGAGCGGGCGTTTCTTCAGGGGCAGCGGCAGGAGGCGTTGCTTCGGCGGTTTGCGTGGGCGGCGCGGGAGCTTGCACGACCGTTTGGTCATTCACCTTCGTGACGCCGGGAGTGGTCGTGGCGAGTTTGTACGCTTCGTAGCGTGCGGCGTCGCTGGGCACTGTGCCAGAGAGCGTGACGACGCCATCTTTGACAGCGACCTGCAAGCCGGAGTCTTCGGTTTGCGGGTCAGAAAACATTTGCGCTTTGATGGTGGTGGCCAACTGCGCGTCGTTGGGTTTTGTCGCGCAACCGAGGGCGAGAGCGGTGAACGTGGCCAGCGAAAGGAGTAGAGCGGTTCTCGTTCTGCGCATTTTTATTCCCCCCTGCACATCATTTTCCGCATTCCGTGGCATGGATGCAACCAAATCTGAAGGAACGGCTGGTTGGAATCATTATATCGAGTTGATCGGGACACGACATATTTTTGATGCTACGTCTGTGAGTAGGGCTGCTCTTTGCCGTGGATGAGATGTTAAACCGCGTGGG
>DATNDO010000180.1:0-10029 GCA_035606955.1 Candidatus Angelobacter sp.
AATCCGCCGAACTCCGTCTACCCGGGCGACGTGGCGTTTGCCTTCAACACAGAAGCGCCGGCGGCGGGGCAGGCGAGCCAGCAATTCGCGCTGCCGAGCTACTCGGGGTTTCCGGAGAACGGGCGAGCGATTCGCTGGCAGACAATATTTGGAACGGCGCCGACAAGCGTGTCAGTGGTGCTGCAGACGGCGATGGTGGACGCTGACACACAGTACACAACCGTGGATACTTCGACGCTGACAACAGGCGAAGCTCGCACGGTCGCCGGAGTGCGGGGGAAGTTCATACGCGCGAAGGTGAGCGCGATTACGGGCGGGTCGGGCGTTACCGTGCAATTGCTGGGGTGAGTTTCGCCCTCAGGGGTTAAAACCCCTGAGTTATTGAGGCTCTTCGGCACGGCTAAAGCCGTGCCCTGACGCAGGGTAACTGAAGGCGTGCGCTGACGGAAACTGATTCGTCGTACTGCGGCGAATCGAGGGCTCGGCGCTCTGCGCCGACGGGCGGGGGTGAACCCCGCCCTACAAAGGCAAAGCACACAGACTAGAGCCAGTGCTATGCAAAGCACACCGGGTGAAGCCTGTGCCACGCGAGGCAGGGCATGACTGGACGAAGGCGGAAGGCGCCGCGGACGAAGAAACGTCAAACAAACGCGCACAAGAAAAATGCCCCAGCAAAGCAAAGCGTCATCGTGACGGCGCAAGGGGAGCCACGTCCGATGGCGTTACCACGCCCGCGGATTCGTTTGCGCAATGCGCTGCGAGCGGTGGGACTCGATGAGTGGCAAATCGCATGGAATCTTAAGGTGAGGGTTGATCAGCTAAGTGAATCCAAGTTCGCAAGCGACAAGAAACTGCTGCTGGAGTACATGAAGGAAGCCATCCGGCATTTGGATCCTGCGGCTGCGGCTGCGGCGAATGCAGCGTCACCGGATGCGTCGACGGTGGAAATCGTGCATCACGTTGCGCGCCCGGATAGAGCGGATCCAAGCGGCTAGCGTCGCTCAGGCGCGGTAAGGTGATCCGTGCCTTCGCCCCGGCGGGCAATCGAGACTTCTCGGAATGGCAGGGCAATGCAGGTCATGCGTGACGCGAGCGCACGGGCGAGGCCAACAAAAGTTCGAGGTGTGTGCGAGGAAAAACCCCGCCCTTCGCAAATGTCGCGAAGGATGGGGCACCCGCAAAGGCAACTTTGAAAGCAGGGCTCTGCCTGCCGGCCTGCCGCCCGAACTCTAAAACAACAGCAGATTCCTCGTCGCGATTGTTCCTCGGAATGACAGCGGGATCGTTTGTCAGAAAAGTATAAACACTCGTGAAGGATACATCGGGATTTCAACAGTGGTTCGAGGCGTGCGTGGACGCCCAGCGGCTTGAGGCGAGCGTGCCAACGGCGAGTGCGGAAGATGCTGACGGTGAGGATCGGCGGGTTCGGTTGGAACTGCCGTACAAACCGTTCGCGAAGCAAGACGAGTTCCACAATTGCAAGGCGAAGTACAGGCTGTTTGGAGGCGCAGCGGGACCAGGAAAATCGAAGGCGCTGCTGATGGAAGCGATTGTGCAGGCATGGAAGTTTCCGAACGTCAATACGCTGCTGCTGCGACGAACGTTTCCGGAACTCGAGGGCTCGCTGCTGCTTTATTTCCGGCGCGATGTGCCGCGAGAGTTGTACCGCTCGTTTAACGAAGCGAAGCACGTCGTGACCTGGCATAACGGATCGACTACACGGTTTGGATATTCGCAGTCGGAAAACGATATTTATCAGTACCAGTCGGGCGAATATCTTTTTATCGGCATCGATGAGCTGACGCATTTCACTTTGCGGCAGTGGCAATTCCTGACGAGCCGGAACCGATGCCCCGTGGCGAACACGTTTCCGAATATGGCGGGCGCGACGAATCCTGGAAACATCGGGCACGCGTGGGTGAAAGCGCTTTTCGTTGATAAGCAGCCGGCGGCGGGGATGGATCCGCGCGAATACGACGCGCTGGACTACGCGTTTATCGCGGCGCGCGTCTGGGACAATCCGATTTACGCGAATGATTCGTCGTATTTGAAAACGCTCGAGAAATTGCCGGATGCATATCGGCGCGCGTTTCTGGACGGCGACTGGAGCGTTTTCGCGGGGCAATATTTCACGAACTTCGATCCGTCGAGAAGCGTGATTCGGGCGGAGTCGATTGCGGCGGAGGCGTGGTGGCCGCGATGGATTTCGATGGATTGGGGATTTGAGCATCCGGCGGCGATTTATTGGCATACGAGCGCGCCGGCAGTCAAGAGTCGACAACGCCGGCTCGACGATTCTCACACGCATGGCTACGGCTGCGGCCAGCCTGCGCAAAATGTTGAGATTCCTCGGGCCGGTGTCGTGGACTCTTGGAGTGCTACCAGCGATGCG
Organism: Candidatus Angelobacter sp.; assembly: GCA_035606955.1. GTDB lineage: Bacteria > Acidobacteriota > Terriglobia > Acidiferrales > UBA7541 > DAHUXN01. The sequence goes on from DATNDO010000180.1 coordinate 2,393, forward strand.
CGGCGCAAAACACGCGTGATTACGTATCGCGAGTGCGTCGAGCAGCATCTGGCACCGCGCGCGCTAGCGGCAGAAATCGTCGCGCGTTCGCGGGATCGAGAAGGGAAGGCGGAACACATTGACGCGATTTACCTGTCGCCGGATGCGTTCGCGCATCACACGGACGAATCGTCGATCGCGGAACGGTTGGGCGACGCGCTGGTGGCTGCTGGATTTCCGCGTCCCGTGCCGGCGGACAACGACCGCGTGAGCGGATGGATGCTGATGTACGAAATGCTCGAGGCGGACGAATGGCAAATCGCGGATTCGTGTCCGAAGCTGATTCGTACGCTGCCGGAACTGGTGCGCGATACGGTGAACGTTGAGGACATTGCCAAACGCGAGGGCGACGACGCGGCGGATGCAGCGCGTTATGGGTTGAAGACGCGTGCGTCGGGGAAAGTGCCAAAGCCTCCGCGCGAACAGGAAATACATGCGCGTGTGACTTCCGACGATCCCACGATTCGCGCGATTCAGGCGCGCAAAGCGGAGTTGGAAGTGCCAGCGAAAAATCGGCCAGTGTTCGCTCCGTGGTCTCGGTGGCGCCGCAGTTCATGACTAGCCGAAGTCGTGTGACACCAACATCATGCCGTTTGTTGACCTATGTAGGCGGATAGTTGCATGGCTCCGAATGCGCACGCGGTACACGCGCGCGCTGGAAGACGAAGTGGCACGGCTGCGGGCGGAGAATCATGCGCTGGTGAATTCGATCCTGGGTGTGGCGGGGATTGCGCCGATGAGGATGGTTGCCGCCGCACGTGCGCTGCGAGCCGATCCTGCATCTCACGTCCGCTCCCTCGGCGTGTGCGTGACTGACAGGAGGGACTTGGGCCGCAACACTGGAAAGGCCTCACGACAACCGGACACAAATCGTCCGGCCGGACGTGAGCTACAAGTTCCGGGCGAAATTGCGGTGCCGTTGCGGAAACGGTCGTGGCAGCAGCTTGAGCGATTGCGCGAGATTGAGGATGCACGGGCGGCGCGTCGCGAGCGGGAAACGGATACGGAAGCGTTTCCGACGCCGCGCAACATTGTTCCGCGGGTGTAGCGGCACCCTGGATCGAGACGCGCAGAGACCTCACGTCAGTTGCGGCAACAACAGCCGCGACGGGACGTGAGCTACAGACAGGCGCGTCCCGCATCGTCGAAGCAACATATTTCACGCCGGCACAAACTCTATGACACGCAAACAAACGAACGACCAGGAAGTGAAAGACAAGATGGGCGCGCCGGCGGATCCGGGAATTGTGCCGGTGGAGCAGGGGAACGCAACGGACCGACTGGCGACGCGTTCGACAGCGGCGGCGGCTGAGTCCTTTGGGCCGAATAACGAGCAATTGCCTGAGCGGCTGCAGAATGCGGTGCGGCGGCTGGTGCTCGAGCTGGCGAGCGAGTCAGAAATCTCGCGGCGGGCGGAGATTCGCCGCATCAAGCAAGCACACCAATTCTGGCGCGGGTTGCAATATTTGTGGTGGAGCGAGCGCGACCAGAACTGGCATTTGCCGTTCGAGCAGAAGGCGACGGATGAGAGTTCGCTCGAAGATATGCCGCGCTACGAGTTTGTCACGAATATTTATCAGGCGTTCGGCTTGTCGATTATTTCGGTTTTGAGCCAGGACATTCCGCGCGTGCGATTTTTTCCGCAGTCGGCGGAAAGCGAGGCGGATGTTTCGTCGGCGAAATCGGCGAGCGAAGTGTCGAAACTGATTGAGCGCAACAATCGCATCGGGAATTTGATTGTCGAGGAAGCGTTTCACCTGTGGACCGGCGGGAAGGTGGGCGCGTATGTGCGCTACGTGGTAGACGGGCAGCGATTTGGCTTTCATCCGGAGACGGAACTGGATGAGCGCCAAGTGAAGATTGGCGGGGGATGGATTTGCGGGGAGTGCGGGACGGAAACGTCCGCTAATTGTGCAGACGCGTCCAACGAATCCGTAGGGGCGACCCTTGGGTCGCCCGGGCGGGGCAAGCCCCGCCCCTACGGGACCCCACAGGTGGCCGCTATTGCAGATGGAATATCCTGTTCGGTCTGCGGAGCGCTGCTGACGGAAGAGAACTACGTGCCGGAGGAAGTGATTACGGTGCCGGCGGGAGTGCGAACGACGCGCGTGGCGAAAGGGCAGGAAGTGTTGACGATTGTCGGGGCGCTGGAACTGAAAACGCCTCCGTGGGCGAACGAAATTCACGAATATCCGTTTTTGCAATGGAATATGGAGGTGCATCAGGCGCGTTTGCGCGCGGCGTATCCTCACGCGGCAAAAAAGATCGGGGCGCCAGTGGCGTCGGGAGATTCGGCGCAGTACGAACGGTTGGCGCGGCTGGAGCAATCGCAGGGCGGTCTCGTGACGGCCGGCGGCGACTTCAATCCGAATCTGATTACGTTTCAACGCACGTGGCTGCGGCCGTGGGCTTTTTACCAGCTTGACGACGAAGCGCTGCGCGATGAATTGCTGGCGATTTTTCCGGACGGCTGCTACGCCGCGTTTGCAGGGGAGGTTTATTGCGAATCGCGCAACGAAAACATGGATGACCACTGGCGCGTGATGCACGCGATGCCGGGCGACGGTTCGAGCGGGCGTCCGGCGCTGGGAGACGCGCTGATCAGCGTACAGGAACGCTTCAACACGCTTTCAAATTTGCAGATCGAGACGTACGAGTACGGCATACCGCCGATTTACGCGGACAGCGAGGTGCTCGATTTTGACGCGTTGCAATCGCAGACCGCGGAGCCGGGCGCGCACTATCCGGCGAAAGCGAAACCGGGGCAGTCACTGGCTGCGGGATTTTTTCAGCCACAAGCGGCGCGCGTGCCTCCAGACCTTGCGGGACACGCCGCGGACTTGATGGGGCCAGTGGCGCAGTTTTTGACTGGGGCGTTTCCCGCGCTTTTTGGCGGGGCCATGACGAATACAAGCACGGCGTCGGGTTACGCGATGGCGCGCGATCAGGCGATGGGACGCATTGGATTGGTCTGGCGGCGAATGAAGTTTTTTCACGCGGACTTGATGCTGGCGGCGGTGGATTGTTTCCGCAAGAACAGGCCGGGCGATGTGGAAGTGACGCTGCTGGGGCCTGGCGCGGCGTTTGAATCGAAATGGATTCGGCTGGTGGACCTGAAAGGGGAACTGTTTTCGTATCCGGAGACGGACGAACAGTATCCGACGCAGTGGGCGGACCAGCGCACGGTGCTGATGCAATTGATGGCGAATCCGGACCCGCGATTGCAGGCTGTGCTTGGCGATCCGTCGAATTTGGGATTGCTGAAACGGCTGATTGGATTGGACGAGCTGGTGATTCCCGACGAGGAGTCGCGAACGAAGCAGTATCGCGAGATTGCACAGTTGTTGCAGGAACAGCCGGTGGTGCACGTGGATTCAGGAACGGGCGCGGAACAAGTGCTGCCGAGCATTGTGCCGGACGAATTTGCGGACGATCACGCCGTCGAACTCGATGCGTGCAAGCGGTGGTTTTCGTCGGATGCGGGGCAAGTTGCGAAGATCGAAGCGCCCGCGGGTTATGCGAATGTTCGCGCGCACGCGCAAATGCACGAACAATTTCTGCGCAAGCAGCAGCTAGAAGCGACGCAGGCCGCTCAATCTGCCGGCGGGCAAGCCACCGCGCAGCGACGATTGGCCAAGTAAAACCGTTACAACACTCGGAGAATTCAAGATGCCTTTCATCAACGGACGCTATTATGCGAATCCGTCTTACGGCGAAGCTGTCGAACGCACGCGCAAAGGCGAATCTGGCGATGAATTTAACGACGAAATGCTCGGGACTGGTGCTTATGACGGACCGGAACTCGCCGATTCAATCATGACATACGGGACAAACGGCGAAACCGACCAGCCTGAGTTTCAGCTGGACAGCGTTCAAAGTCACGCGAGGACAAGGCAGCATCCCCCGCGTAAAAAGGCGCACGCCGCGAAGGCTGATACTTTTGAGCAAAACGGCAACCGCGTCTATAACGAAACATCCGGCCTTCGCCCCACAACCGAGCACGGCCCTGGAAGCGCACAGGACTTGCACAGCGCACGTTTCTACATGGCCCACGTGCTGGGCAATCGCGAAGCAACAGGGAAGATTGGTATCGTCGCGCCCCACACATTGCGATCAGGAGAGGCGCACGCGATCCACGCGTACGGTCCTGCAATGGAGGCGTATCGTGATTCCCTGAGTGCAGCGCGAAAGGCAGCGTCGACTCCAGATCCCACCAAAGGGGCGAGAAACTACTATTTAGACTACGGCCAGGATCCTCCACCATGGACTGCCGGCAAAAAGCCGGTTGCCGTGTTTGGTCCCTTTGTGAACGCCTCTGGTGGAGGTGGCGCACATAATCCCAAGAACAATGATAGGATACATATTCGTGTTTACCATCTAAGACACTAAAGGATGAGATAATGAAGAGCTGGCTTGCCATAGCCATGATCGGCCTTTGTGTGCTGCCTCTTCAGCCTGATTCAGCAAAACAGCCTCACATTTCCGCCCCGGCCGCGCCGGTTGACAGCGCCCAGATTAAGGCTCTTGTGCAAGCAATTCAGGATGAAATTTACGCCGACAATCTGCAGGTCGATGACTATGACGCCGGAGTACCTACTGGAAAAGGCGCGTGCCGATTGGAACTATACGTTCAGCCAGACTTCAACGAGCAAGGTCTCGCATGGGCCATTTATAAACTGATGCCTTACGGGGAAGTGCTGCGAATGTTTTGGATCGGAGGGAGTGGCACCGCATTCCTTTATGGCAAACCCACAGATCGATTTCGTCCGACTGGCCCGAGTTATTTGACCGCGTACATGGGTGACGGAGAGCTTCTGCGTGCCAAACAAACGTGGACACGAACCCATTTTTCGGTCGATCTTCGACCGAGTGCGGAGAACCTCCGCGAATCGAAAGAGCGACAGAAAAAGCGCAGGGCTATGACCAGATCGGTTGTGTCGGCAAGCGACGTCGCAGCGGACTATAAAGATTCTCAACGAGCTGCTGATGAATCAGCAACAGGCGCGGACCCGACTGGCGGCGCCACGCATTATTTCCTAGACTTCGGCCAGCCGCAGCCAATCTGGGCCGTCGGTGCTCAGCCGCTCAAGACGTTCGGACCTTTCCTGAAAACGTTGGAGGACGGCAAAACTCAGAAGGCTGTGAAGGTTAAGATCGTTATCATTCGCTGAGGAGACTCCGGTCGTGTACGAAGCCTCGCTCGGCGTCGTCTCCTTTCGTGCCGGGGAACTTCTCTCAGCTTGGCTATTACAGATGGCGTTCGAGGGTGGAGGATTCGTTGCGAGACGAGCCGTAGGCGGAGGAATCCTGCCTGGCGATAGGGGCGAGGAGGCGAACGACCTGCAGCATGCGCTCGGGCTTGAAAGGCTTGGCCATGCAAACGACGGCGCCGAAATTGTGACTGGCAGCGTAGTCGGCGGGCTGGGCATTACGCGTGACAAGGACAACGGGAACGCGGGAGAGGCGTTCGCTGTTCTTGATGATGAGGCAAAGATCGTATCCGGATGTATCTCCCGCTTCGACTTCGGCGATGAAGCATGCGGGAACGGTGGTGCGCAGGATATCGAGCGCCGCAGCTCCCGTGGAAACAACGAAGACGTCGTAACCTTCTGGCGTTAGAAGATTCTTCAACTGCTCCTGGCCGCGTTCATCCGATTCGACGACAAGAACAACGGGACGCGTCTGCGTGGACTGGATGGGCGCTCCTTTTTCCGATGAAGAAGCGCCATTGACAGCGGATTTCTCCTTGGCTCCCGGACCTGTGGCGGCGGTTGCCGCGGCAGCGCGGTGATGAATGCGGCGGAACTGGATGGCGACGCCGAGCTTGTTGTCGGGAAGCTCAAAAGTGCGAACCACTTCGGCAGGCTCTTCCGCATTGAGCGCGTTGGGCGCGGAGGAGAAGGGAAACGTGACACCGAGGGCCATACCCTTCCAAAAATCGCGGCGGTCGGTGGCGAACAAAATGCCGTCGCGGGAAACGTCAACGGAAGTGGCGATGTCGGTGAAGGCATCCGATTTTGGATCTGTGGCACGAACACGGATCTGAGCTGAGACTTTGACGCGGCGGCGGCGACGACGATCTGAGGCTTGTTCAGTTTCAGAGGGTGAAGGCGCGTAATCCTTGGAGTAGTGAGCGTTCATTGCGATGCCCCCGGAACGCGGCAAGAGAAAAAGTCAGCCGCAGTCCCCGTCGCCTGCGATCGAGGCGGCTCTGCTTGTGGCGCGGCAGGCGCTGCTGCCCCCGTGCAACCTGCTCTATGTTGCATCGAGGTTAGCACCGTGTCCAATAGTACGGAAGCTGAATTGTGACGCATCGGCCACTAGGTGACACGAACGGGTTGGGAAGACGGAGCAGGCGACCTGTTACCACTGAGCGAGCTGCTTCGGCAGGCAAGACTATCTACTGAGAGGAGAACATCTATGGCAGTGAGCACTACGAAAATGCCAGCACGCGGCGCGGGATCGAGGTCAACTTCGACTTCGCTGAATGGAGGCGGAGGCGCACCAGGGGCGTCGCAGAAGAAATCGCACGGGCAGCTTTCGGACGACGAGATTTTGGGATTGGTTACGGCAGTATCGCGACCGACGACGTCGACGACGAGCGGCGACGGTGCGGACATGGATAGCGCCGACGCCCACGGGTGGGGCACGTCTGGCGATCCAGCGGCGCAGAGTGGAAGTGCGGCGTCAGGGGATTCGGATGATGAAGCGGCGGGAGTTTCGAGCGCGGAGGACGGGATGAGTCCAGAAGCCGCGAAACTGGCAGAGTCCGACCCGCAACTGCGGCAAGCGTTGGCTGATGCGCAGGCGTATCGCGCGGTTTTCGCTTCACCCGGGGCGGCGCAGGATGCGAAGAATCAGCTGGACGAGTTGGATGGAATGTTTTTTTCGAAACAGCCGAGCGATCATGCAGCGCTGGCGGCGCGAATACACGAATTGTCTCCGGAAGCGTTTCAGAATCTTGCGAAAGCGGTGCAGGCGCACGCGGCGAAAATGAACGCGCAACAGGCTCCAGGAGTTGCGGCGAACGCAGAGAGTGCCGCTGGCGCGGGAGATTCGGTGGGTCGGGCAACACCCCAGCAGCTTGAGTTATTCCCGTTGCAGGCGAGCGATACGGGCAGTACGCCGAGTGACGCAGTTCAAGTTAGCGGACAAACTGGGCAACAGAGTAGCCAACAAAGCGGCGCCCGGGCCCCAGTCAGCGGTGCACAAGGAGCACGCGAAGCGCAACAGAGCGTTGCGCAGGCGGCGGCAGCGCCGTCGGCGGCTGCGTCAACAAGCGATCCGCGACGCGCGGCGCAAATTGCGTTCTTTCACGACACGAATGCGGCGGCGGTCGAGCAAATATTGGGAACGATCCAGGCGCAGGTAGAGCAACTGCTGCCAGATAGCGTACCGGCGGGAACGCGGAACCGCATCATCGGTGAAGTTTACAGGGAGCTGGATGCGGCGTTGCGCGCGAACCGACAACTCGGGAAGCAATTGCGAGAAGCGTTCCAAGTAGGCGCGGGAGATGCGGCGCATCAGCGGGCAATTGTGACGTTGGTTGCGGGGCGCGCGAAGCAGGCGCTGCCGTCGGTGGCGAAACGCGTGATTGG
>DATNDO010000255.1:0-6480 GCA_035606955.1 Candidatus Angelobacter sp.
TCGCGCGTCAGCAAGCGAACCGTGATTTGCGAGCGGCTGCTGAAGAAGGCGCGTCCTGCAAAATTGCCGCGTTCATCTTTGACGCGAACAATGTCGCCGCTCTCGGCCTCCGCGCTGCGAACGTCGCTGCGGTAGACCCATAAATGGCCAGAGCGCAGGCGTTCGGCGCCTCGCTGGCTGATGCAGACCTGGCCTTCGGCCATCGCCTTCCTCACCGCTGAGTTTCGAATGAGTTCTTCGCTACAATGGATTCGCGCGGCCGTTTACGGATGCAATTTGCAGATGGAAGTCCGGTGCGACCGGTTGAACTTGATTGCTGTCATAGCATAATTTGTCGCGGCACGCCAATATCTTGCGAATACTCTTGTTGGCTGCGCGGCACGGGAGAAGCGAGCGAATTGAATCTGAGCGATTTGGATTACGATTTGCCGCCGGAGCGCATCGCGCAATGGCCGCTTGAGGAACGCGACGCTTCGCGAATGCTGTTGCTCGACCGGCGTTCCGGCGCTTGGGAGGACCGGCAGTTCCGCGAGTTCCCCGACATTCTCCGGGGCGATGAGCTTATCGTCATTAACAATGCCCGCGTTCTTCCTGCGCGTCTCTGGGGGCATCGCAAGGGGGTGCGCGCGCAGCCCATTGGGAAGAACAGCCCAATTCGCGAGGAGCACTTAAGCGCTGCGGTGGAGGTTCTGCTGCTGCGGGCTTGCGGAGGGAATGAGTGGGAAGCGCTCGTGCGTCCCGGCCGGAAAATCCCGGTCGGCGAGACGATTGTTTTCGGCGACGGTGAACTGCAAGCCGAAGTTGTCAGCCGGGCCGGCTTCGGATTGCGGCGTTTGAAATTCGCAGGCCCGAATAGGAATACTCTGAACGAGACGATCGAACGGCTGGGACATATTCCGCTTCCTCCGTATATCAAGCGTGGCGACTCGGCAATCGATCGCGAGCGTTATCAGACTGTTTTTGCGCGGCGCGGCGCGGCTGTTGCCGCTCCGACGGCAGGTTTGCACTTCACGCCGGAGATTCTTGCGCGTGTGCGGCAGCGCGGGTTGGAAGTTGCGGAAATCACGCTCGACGTGGGCCTGGGCACGTTTGAGCCCGTGCGCACGGAGCGTCTCGAGGACCATCACATCCATACCGAGTCGTACGAAATTCCGGCCAACACGGCGGAAGCCATCACGCGGGCTCATGCCGAACGCAGACCTGTCCTCGCCGTGGGCACAACAGTGGTTCGCGCGCTCGAAGACGCCGCAGAAAAAGTTGCGACCACACATGGCATGAAACAGGGCGCCGACACTGACATGGACGTAGGCGGAAAGTCGGTCATTGCCGCAGGCCGCGCCGAAGCAGAGATTTTCTTATTTCCCGGCAAGCCATTTCGCGTCGTGGATCAATTGCTCACAAACTTTCATTTGCCGCGCTCGAGTCTGCTCGCGTTGGTTGCTGGATTTGCAGGCCGTGAAAATACACTGCGAGCCTACCGTCACGCCGTCGAGGCAGAGTATCGCTTCTATAGTTATGGCGACTGCATGTGGATTCGATAGCGGGGCAGCCGGAATCCAGTCGGCGATGATCCGGCTGGTGCAACGTGCAAGGGCATCGTCTATAATCCCTGCGTCATTCGGGAGCGCGCGAGCGGATGCGTTTTCTGATTCTCAGCGATATTCACGCAAATCTGACGGCGCTCGAAGCCTCATTGGCCGCGTCGACAGGAAAATGGGACAAAGCCGTGTGCCTTGGCGATATCGTGGGTTACGGTCCTGATCCCAATGAAGTAGTTGACCGCATACGCGAACTCGCTACGGTGACGATTCGCGGCAATCACGACAAGGTCGCGTGCGGCCTCACTAGCGCCGATGACTTCAATCCCATCGCACGCGCCGCCGTCCTGTGGACACGCGAGCAGCTTCGCCCGGAGAATCGCGAGTACATCGAAAAACTTCCGGTGGGGCCTGTTTCGATCGATGGCTTTTCGCTGGTTCATGGCGCGCTGCGTGATGAAGATGAATATGTTGTTGCGCCAGCTCAGGCGCTCGATTCTTTGCTCGAAGCTCCCTCGCCGCTCACTTTTTTCGGCCACACGCATTTGCAGGGCGGATTTTCGCTCGCGGAAGACAATGCAATTCACGCGCTGCGTTTCAAGCCGGCCGATGGCGAGGCATTTGCGAAACTGGAGTTGAAAAAAGGGACGAGCTATCTGTTGAATCCCGGCTCGGTCGGGCAGCCTCGCGACGGCGATCCGCGTGCTGGGTTCGCGATCGCGGATATAGAGCGCCGCGAAGTCGAGTTCTGGCGCGTGCCCTATGAAGTTGAATCCGTGCAGCAGCGGATGGAGAAGGCGGGGCTGCCCGAGCAGCTGATTTTGAGGCTTTCGTTCGGCCGCTAGAACGATTTTTTGCCGCAGACGCGGTCGCTTAACGGAGGAGACGCGTTGGAACAGGAAGACAAGAGCCGGCTTGGCGTTTCTTTCGCAGTGGGACTTGTCGTCGTTCTGCTGATCTTTGGCGGTTTCTATTTCGCCATGCGTTTCTCAAGCCAGTCGAAACCAGTGGCGGAGCAGCCGCTCGCATTTGGCGCCGCGGAACAGGCGTATGTCGCGAACGTTGATTTCGAGAACCTCGAAATGTCGGCCTTCGAGAACATGTTGCACCAGAAAGTGACTTACTTGAATGGCGACATCTCGAATAAAGGCACGAGGACGATTCGCGCCGCCGACGTCACGATTGAGTTCTACGACCCCGCGCACAAAGTCGTGCTGCACGAAACACGGCGGATCGTCGGCAACGGCACGCGGCCGCTGGAAAGCGGCGAGACGCGCGATTTCCAGATTGGATTTGAAACGCTGCCAGATGGCTGGGATCACAAGTTTCCGGCGATCCATCTGAGCGGCCTCGCTCTCGAATAATCGTCAATAATCATTGCGCTTGCGCGATGTGAGTTTTTTCGGCCTCTTCCATGGATGAGTGGAGCAATCTCGAGCAAGCCATTGAGCAACTCGCCGCTTCCGGCGCCGTCGAGGTTCACGAAGACGGCGAATGGCTTGCGGGTCTCGACGGTTTCCGCAGCGAAGTCCGCCGCAAGGGCAAACAGGCGCTGATCCATCTCTGGTCTTCGGAAAGCAACCTGGTCCGCACAATCACGCGCATTTCCGCGTGCGAGCCGGCCCGCATTCAACTCGAGGTCCAGCGTTTCGGCCGCGCCAAGCCCGGCCGCCTGGAATTTCTGAGCACGATGACTCGGCGTCCCGCGGCGCGCATTGGACGCGAGCAATTCCGTGAACGCTTCGCCCGCATGCTCGCCGAGCAATTTCCCGACGCGCGAGTTGAATCGCTGACGACAGCCGCCGATCTGAAACGCTCGTTCTCCGCGCTCTACACACGGGGAGTGATGACGGAGGGCCGGTCTTCCTGGGCAGTGATGGGCGCGGGACCCGCCGAAAGCGCGGCGGCATTCGAAGGAATTTTGAGTTTCGGGCTGTTGTGGCTGGATTGGACGCGTCAGCGGGCCGAACGCCGCGCCATCGAAGGCTTGCGATTATTTTTGCCCGAAGGGCAGTGCCGCGTGACGTTGGAGCGTGCTCACGCCCTGCGCCCCGGCGTGGGGTTGGAGGTCTACGAATTCAGCGAGCGGGACTGGCGCGTCCGGTTGAAGGAAGCATCCGGCCACGGCAACGTGGAAAGCTGGCTGACGCCGCGCAAGGAAATCGAACTTACGCTCGCCGCCGCGCGGGACGCGATCGATCACATTCGTTCGTTGCTCCCAGACGAGCCTGAAGCGATTGAAACATCCGTCCCGCCGGCGACTCGCGAGGTTTCTTTCCGCTTTCGCGGCCTTGAATTTGCCCGCTGGATTGACGGCCGCATCCACTTCGGCTTAGGCGACGATCGCCGTCTTCTCCCGGGCGGTGATTTGAAACAGTTGAAAGCTCTCCTGCGTGAGCTTTCGTCAAAGCGCAGTTCGCTCGCCAGTGACACGCACGATCCGCTCTATCGCGGAGCGCCCGAGCGCTGGCTGGAATCGGCGATTCGTGCTGATCCTACGAGGCTCGATGCGCGTCTCGATCCGCGGTATTTTTATTCGCAAGTCCCGGCGCTTGCAGCGGGCGAGCGCGGCGTGATTGATTTGCTAGGCGTGACGCGTCAAGGACGCCTGGTCGTCATCGAGCTGAAGGCGTCGGAAGATCTGCATCTGCCGTTGCAAGCTGTCGATTATTGGCTGCGCGTTCGCCGCCATCTCGTCGAAGGGGATTTTCGAAGTTACGGCTATTTCCCCGGAGTCGAGTTTCAGCCCGATCCGCCCCTTGTGTGGCTGGTTGCCCCGAGTCTGCGCTTTCATCCCGCCAATGAAGTCCTCGCGCGTTACCTTGTGCCTGATTTGCAAGCGAGTCGCGTCGGTCTGAGTGAAAATTGGCGTCGCGGTATCCGCGTTGTTTTCAGGCAATAGCTTTTTTTGAAGGTGTGAGCGCAAAAAATTAGGGAAGCGCCTTAGGTTGCCCTAAGCCACTTCCCGGGGTGTGTCCTAGAAGTGAATTACTTGAATAGATGCTGATATTTTCGAAAGGTTGCTCAAAAGAGGAGAAGTCCGTACACGGGTTGTCGAGAGAAACCTGTAGGTCCTGACGTGGTATCAAACGAAATTATTAATAGAAAAGGTATTTACGCCACTTCTCGTCTTTATGACCGATGAGGCGCATGAGTTGTCGGGAAGTGTGCAAAGTGAACGGACGCGGCCGGCGCGCCAGAGTCAATCCGGCTTCCTCCGGGGTGCGGTCGCCCTTGCGGTTGTTGCACTGGTAGCAGCAGGCCACCAAATTTTCCCAGGACGAGCGCCCTCCTCGTGAACGAGGCATGACGTGATCCAGAGTCAAGTCGGAGGCCGACAGCATCTGGCCGCAAAACTGGCACGTGTTGCGGTCGCGCAGAAGAATGTTCTTGCGCGAAAGCGCGCGGCTCTGCTGCGGAATGTGGCGGTAGCTTAGAAGCCGAATCACGGAAGGCACGGAAACGGACTTGCTGGTCGAATGAACTTCAGTGGTTTGCGTTTCCTCGGCTTGGGCAACGCCCTTGAGCATCAGTACCAGCGCGCGCCGCACCGCAGTTACGTTGATGGGCTCGAACGTCGCATTAAGGACAAGCACAGGGGCTTGCATTACCGCCGGTCGCCGCGGTGTTGCGTCTCTATTAGTCAACGCGGCCGCTGCGTGGCTCGCCGAGATCGAAATCTTCGGCCGAGGCCGGAGCACATTCTTCGATTTGGAGCGGTAGTCCATTTTCAGTTCGAACTGTCTCTCGCTTCCGGTACTTTAGATGCTCCTGACGGGCGTCTGGTTCTTGTTTAATTCGGCGCGCCTGCCGGAGAAGGCACTGCCGCGCGAGAGCACCCTCGCGACGGTAATTCCCACCACGCTTTTCGCGCCCGCCTGCTTCAAAGCCCGCGCGCACGCGTCAAGAGTCGCGCCAGTCGTAAATACATCATCTATCAGCAAGACGCGGAGGTTGTCAACTCGCGTGCCTTTTCGAATTTCGTAAGCGCCACGCACTGTCTGCCAGCGCTCGCGTCGGGAGAGCAGCAGTCGCGGCGGACGCGGTTTCGTCCTTACCAGCAGGTACGCACCGAGGGGCAATTTCAGTTTTCGGGCCAGCGGACGCGCGATCAGTTCTGCCTGATTGTATCCGCGCTCGCGCTGCCGCGCGGGATGGAGCGGAACGGGAACCGCGACATCCGCCGCGAACAATTCCGGCTCGACGCGAACTTTTTCCTCCAGCCGGGCGGCGAACCAGCCGCCCAGCCGCGTCAATTTCTCGTATTTCAGCAACCCGATTGCACGCGACATTTGGTCGTTGTATTCGCCGTAGCTTCGCGCGCTGTCAAAACCGTAAGTGTTGCGCCGGCACGCGAAACACAAGGGCACGGCTGCGTCGGCCGCAATTTCCGACAGAAACGGGCGTCCGCATGTGGCGCAGCAGGGTCCCTGGAATGGCGCAAGCGAGGCGAGACAGCTGTTGCAAATGGGGAGCAGGCTGGCGTTCGTCAGCACGCGGTCACAAATTAGGCATGGCGCCGGGAACAGCACCGACGTAAGCGCTTCGAGCGTTTCGCAGAAAATCACAACGCCTATTTACCGGAACTTAACTGCTAAAACCTATACTATTTCGAAGTTTGTGGAAAGGAGGAAGAAAGTCCGATACTGAGACTGCTCGCAATTCGTTGGCGCAGAGCTAATGCTCACGCCAACGAGCAGGGATCGTATTTGAATCTCGGAATCAAACGAAAACGCGGCGGTTACAGCAGGCCTTGTTCCTGCTTTTCCTGACAGACGAGGCAGTAGCGCGTCCACGGCACAGCTTCCAGACGCTTCTGCTGAAGCTCTGTCTGGCATTGAGTGCACATTCCAAAAGTGCCCGCACGAATGCGAGCCATGGCGTCGTCGACCAGTTGCAGCAGCGCACGGTCATTGTGCGTCTGGCCGAAGAGGAATTCCTT
>DATNDO010000010.1:0-4628 GCA_035606955.1 Candidatus Angelobacter sp.
CCTGCCCGCACTCCAAAACGGAACGCCCGGCTGCGCCAGGCGCGGGCGCAGCAAGCAGCGCCCCTACGAAGGCAACCCCCCACGCTCACAAAACGAGCATGGGGCACCCGCAAACGGGCGGGGTGAACGCCGACCCTACGAGAGACGAAAAGCAGATCCCTCACACCGTTCGCCAACGGCTGGCGACCGGGTTCGGGATGACAAGATTTTTGTACTGGCGCTATTTCAAGTCGGGGGGCAACGGGTCGCCCCAGATGTAGTGGGCGAACCAGTTCCAGTTTTCCTGGGTTACGGCGCGCTGCTCCTTGGGCTTGGTGATGGGATGGCCGAAGCCTTCGTAGAAAACGAGTTTCACGGGGACGCCGCGGTCTTTGAGTCCGCGATAAAGCTCGAAAGAATCGGGGACGGGAACGCGCGCGTCTTTGCTGCCCTGTTGAATCAGCGTGGGCGTATGCGCATGGTTGATGTAAGTGATGGGCGAGGTCTTGCGGTAAATTTCCGGGTCGCTCCACGGAGTGGCGTGCAAATACTGGCGCGTGAAAGGCGTGATGTCCGTGTTGACGTAGTAAGTCATCCAGTCGGAAATTCCCGCGCCCACGGAGACAGCGCGGAAGCGGTCGCTGAATGTGGTGATGAACGCGGAAATGTAGCCGCCCTCGCTCCAGCCCATGGAGCCGACGCGCTGCGGGTCAACGAAGCCTTGCGAGATCAGATAATCGACGCCGGAAATCACGTCGGCGTAATCGCCCACGCCGAGATTGCGGACGTTGAGCGCGCGGAATTTCGCGCCGTAGCCCGCCGAGCCGCGATAGTTCGGTTCGAGAATCACGGCGCCGCGCGCAGCGAAAAGTTCGATGGGATAGTAACGGTCAGGCGAACGCGTGGCGCGGCTGGTGCCCGTGGGGCCTCCGTGAATTTCGACCAGCAACGGATATTTTTTCGAGGGATCGAAATTCGCGGGCTTCATCAGGATTCCTTCGACGGGCGTGCCGTCGCCGGATTTCCATTCGATCACTTCGCGAGTGCCCAACTGAAAATTCGCGTACTGCGCGGAGATGTCGGTGAGTTTTTTCGGCGCGAAAGAATCCACGGGAGAAACGTAGACTTCGGAGAATTCGTTGTCGGCCGCTTTCATGCAGGCAATCGTTGCGTAGTCGTGCGTGAATGAAAAAGCGGACGCGGCGATTTTGTCGGGACTGGTGACGCGCGTGATGGCTTGTGTTTGCGGATCCAGGCGGAACAGATGATTGTAGGTGCGCTGCTCGGCCTCGAAATAAATTCCTTGCGGCGACCATTCGAGCACGCGCGCGTCTTCGTCAAATTTCGAAGTGAGGATTTTCGGAGTGCCGCCTCCCGCCGCGACGACGTCAATCGCGGAATTGCCGAAGAAAAAGTACTGGTCGCCGTTCGAGCTGTTGTACGCGATTTGCGTTCCGTCGGGCGACCACACGGGATTTTCGTTCGGCCCCGGCGTGCCGAGTTTCTTCAGCGATTTGTCGGCGACATTCAGAAAATAAATGTCGCGAGTGCCGCCGTCGGCAAGCGCGGGATCCTTGGTGGCGTCGAATGCGATTCGCGAGCCATCGGGTGACCAGCGAAAACTGTCCACGGTGAAATCGTCGCCGGAGGTAAGGCGCGCAGGTTTCGGCAGCGCGGAATCGTCCGCAGCGGGAACGTCGAGGAGCCAGAGATGCGTCATGGTGTAATCACTGTCGACGATTTGGAAGTCGCCATACTTTTTCTTGCGCGCTTTGTGTTCCGCCGACTCGGGATCAGGCGCGGAAAAGGCGATGCGCTTTCCGTCGGGCGACCATTCGAAATTGCGCACTCCGGTTTCGACGTTGGTGATTTGGCGCGCTTCGCCGCCGCTGGGCGAAATTAAATACAGCTGCGTCATGTCTTTTTTGGCGTCGGGAATTGACGACGCGCGATCGGAAAGAAACGCGAGCCATTTTCCATCGGGCGACCAACGTGGATCCGTGCTCGATTTGTTTCCCTCCGTGAGCTGATAACTTTCTCCCGTGGCGACCACGCTGATCCATATCTGGCGAACGAATGCGTTTTCGTCCCAGTCCGTGTGCGTGACGAGATATGCGACGTAGCGGCCGTCAGGAGAGATTTGCGGATCGGAAGCGCTTTTCATTTCGAGCGCCTGCTGAATGGAGGGGACGGAAGAAGGCACAGATGTGGATTGTGTTTCCAGGGAAGTGGATCGGGTTTGCGCGGTGATTGTCGCGAGCGGCAGAATGGAAGCGCACAATGTACAAAGAATCCGCGAAAGCAGCTTACTCATTTGAATTTCTCCTGGTTACCGATGTTACGGCGCGGAATGATAGCAGAAAGAAAGCGCGAAGTGGCCCTTCGTTCGGCAGCGTGATTGTCTCTCCGAGGGCAAGCGCAAATCGAAAAGCGATGTGTTCACCGCAGAGGCGCAGAGGAATGCAGAGCGAAGCAAGAGCGCTCCTATAGAGCAAGAGAAAGCGCCGAAGCGTCAAAGAAGGGGTTTTGCGCGGATAGTAGAACGGTATACTACGCAGTTTCGTGCAAGGAGAAATTATGAGACGGCATTGGGCGGGGATTTGCGGCGTGGGAATTTTGCTTTGCGCGATTTGTGGTGGGTCGAGCGCGGGCGGGGCGGATGCGAGTGCGCACAAGCGCGCGAACGGGGCAAATGAACGAATGTGCCAAATGAAGGCAATGCAAGGCACACAGGCTGAAGCCTGCCACAGCGGGCAGGTCTGTGCCACTGAAAGCGTAGCGCTGGCGCAAGGGGCGCAAGCGCAAAGTGTGGCGCAGACGGGTGGAGTCGCGCAGATGCAAGGGCAAACGCTGGCAATCGCGGGCGCGGATTTGCATTTGCTTCCGCGGCCGCGGGAAATAAAAGAGAGCAGCGGCGCGGCGTTCAGGGTGACGCAGCGGACGCGGATTGTGGTGAGCAGCGCGGTCGGGGGCAGAGAGTTTGAGGGCGCGCAGATGCTCGAAAACGAGATTGAGCAGTGGACAGGGTGGAAGCTGAAGATTTCGGATGCGCGCGAAATGCCGGGAGGCGCGGACTTTATTTATATTGGCGATGCGACGAAAGAGAGCAAGTTGCGAGGCGCGCTGGAAAAGCAGGGATTGTCGATGCAAAAGGGATTTGACGAGCAGGGTTATGAGATTTCGGCGGATGCTCATCGGATATTGGTGGGCGGGGCGAGCGCGGAGGGCGCGTTCAATGGAGTGCAAACGCTGCGGCAACTGCTGCGTCCGGCGGACGTAAGTAGCGTGAACGAAAAAGCAGGTTCCTCGGCACCGTTCGCAACCTCGGCGACCGGCCTCGGAATGACAAGCGAAACCGAGAGCGTGAGTGAAAATAGAAACAACGGCGGGGCTGCGGGCGGCGCAAGGGAAACAACGAAAGCAGATTCCTCGTCGCGATTGCTCCTCGGAATGACAGACGCGGACGATGGCGGGGCCGGGGGCGGCGCGCGCTTCGTCAACGTTGCGCTGCGAGGGAGTTTGGCCGAAGCGCAAAAGAAAAGTGTGAAGGACGCGCGGAACAGCGGCGCGTCTGGGGGCGGGACAGACGAAACAGCGAAAGCAGATCCCTCGGAGTCCCGACGAGGACCGTCGGGACCGCTCGGAATGACAACCGGAAATAAGGTTGGTGAGCTGGAGAGTCCGGCGGTTGCGATTCGGGATTGGCCGGCGATGAAGTGGCGCGGAGTGAGCATTGATATCAGCAGGGGGCCGATACCGACGCTGAAATTCATGGAGAATCAGATTCGCGTGCTGGCGGGATTCAAGCTGAATATGTACGCGCTGTACATGGAGGATGTGTTCACGGTGCCGGGGAACGGGATTTTTGCGCCGCCCGATGCGCTGACGCCGGATGAGATTCGCGAGCTGGTGAGCTACGCGCAAAAATATTACGTGACAGTTGTGCCGGAACTGGAAACCTACGGGCATCTCCACAATGTGCTGCGTTACGACGTTTACAGCCAGCTTGCGGAAGTGCCGCACGGGTCGGTGCTGACGCCGACGCAGCCGGGGAGTTACGACCTGCTCGGGAAAATGATTGCGGCGATGGCTCCGATTTTCAAAGGGCCGTTTTTTCACATTGGCGCGGATGAAACGTTTGAGCTAGGGCGCGGGCAAACGAAGGATCTGGTCGCGGAGAAGGGGCTGGGGCAAGTCTACTTGGACCACATCGCGAAATTGGATGAGATGTTGAAGCCGTATCACAAGCAGACGATGTTCTGGGCGGACATTGCGGAAAAGTTTCCGGAATTGCTGCCGACTCTGCCGAAGGATTTGATCGCGGTGATATGGACCTATGGCAATAAGGATTCGTACGAGGAGCGGCTCGCGCCGTTTCGCAACGCGGGGTTGCAGATTTTTGTTTCGCCGGGAATCACCAACTGGCGGCACGTCTATCCGGATTTCAACGGCGCGTACTTGAATATTCGCAATTTGACGCGCGATGGACAGAAATTCGGCGCGCTGGGAATGTTGAACACAGAGTGGAAGGACTGGGGCGAGGCGCTCGGCGGAATGGATTGGCCGGGATTCGTTTTTGGAGCGGCGTGCGCGTGGCAGCCGGGAGAATCGTCGATCGATGAATTCCGGGACAGCTACGATTGGGCTTT
>DATNDO010000027.1:0-3222 GCA_035606955.1 Candidatus Angelobacter sp.
GAGAGGTCCAAGGTTCAAGTCCTTGATCGCCCACCATTTCAAATTCCGCTGCAAATCCAAAATGCTTTGAGATTGCTTCGCGCGGAGCGTATTATCACGCCCGAGAACGAAACTCCATTTTAGCGGAAAAGACGATGAGCAAGCTCTGGCGTTTCCTGAAGGTTTTCACGTTAGGCACCTGGGTCGGCAGCATGATTTTCTTCGGTATGGTTGCCGGGGTGCTGTTCACCACGCTGAAAAGCACCGATGACGCCGGAAATATCGTTGCCATACTGATTTTGCAGCTGCACGTCCTGGGAATTATTGCGGCGCTGATTTATCTGGTGGTGGCGTTGGCCTCGGCGCGTTCGTGGAAGGGATTGGTGCAGCCCGCGTCAATTCTGGTGGAACTGATGCTGCTCGTGACGCTCGTTTCGCAGCTGTGGATCACGCCGACGATGGATCATTTGCGCCAGCAAATGGGCTCATACGCAAGCACTACCGCAAATAATCCACTGCGCATGCAATTCGACCATCTGCACGTGATTTCCGTGCGCCTGGAGATGAGCGTGTTGGTCGCTGGAATCGTGGCGCTGCTCTTGACCGTGTGGCAAAGAATTCCGCGACCGCTTCCGAGCGCTCCTGCCGTTACGCCTCCCGCCAATAAATAGCCACTAACGAATTGCGTCAGCGCGCTGCCTTCGGGCGCGACGCTTTCGTTTTGGCAGCGCGTTTTCGCAGCGCCGTTGTTGTCTTCGTCACTTTGCGCGCGTCTTTTCCTGCGAGTTGAACGGCTCTCCACATGTACCACGAAGCTACCGTGCGATAAGGCCGCCAGCGCTCGCCGAATTTCGCGAGTTCGCGCGGCTTGGGAATGTCTTTCTTGCCGTACGTTAACGCAAATCCCTTTTGCACGCCGTAATCGTGGATGGGGAGAACGTCGGGGCGGCCGAGCCGAAAAATCAAAAACATCTCGACGGTCCACGCGCCAATGCCGCGAACGGAAATCAGGCGGTCGACCAGCTCCTGGTCGGACATTTTTTGTGTGTCCTCGAGCGTCGGCACCACGCCTTCGATGGTTTTCCGCGCCAAATCTTTCGCCGCTAAAATTTTCGCGCCGGAAAGTCCCGCTTTGCGCAGCGCCGGTTTGCGAACGCGCAGGATTTCCTCAGGTGTGGGGCAGCGCCCGTTCGCGCCCAGCGCCTTGATGCGCGCGAAAATCGTCGCCGCGGCTTTGCCGGAGATGCTCTGGTACGCGATGGCTTCGAGCAGCGCTTCGTAGGGGCTTTGCGCCTCCTCGATTTCCAGGCGAAATTCGACGCATTTTGAGATGAGCCGCGCCAGACGGCGGTCGTTTTTAGTCAGGTGCTCGATGGCGAGCTTGTGATCGAACGGCCACGCTGATGTTTCGCTCATGTTTGGGCAAACAGAATACGACAGTTGGTCGAGTGGCGACAATGCCGCGCGAACTGACACAGGGTTGTGCGGCACAGGCCTGGCCGCCGCAGACAGGCTTCAGCCTGTGCGTTTTGCGGATGTCGAAAGACCTCACGTCAGTCCGGCACACGTCGCCGGCCGGGACGTGAGCTACAAAATCGAACAGGCGTCATGCGCGTGGCACGAAGGTGAGAGCACGCAGCTATGCTAGTATCGAGAGTCCGACAAATGCATTACGTGAATCGTAGCGCGGACAGTAATTATGGGCCCGGCATCGTCAGCAGTATTCGATAACTTCGGCGATTCGGTTATGAGGTCAACTAACGCCAAACTCGTCTTGGAGGCTTCTGTTAGGTATCGAGTGAGCTCTCGACGCATGGTGCTGGCGGCTGCCATCGTGACTAGCGTCTTGCTTTGTCTTGGCGGGTCCGCTGCGCCGAAACAGGCAGAAGTAAAGGGAACGGTCACGGACACAAGTGGTGCGGGCGTTGTGGGTGCGTCTGTTGCGTTCGCGCGCGAAGGACAGAGTGTTACGGTTAAAACAGACTCGTACGGCACCTACCGCGCCCTGCTTGAGCCGGGTAGCTATGAAGTGTCAGTGAAAGCCTCAGGGTTTTATGAAATGCGCCGGGGAGCCTTCACTCTCCGAGAAGGGGATGAGGGTAATTTTGATTTCGAGCTGTTAGTCGCAGTTATTTCTGATCCGGTTTTCGTCGATCCTGCTGACCCTTTGCGACCGCAGAGGGCGCCCCGTGATCCATACAATTATCAGGAACAGCGTCTAGATGTGATTGCTCCCAACGGTCTACAGCCCATTGTGCTTTTTGGCGGCCGTGAAGAGCGAGCAGGATCGGTCACCTACACTGGTCTTCTTCGCGATGGCAGGCGGTTGCCGATTGTCTACACATACGATTTGCTGACCGTGAGATGCGAAACTCTTACATATTTTCCGAAAGATAGGTCGGTCCAAGGGTCGGGCAACGTTGTTTTCGAAGACGGAGAACACACTCGGCGCGGCTCCAGGATCGAAATCTCGTTTCACGACGGCGAGCCAGAAGCAAGATTGTCTGAGTAGTTCTTACGGTCTCCGCAGGCCGGTCAATTCCGCGATGTACGACGGGAGCTTATGCAAACAGGAATTATTGGGTTGCCGCAGGTGGGGAAGACGAGTTTGTTTCGCATTTTGACTGGCGTGCGCGTGGATGCCAAGACGCAGCCGGGGCAGATGCACGTGGGAATCGCGCGCGTGCCGGATGCGCGCATCGTGAAGCTCGCCGAATTATTCAAGCCAAAGAAAATCACGTACGCGACCGTCGAATACATGGACATTGGCGGCCTGCAGAAAGACCGCGCAAAGGATTCGGCTTCGCTCGTCCCGTTGCGCGAAGCGGACGCGCTGATGCATGTTGTCAGGCTGTTCGAAGATCCCTCGATGCCGCATCCGGCGGGCTCGCTCGACGCTCTGCGCGATATCGAGAGCGTTGAAATCGAGCTGATGCTGAACGATTTGGAGCAGGCAACGAAGCGTCTTGAGCGCGTCGAGAAGGATTTGAAAAAGAAGAAAGACCCGCTCGTGGAAGCCGAAAAAAACGTGCTTGACCGTTGCATCAAAGCGCTCGAATCGGAAACGCCGCTGCGCGAACTCGACTTCAAGCCCGACGAGCAGAAAATCGTGAACGGTTTCATGTTCGTGTCGCGCAAACCGATGCTCTTCGCGCTGAATCTGGGAGACGACGAAGCAGCGGACATGCAGGGCGCGGTGGCGCGGCATAATTTGTCGAAGCTCGCGGGAAAGACGCGAACAGC
>DATNDO010000042.1:0-4555 GCA_035606955.1 Candidatus Angelobacter sp.
TCGCAAACGCGAAGCGGCGCTCTACGGTTTCATCAATGGAGCGCTGTTCTATCCGCTCAGTGTCCCGTGGATCGACACGGTAATGCAGCAATACGGAAACGTCAGCCCTCTGGCGTCTGCGGGAATTTTGGCGCTGATGACGCTAGCGGGAACTCTGTTTCCCATTGCATTCGCCGCATTGGTTTCTCGCGCCGGCAAACGCAGCCTCGCGACGGCTTGTGTCTTGGCGCCGTTTTTGTGGGTTGCTCTGGAATTCGCACGCACGCATTTGCCGATCATCGGCTTTCCGTGGAACCTGATCGGCTACGCAGCTTCTGGCGACCTGGCTTTCGTGCAACTCACCAGCGTCACCGGAATTTTCGGCCTGTCGCTGCTCGTCGTGGGTTTCAATGCGCTCGTGGTGTGGGCTATTGCTTCGCCATCGTCGAAAAGCCGCCGCGTGGTTCTCGTGACGCTGCTTATTCTCATCGGTATCGCCAAAATTGGAACCCGATTCGTCCCGCCCGCGGTGCCGGATCACGTCGCACATCTCGTGCAAACGAATTTTGCGCAATCGGAAAGTTATCCCGCCAATTGGATGGATCTTCACGCTGTCGACATGCAGCAGCTTGAGAACATGAGCATCAACGCGGCGCGCAAATCACAGGGCGTGATTATCTGGCCCGAAGTTCCCGCGCCTTTCAGTTTGCAGGACGCGAAATTCGCGGCCATCGCGAACCAAATCGCTCATCCTTCGGGAGAAGACTTCGGCGAGTATTTCCTGGTCGGCGTTGTGGATTGGAAGCTCGGCCCGGATCGCCAGTGGCTCGCCTCCAACAGCGCCGTGCTGCTCGACCCCGCCGGGCAGCGCCAATTCACGTATGATAAAATTCACTTGGTGCCGTTCGGCGAATATGTGCCGCTGCGCCGGTGGCTCAGCTTCGCGAAAAGTTTGACGGTGGGCATTTCCGATTTCACGCCGGGTCATACGTATGCAGTCGGCAATCTGCCCGGCGGCCGATTCAGCGTTTTCATTTGCTACGAATCGATTTTCCCTGCGCTCGTGAGGCGCTTTGCGGCAAATGGCGCGGAGTTGCTCGTCAACATTTCGAATGACGGGTGGTTTGGCCGTTCCTCCGCGCCGCTCCAGCATCTGATGATGCTTCGAGTTCGCGCGGTTGAAAATCGTCGCTGGCTTCTGCGCGATACCAACACGGGATACACTGTCGATGTCGATCCATACGGCAGAATTGTCGCGCGTCTTCAGCCGTTCACGCGCGCCGAGCTTGACGCGCCGTATGCTTTTCGCTCAGATTTGACGCCGTACACGCGCTTCGGCGATTGGCTCGCCTGGCTCTGCGTGATTGCAACGCTTTTGCTGCTGGTCGCAGCCTTCACGCGCCGCCCGGCCGCGCGCTGACCGAGAACGGAATCGAACGCCTTATGCCGGAGCAAATGCCCATAACGCGGGCCGAGTTGGTCGAGTTCTTGCGCCAGGTGCCGCTCGTGACGGCTGCGAGTATTTCGCGTGATGGCGCTCCACAGGCAGCTTTATTGGGCGTGGCTGTTGGCGACGATCTCGAAATTGTCTTCGATACTCTGGACACCACGCGCAAATTCCGCAATCTGCGCGGCGACCCGCGCATCGCGCTGGTGTTTGGCAAGGCGGGCGGCTATACATTCGGGAAAAATGACGAACGCACGTTACAATACGAAGGCATCGCCGAGATTCCGGCTGGCGACGACCTCAAGCGTGCTCAAGCGCTCTATTTCGGTTTCTTCCCGGAAGGGCGGGATCGGCTGGCCTGGCCGCACATCACTTACGTGAGGGCGCGCCCCACTTGGATTCGCTACACCGATTACAATGCCAATCCGCCGGCCATTGGCGAACTCGGCGGCGACCTTTTGCAGCGATGGCTTCGCGGCGCGTAGTGTGCTGAACATTTCCGAGGTGTCATCCTGAGCGGGTGCGACTGCACGCAACGAGAGTCTGCTTTTTCTGTTTGCAGCCATGGATTTGTTCATAAATTTACTTAAGGTAGGGAATTGTGAGTGATCACATCGAAGACCTTCAGACTCGTTTCGACGAATTGAAAAAGCGCATCGATCTCGTGCGGAGTTATCTTTGACGTTGCCACCAACCGCGAGCGCCTGAAAGCCCTCGAAGCAAAGGCCAGCGATCCCGCCTTCTGGCAGGACCAGGAAAAAGCCCAAGGCATCCTGCAGCAGCGCAAACACGCGGAAGGCAATATTGCCGCGGACGAAAAACTCACGCGCGCCGTCAGCGACATCGAAACCTATTTCCACATGGCCCACGAAGAGTCGGACGCCGCGCAGCGCGAATCCGTACTCAAAGACGTCAGTGCCGAACTCGATTCGATCGACAAGTACATCGGCGAGCTCGAGACGCAAACGCTCCTCTCCGGCGAAAACGACGCGCTCAGCGCCATCATGACCATCAAGCCCGGTGCGGGCGGCACGGAATCGCAGGACTGGGCGGAAATGCTCATGCGTATGTACCTTCGCTGGACGGAAAGCAAAAATCTCCGTGCCACGGTCATCGATTCCACTCCCGGCGAAGAAGCCGGTCTGAAATCGGTCACCCTCCGCATCGAAGGCGAAAACGCTTTTGGTTTGCTGCAAGGGGAAACCGGCGTGCATCGCCTTGTGCGCATTTCGCCGTTCGATCAGGCCGCACGCCGCCATACTTCCTTTGCCTCCGTCTTTGTCATTCCGGAAATTGACGACCGCATCGACATTGTGATCAAGCCTGATGAGCTTCGCATCGACACGTTTCGCGCCGGCGGCCACGGCGGACAAAACGTCAACAAAGTGGAATCGGCCGTGCGCATCACGCATCTTCCGTCGGGCATCGTTGTTCAGTGCCAGAACGAGCGCAGCCAGCATAAAAATCGCGAAATCGCCATGAAAGTTCTGAAGTCCCAGCTTTACGAACGCGAAATTGACAAGCGCCGCGAAGTCACGCGCAAGCTCGACGAATCCAAGCCCGAAATCAGTTTCGGCAGCCAGATTCGCTCCTACGTTTTGCAGCCCTACCAGTTGGTGAAGGACCACCGCACCAAGGTCGAGCAGGGCGACGTCGACCGCGTCCTCAACGGCGACCTCGACAAATTCATCCGCGCCTACTTGCTTTCCCGCCGCAGCGGCAGCGACGGCACAAGCGCCGCCAAGAACTAGCGGTGCAAGAAGTTGCAATTCCTTGCATTTCGGCCCGTTTCTGTGAAAGGTTCGCCGAGCTAATCGCCGCGAAAGTCTGGCTCACGGCGCATTTAATGCCATTCGGCCCGCCAATAAGCCGTTTCCGTGCAAGGCGTTGACACGGCCCTGGCCCCATGCTACGGTTTTTGTTTGTATTTCCCGCTGTATCAGGCGCTTGGGCCACTAATTTGCCTGCCAAATAGCCGAAGGAGAGTGTTTTGACACGCGCAGAAGAGAAAATCCTGTTTACTTCCGAATCTGTCACCGAAGGTCACCCCGATAAGATTGCCGACCAGATTTCCGACGCCATCCTTGATGCCGTAATGAAAGACGACCCCATGGGTCGCGTCGCCTGCGAGACGCTGGTCACCACTGGCCTCGTCGTCATCGCTGGTGAAATCACCACGAAGACTTATGTGGATTTTGCAGGCGTCGCCCGTGACGTCATTCGCGACGTCGGCTACACGCGCGCAAAATATGGCTTCGACGCGGACACTTGCGGCGTCATCTCCACGATCAAGAAACAATCCAGCGACATCGCTATGGGCGTCGATACCGGCGGCGCGGGCGATCAGGGACTCATGTTCGGCTTCGCCTGCGACGAGACGGAAGAGCTAATGCCCATGCCCATCCAACTCGCCCACCGCCTGTGCCAGCGCCTCGCCGAAGTTCGCAAAGCCGGAGTCGTCGATTTCCTCCGCCCCGATGGCAAGTCTCAAGTCTCCGTCGAATACATCAATGGCCGCCCTGCTCGAGTCGATTGCGTCGTCATCTCCACCCAGCACAGCGATTCCGTCTCGAACAAAGATCTTCACGAAGCCATTTGGAACAACGTTATCCTTCCCGTCGTTCCCGCGAAAATGATGGACAAAGACACGCGCGTCCACATCAATCCCACCGGACGCTTCGTCGTCGGCGGGCCGATGGGCGACGCCGGCCTCACGGGACGCAAAATCATTGTCGACACCTACGGCGGCTATGGCCGTCACGGCGGCGGCGCTCTTTCGGGCAAGGATCCGACCAAGGTTGACCGTTCCGCCTGCTACATGGCGCGTTACATCGCGAAAAATCTCGTCGCTGCTGGCGTCGCGCGAAAGCTCGAAGTCCAGCTCGCATATGCCATCGGCGTCGCCGAGCCTGTTTCCGTGATGGTCGATACGTTTGGCACCGGCACCATCCCCGACGCGCAAATCACCGCGCTCGTTCGCAACCTTTTCAAATTGACACCGCGCGGCATTATCGAAACCCTGAATCTTCGTCGCCCGATTTATCGCGAGACTGCCTCGTACGGCCATTTCGGCCGCACGGGGCCCGGCTTCACCTGGGAGCGTACCGATCGCGCCGACGCAATTCGCAA
>DATNDO010000052.1:0-9839 GCA_035606955.1 Candidatus Angelobacter sp.
GGCCAAAACGGCCTCGCGCAGGCGCGCGAATTTACCGGCCACGTCGGCGTCACGGGAATCGTGCTGACGAAGCTCGACGGCACGGCCAAAGGCGGAATCGTGATCGCGATTTCCCGCGAGCTGGGCTTGCCCATCCGATTCGTCGGGACGGGCGAACAAATAGACGACCTGGTGCCCTTTGACGCGCAAACCTACGTCAACTCACTCTTTGACTAACGCCAGCACAAACGAAGCGGAGCGGCTCGACGGTGTTCACATGACCGATGAAGCCTGGATGGCTCGCGCGCTGGTGCTGGCGCATCGCGGCGCCGCGCTAGCGCACCCGAATCCGATGGTCGGCGCCATCGTCCTGAAAAACGAGCGCATCGTAGGCGAAGGGTTTCATACTTACGATGGCCGCAAGCACGCGGAAATTATCGCTCTTGAAGAAGCGCGCGCCAATGCGCGCCGCGCAACTTTGTACGTCAATCTTGAGCCTTGCTGTCACATCGGCCGCACGGGTCCATGCACGAAAGCGATTATCGACGCGGGCGTCAAGCGCGTGGTTGTGGCGATGCGTGATCCCAATCCGGCCGTTGCTGGGCGCGGAATTCGTGAGTTGCGCGCGGCCGGCATCGAAGTAGCCCTCGGCGCGCGTGAAAACGACGCACGGCATTTGAACGAAGCCTTTGCAAAATGGATTCGCACCAAATTACCGTTTGTGACGTTGAAAACCGCGCTCACTCTCGACGGCCAGATTGCTGCGCGCACGGGCAGCACTACATGGATTACGAGCGACGCCTCGCGTGAAGAAGTTCAACGCATGCGCCACGAAGCGGATGCTCTGCTCACTGGAATCGGCACCGTGTTGACCGATGATCCGCGAATGACGGATCGCACGAAGCTGCCGAGGCGAAGGCCGCTCGTTCGCGCGATTGTCGATTCGAAACTCCGCATTCCGTTGAAATCGGGTATCGTGAAGTCCGCGAAGAACGACGTGCTGATTTTCACCACGCAATCGGCGGATTCGCCCAAGGCACGGTCGTTGCGCAAAGTGGGCGTGGAAATTGTGCAAGTCCGCTCGCGGGGCGGACATGCGGATTTGCGTCATGTGTTGCGCGAAATGGGCAAGCGCAAAATGCTCAGCGTGATCTTGGAAGCCGGGAGCGAACTGAACGGCGCGATGCTCCAGGCAAAACTCGTCGACAAAATGGTTCTGTTCTATGCTCCGAAAATCATGGGAGACGGCGGAGTCCCCCTGGCGCAGCTCCCGTCACAATGGTTCGAGCGTTCGCCCGCTCTCTCGCAACTTTCGTTTCGACGCTACGGCCCCGATTTCGCTGTTCAAGGATATTTTCACGATGTTTACCGGAATCATTGAGCATCTCGGCAAAATCGACGAGCTCAAACGAAATAAAAAGGGCGGCCGCTTGAAAATCAGCTTCGCCCGCTCAACCAAATCAACGGACGCGAACGAATTCGCGTCTGAACTCCAGTCTGAATTGCAGTCCAAATTGAGGTCCGGCGCCAGCATCGCCGTCAACGGCTGCTGCCTGACGGTCGTCGAAACCGGAGAAGGATTTTTCGCCGCGGATTTGTCGGCAGAAACGCTGCGCCGCACTTCATTTGGCAAGGCAGCGTCCGGCCGCATTGTGAACCTCGAATTGCCCGTAAGAGCCGGCGCGCCGCTCGGAGGTCATTTCGTTCAAGGCCACGTCGATGGCGTAGGACGCGTCGAACACCTGAAAGCCGAAGGCGAGAATTGGTGGCTCGCCATTGACGTGCCGGAAGAATTGCGGCGCTACGTCGCCGAAAAAGGCTCCCTCGCCGTCGACGGCATCAGTTTGACCGTCGCGCGATGGAAGGACGGCGTCGCCGACTTCGCAATTATTCCGCATACCTACGCGAACACAAACCTGCGCGAAATCTCCGCGGGTGATTCCGTGAATCTGGAATGTGATATTTTGGCTAAGTACGTTGAGAGCCTGATGAAAGGCCGCGCGGAAATTGCAACGTCGCGATGGACCGTCAAAAAATTAATCGAGGAAGGATTTTAGCGCTTCACTTTTTGCATTGACTCGCACAATGGCTGATCGGCGAACTTACGATGTAGTTGTGATCGGCGCGGGCGTCTTTGGCGCATGGACCGCCTACCGCCTCGCGCGCAGCTGGGGCAAAGTGTTGCTCGTCGACGCGTACGGCGCAGCCAACAGCCGCGCCAGTTCCGGCGGAGAATCTCGAATCATCCGCATGGGGTACGGCGCCGACGAAATCTATACGCGCTGGTCAAAACGAGCGCTCGAGCTGTGGCGTGAATTCGATGCTCAAACGGGCGCGCGCATTTTCGACCGCACAGGCGTCCTGTGGATGGCGCGCGACGCCGAACGAGTCGCATCGGATACATTGGCGACGCTCACAAAAGTCGGCGTGCCACACAAACAACTCTCGCCCGCCGAAATCGAAAAACGCTTCCCGCAAATTTCTTGCGACGATCTCGATTTCGCCATCTACGAACCTGAAAGCGGTGTCCTTATGGCGCGTCGCGCTGTGCAGAAAGTCGTCGAGGAATTTCAGAAAGCCGGCGGCACCTATCAAATCGCGGAAATGGAAGCGCCCACCGGCAGCGGCCGCGTCGAGGCGCTCGCCACGTGGAGTGGCGAAAGTCTGCGAGCGGACAATTACGTTTTCGCCTGTGGCCCATGGCTGCCCCGGATTTTTCCGGAGCTTCTCGGCCACAGGATTTTTCCGTCGCGCCAGGAAGTCTATTTCTTCGGCGCGCCTCCGGGTGACAAGAGTTACGCCGCCGGCAATTTTCCCACCTGGCTCGACGTGGGAAAGGAAATCTACGGTATGCCCGATCTCGAAAACCGCGGCGTCAAAATCGCCAGCGACCGTCACGGCTCGCCGGTTGACCCCAACCGCGTCGAACGCGTTGCTGGCGAAACGCTTTCGCTCGTGCGCGATTATCTGCGCCGTCGCTTCCCCGCCTTGCGCGACGCGCCCGTGGTCGAATCGCGTGTGTGCCAGTACGAAAACACCTCGACTGGCGATTTCCTGATCGACCGTCACCCCAATTTCGAAAATGTGTGGCTCGTCGGCGGCGGCTCAGGCCACGGATTCAAACACGGCCCCGCCATGGGTGAGTATGTAGCGAAGTTAGTCCTCGAAGGCGGCAACACAGAGCAAAGATTTTCGCTCGCGACAAAACAAACCGTTCAAAAGCGCGCTGTCTACTGAACCCAAGTCGCAGAACCAAGATAAAACAGCAGCTTTCCGCGCCGATCTCGCAATTCACGAGTTCATTATCACTACTTTTCCTCGAGCATGTCCGTCTCCTGCATACAGGAGAGCTTCGGCAACGCCGCTTAACGGGTAACGTCTGTCTATGACGGGTACAACTTTTCCGGCTTCAAGAAGATCTCTCAGAAGAACCAAATCCTTCTTGTTTATGTTCGCGACAAAGAAGCGGATCTTCTTGTTCCCAATTCGTGAGAGCAACGGGGACAGTAACATCGTTTGTAAAATTCGAGCCAAGCCACCTCCGACGATGACATAAATTCCGTCCTGAGTCAGCGCGCGCCTGTAATCGAAAATCGAATGATAGGCATTCGCACCCATGATCAGATCGTAACGCTGCCCGCTCTTCGTGAAATCTTCCCGCGTGTAATCAATAACATGGTCTGCGCCAATCGACCGCGCCGTTTCCACATTCCTTGTGCTGCACACCGCAGTGACTTCCGCCCCCAACGACTTTGCAATCTGGACCGAAAACGTACCCACGCCGCCAGATGCGCCATCAACCACAACTTTGTGGCCTGCCTGGATCCGACCTTTATCGCGAAGACCCTGAAGAGCAGTGAGTGCCGCGACTGGTACGGCTGCTGCGTCCTCAAACGATATGTTGGCCGGCTTCCGTTCCAACTTTTCTTCAGCGGCGCACGCATACTCGGCAAAAGCCCCGCGGCACACACCGAAAACCTCGTCTCCCGGCTTGAACTGGGTTACGTTCCTGCCCACCGCTTCGACCTGGCCAGCCACATCAACGCCGAGGCGCGTGATCTTTGGTTTGCGCAGCCCGAACAGTAAGCGACCGAGGACTGGCTTGCCTCTCATGAAGCGCCAGTCAAGTGGATTGATGGAAGCCGCGCGAACTTTTATCAAGGCTTCATTGTCCTTGGGGACCGGCTTCTCCACGTCCGCGATTTGGACAACGTCCCCCGGAGGTCCGTATTTGGTGTAGATGGCGGCTTTCATGCGCGCATGCCGGCTGCGCTGGCCTGCTCCTTCCATCGTTGCGGGTTCACACCCATCACAATGAGCCATAGCTGCAGCGGAATTTCCGCGAGCGCGGACGCACCAGCGATGAAGGGAAACAGATGGTAGGCGAGCGGCGGGTACATATAAATCATCCAACCTACGCCATCAGTCGCCAGCAGCACCCCCAGAATTCGAGGCAGGAAGGTCGACCTGAAAATCAGGTAGCCCGTCAGAACGCACCAGAGTCCGAAGAACACCAGGTCTACGTCGAAAGCATAAGCGTTCAGTTTGAGAAAGATCAGCGCCAACAACTGCAACTGTTGCGTCGTAAACGCACTCATGGAGTGCCCGCTTTGCAAGATAAGCAGGGGGGTGAGGTAAAGGAAAGCAGTAACGGCCTGAATGGCGCACACCACAATGCCCACGAACGCCGTGAGTAAAGAGAGGCTGCGACTCACAGGCTTGAACAAGTCGTAGAAAAGAAGCGTCCAAATGATGTGAAACGTAACCCCGAGGAGCGAGGATGCGAACCCCAACCAAAATAACCGTTGGTGCCCCAGGATATTTGCCGCGGTAGCCGCGGCATTGCTAAAGAGCACAAGCCTACCGAGAATGACCACTTGGCCGGACGCCGTCGCCGTGCCTTCAAGCGCTTCAAAGACCCCGGCCAGCCTGGCCCTGGAACGCGGCGACGCTTCTGCGATCCGTTTCGTGATCTCAGCTGTGCTCATATTCCTTCATCCTTTCGCGAAGAAAAGCTTCCGCCACGCCGCAGGACGAAGTTATGACGCCGCAGGTTCCCCAAAAGCCGCCTTCACATGGGGTCTGAACATGTACATCAATATCCACACATTGATGGCGATCAGAATCAGTTCCCACACGATAATTCCCACGTGCATTCCCGCCAGCGCGCGCACGATTCCGAGCACTTCAAACACAATACCGAGGACGACGAGCAGAATTGTCAGCATCCGCGCCCAGCCCAGCAGTTTCAGCAGGCCGATTCCATTCACCAGATACAACGCCGCCAAAATCAAACACGCTATTCCCGCAAAAGCGCCCATCGCCGCCAGCGGACCGCCCATGTTGCCGCCTCGCCCAGCCATTGCCGCGATTCCCGCCGACGAACCCATAAGGAACATTCCCGCAGCCGCCAACAAACACAGACCCGCACCAAGAAAACTCAGCACCGCCAGAATCGTTACACCTGTGGGACGCGCCATGTCTCACCTCCGTGAGGATGCGTTCCGCAAATTAAACTCAATTGTTCTCTGAAAATTTTGAAACAGGGCCGCAAACTGCGCACAAATTACATTTGCGCGTGCGGATAAGCAAGCGAATTCCGTATCCTACGAGGTCAATGCCATTTTCTTTTTCTCGCGGGACCCGCGCCAGTAAAGCGCAAGCCCGACGAGCACTGTGCCGACAGTGCCACCAATCACCTTCGCCAGAAAACTGAATTTGTTCGTCGCTTCCCCCGGCGGAATAAACGACAACGCGATGCCCAGCGCGGTAATCAAAAAACCCAGCCCGCCCGCGATCCACGCGCCGATGATGCCGCCCGGAATCAGCACGACGTGCTCGTTGCTGCGCCGGTCTTTGCGATACGCCAGCTTGATGGCCGCCGCGTACATGTATAAAAACGGAATGAAATACAGAATTACCGCCGCGTCCACCACCACCTGATACGCCGTCGCCGCCGTCGCCTGAATCTGCGCCAACAGCAAAATAATGCACGACAGCACCGCCTGCACGATGATGGAGATATACGGCGTGCGCCACCGCGGATGAATTTTGCCGAACGCCTTTGGCAAGTAACGGTCGATCCCGACCACGAAGGGCACGCGCGCAATCCCCGCAACGGTTGAACCAACGCCGCCGGCATTTCCCACCGTAACCAGTAGCGCCGCAATCACGCCAACGAAGCCAATTTTCAAAATCGTCGAGCCCGACGTCAGCGCTTGAAACACGCCGCTCAGCGGATTCACCTGCTGCGCCGGAATCAGCACTAGAACCGCAATCGTACCCACGATGTAAATGAACGCCACCGCCGCGCCCGCGCCCCACACCGCCCGGGGCAAAGTCTTGCGCGGATTGCGCACCTCTTCGCTCATCGCGGAAACCAACTCAAATCCGGCAAACGCGAAAACCATCTGCGGCCAGAAATTCACGGTAGCCTGATTCCACACCGGCATCATATTTGTCACCGTGAAATGCGTCGCCGAACCGTGCGTCGCCCAAATCCAAACGGCGATGCCAATCAATATGAGCAGGGGCGTATAAGTCCCCACGCCGCCCGCGTTTTGCAGCCATTTCCCGATGTTCAGTCCAATGATGTTCAGAAAAACCGCGACAAACAGCAGCACAAACGAACCAATCACCAAGAATTCGCGATTCGTCGCCAGCCACGTGTGTCCCGCGCCGCCAACATATGCGCTCATGGACGCGCTCGCCAACAGCAGCCCCGGAAAATAAAATACCGTGTAAATCCAGTACGTCCATCCGGCCAGGAATCCGTGGAAATCGCCGAACGCTTCCTTCGACCAAACGTACAGCCCGCCCTCATCGGGAAAGCGAGAGGAAAGCTCGTTGATCACAAATGCGCTGGGAATGAAAAACAGCACCGCCGCGATAATCCACAAGCTGATCGACGACGTGCCGTTGTACCCCGCGGCCGCCAGCCATCGCGGGCCCAGCACCGTCGCGATATTGAAGAGCAGCACGTCCCAGAATCCCAGGACGCGCCTCAATTGTTTTTTGGGATCCGACCCTATCGACAGACTTGGCGAACTCGGCGAGCTCGACGATTCCGACATTGTCATCGGTGCGCGCTCACGCCGTTATGTCCAGCGCGGGGATCAACTCATCTTGCAAGCGGAAATTTCGAAGAAACGGCTCCTCCGACTTTTCGAACTCCGCCCACGTGCCGAAAAATCCGACGCCCGCATCGTGAAGAAAAATGATGCGGTCGGCCAGCCGCCGCGCTAAGTGCGTATCATGCGTAACGACAATCGATGTCTTGTGAAATGTTTCCTTGAGCTTCAAGATCAGCTCGCCTGTATGCCCCGCCATGATCGGATCCACCATCGTCGTCGGCTCGTCATAGAGAATTGCTTCCGGATCCTGCGCCAGCGCCCGCGCAATCGCCACCGCGCGCTTCGTGCCAGTGCTCAGTTCGGACGGCACTCGGTCGGCGAATTGCTCGACTTCCAGCATTTCGAGCAACTCGCTCACACGCGCATCCACGGCATCTCTGTCCACGTTGTCCAACGACACCATGGGAAACGCGACATTGTCCGCCACTGTAAGCGAATCGAACAGCGCGCCGGATTGAAAGACCATCGTCACGCGCCGCCGCACCAGAGCAAGTTGCGCTTCGGTAAAATTCGTAACGTCCTCGCCGCCGACAATAATGCGGCCCGCATCGGCTTTCAGGAATCCCAAAATCAATTTCAACGAGACGGATTTGCCCACGCCGCTGCGTCCCAAAATCACGGCCGTCTCCCCGCGATCCATGTAGAAACTCACGTCGCGCAGCACCACTTGCTCATCGAACGCTTTCGAGACGCCTTGGAATTCGATGTAATGTTCGCTCACGATGCCGCCTTCTCTCCCAAGCTCTCGCGCGCTTCGTCGTAGTCCTCGGGCGTGTTCACATTCTTGAACAGGCGGCCGCAAGGGTCAAAGGCTTTCCACTCCGCCGGTGCGATGCTGGCCAAAGTAAGAGTAGCCAGCCCGTCGGTGATTTTTCGCACTCCGCGATCGAGGGCCTCTGCAATCGCGCGTCGCGCGCTCTTTCGATACATCGCGCACAGCGGTTCGAACCCGCGCTCGTTCAGCGGCATCACCACGTCGGCGGACGTGCCAGCCGTCCGCGCGATCAGGAATTCGAGCCATTCGCGCGTCAAGAATGGAAGATCGCACCCCACGATCAAATTCCATTCGCGCGTTGCGACGCGCAGCGCCGTGCAAATGCCGCCAAGCGGCCCGAGATTTTCGCCGTCGTCAGGAACCACGCGGATTCCAAGATGCGCGTAAACATCCGGCGGCCCGATGACTATCGGCGTGATGCGCGGTTCGCTCACGAATTCCAGCAAGCGCGCCACATGCACGACAAGTGGCTCCCCTCCAAACGCCAGCAACCCTTTCGCCCGACCCATGCGCGAGCTTCGCCCCCCTGCCAAAATAAATCCGCCGACCGGTTCGCGATTCGCCATTCCTTATTTTCCCGGACGCTCGATGCCCAGTTCGCGCAATTTTTCCTGCAAGCTTTGCCTGTGCAGCCCCACCGATGCGGCAGTTCGCGAAACGTTCCAATGATGCTCTGTCAGTTTTCGCTTCAGAAAAGCCACTTCGAATTTCTTCTTCGCCTCGCGAAAATCAACTTCGCCCAGAATTTCGTCGGACGCTCCTGCGCCGTGTCGCACTTGAGAGTTGTCGCCACGGCGAATTTCCTCGGGCAAATCTTCGAGCCCAATCGTTTCGTCCGCGCTCAGCACCAGACTGCGCTCCAGCGCGTTTTTCAATTCGCGTACGTTCCCCGGCCAATCGTAATGCAAAAGCGCCGCCGCCGCTTCCTGCGAAATCCGCGCCGCGCGATTGTGACGCGCTCCGAGCTGTTCGAGAAACGCTCCCGCGAGCAACGGAACATCTTCCTTGCGCGCGCGCAGCGAAGGCAATTCCAGCGTCACTACGCGGAGACGATAATACAAATCCTCGCGAAACCGTCCCGCGCAAATCTCCTCCGCAAGATTGCGATGCGTCGCGCTGACCACTCGCACGTCCACATCAATCGAATGCGTACCGCCCAATCGCTCAATTTTGCGGCTTTCGAGCGCGCGCAACACTTTTGCCTGCGTCACTGGATTCATGTCCCCGATTTCATCAAGAAAAAGCGTGCCGCCCGACGCCAACTCGAATTTCCCTTTCTTCGTTTGGGCCGCGCCTGTGAACGCGCCTTTCTCGTACCCGAAAAGTTCCGACTCGATTAAATTCTCCGGCAGCGCCGCGCAATTCACCGCAACGAATGCCTTCCCCGCCCGCGGTGAACGGTCATGAATTTCCTGCGCCAGCAAATCCTTTCCCGTTCCACTTTCGCCGCAAATCAGCACCGTCGTATCCGCCGCGGCCACGCGTTCGGCGAGTTCGTACACGCGCCGCATCAGCCCTGAAGCGCCGCGCATTTTTCCGAATTCCCCTTCTGCAATCAACTGCCGCCGCAGCCGTGTGTTGTCCGCTTCCAATTCCACGATGCGCACCAGATTTGCAATGCGTTGCCGCAACTCATCGATGTCGAAACCTTTCACGATGTAATCATTCGCGCCGCCGCGCAACGCCTCAATCGCGGTTTTCGCTGTATCCAGCGCGGACACGATCAGAATCGGCTTGTCGAAACCTTCCGCGCGAATCGCGCGCAGAAACGAAATCCCATCCTCGCCCGGCAGCACTACGTCGAGCAGCATCAGGTCCGGACTCTCGCGTGCCAGCAATTCGCGCGCCGCCGCCGCCGAATCCGCTTCCACTACGCGGTACACATTTTCGAGCGCCCGCCGCAACCCGTAACGCGCCGCCGGCTCATCATCCACAATCAGTATCGTTCGCAT
>DATNDO010000062.1:0-19469 GCA_035606955.1 Candidatus Angelobacter sp.
TGCGGGTGGCGAAACGCCGATGAGGGCGATGACGCGACCGCGAGCGATCCGCGTGGCGAAGCGGAGTCTTGCCACTGTAAATCAAACTTCGCAGGCCCGTCGATAAGCCATCCGGGCGGCAAACTGAATCCCAGCGCGTTGGCTGCGGCGAAAAAACTTCCAACTTCAGTCGTCTGACCATCGAGTTTCCACGCGGAACGCCACCGGGGAGCGCGCTCAGAGGAGCCGCGCAAACGGAATTCGCCGGAACGAACACCGATCGCAAAAGTCGCGGGAGAGAGCGAAATGGAATGGTCCGTGAACAGCAGAGACGCGCGCTCCATGCGGATGGGCACGCGCACGCTGCCGCCGTCGAGTTCGACGCCGTCGGAAGCCACAATTCCCTTCTGAATGCGCGGCGGCCAGCCGGATAGCGTGGCGTGCATCGTTGCGGTGCCATTCAGAGCAACCTGTTCGGGCACGGCGCGATGGAAGGCGCGGTACCACGTGAGCGCATCGGCCATGGCGACACCGCTCGAAATAATTTCAAGTTGGGCGTTCTTGACCGCGGCCTGCATCGCGTCGGGCGCGGCGGTCCAGTTCATGGCGCCGGTTGCGTGAATGTTGGAGCGGGGCGCTTCGAGAACCGCCTGCGTCAATTCGAAACGCGATTCGTCAGGAGCCCACCGCGCCTCAACATTAAGATTGGCGGCGGGATCGTCCGGACGGAGCGGCAAATCCCAACGATGCAAACTGCGGAATTCCGTGTGCAAGGAAAGATTCCAGTCATAGTTGACTGTCTTCGCCGCAAGCTGGAGCGAGAAAAGACCGCGCACGCCATAGTCATTCCCTCGAAGCAATCGAAGAACGTCGGAGAGAGACGCGCCGGCCCAGTTCAGTTCGAACGATGCTGGGCGCAAGCGCGAAGAGGTACCCCCGACAATGCCCGTCAAGCTGAGAACGCCTGCTTGCTGGACAGCGACTGCGGCGCGAAAGGGTTGCGCCTGCAGATTAATGCGCCAACTGCCCGGCGAAACCTGCTCGACGCTGCCTTCGACGCTGGCGAGCGCAAAGGGCAACTTACCAGCGCCCTGCTTAAAATTCACGCGACCGCCGGAAAGGTCAATGCGCTGCAAACGGAGGGAGGCGCGTCCCGGAGCGGGCGCGGTGGGAAGATTTCCGCGCGGGCGCGGCAGCCACGATTCGAGATTCCATTCACCGTCGGGAAGGCGCACAAGATTCAAGCTGGGACCGCTGAGCGATACAGGTCCGAATTCGATGCGTCCGCGAAGCAGCGCGCCCCAACGCAAGCCAATGGCGAGAGAATCTGCGCGAAGGAAGTATTCATTGCCGAAACGCGGGTCTTCGGCCACGGTGACGCGGTCAGCTTCGAGTCGCGGCCCTGCGAGCAGGCTGAAAGAATACTGAGCTACGTCGACGGGGCGTCCGAAGGCGGCCTCAAGCCGGCGCGTGAGGGCATGGTTCAACCAGCCAAACTCGAGAAGCAGGGATAGGCCGTAGTCAAGCGCGAGACAGGCAACGATCACAAGCAAAAATATTCGTAACCAACGATGCAGGCGTTGGGAGCCGGGAAACCGGGTTGGTCCGCTGGCGTGCGCGGATCGGTTTCGCGCGGCCTCCGTCGTGGTCACAACAGGAGGCGGCATCAGTGCACCTCGCGGAACATCCGCGCCCAGCGTATTTCCGCGGGTAGATAGAGGAGCACCTTGGCGTCGTCTCCGTGATCCCGGAGTACGGGAGCTTGGGGAGAACCGGGTGGTTCCGGCGCTTCGACTGCTTCAGCCATGCGAAGGATCCTGCGGGGCACCGTTCGCGCCTTCCTGACGGAGCAAACCGAGAGCCAGAGCCGCAGCAGCCTGCTCGGCAGATTTCTTACTGTGACCATCCGCCTCGGCCAAGACCCGGCCAGCCGCCCGGACGCTGACACGAAAAGTCTTGTCGTGCTCGGGGCCTGTCTCACGTACCACATGGTATTCCGCAAGGCGCAATCCGCGGCTTTGCAACCATTCCTGGAGCGCTGATT
The DNA here is from genome assembly GCA_035606955.1 of Candidatus Angelobacter sp. Classification (GTDB taxonomy): domain Bacteria; phylum Acidobacteriota; class Terriglobia; order Acidiferrales; family UBA7541; genus DAHUXN01. The sequence continues at coordinate 2,024 of DATNDO010000062.1, forward strand.
TGTGATCCGCATCAGCAAGCAGTTCCGCAACCGAGAGCGCATCGCTCAGCAGCGAACGCTCAACGAATGTGGCGGCGGCCGTGAATCCCGAATCGCGAAAAATCGCGCCGACAACAGCTTCATAAGCGTCGGCAAGAAGATTCTGTTTTCGGCGCCCGCCGGTCTTTTCTTCGCCCGGCCCTAGGCGAAGGTGTTCTCCGAGCGCAAGGCGATTCGCGGCATCTTCTGCGCTGGCAGCGCTGACGAGGCGCGCCCTGGCCTTTGAAAGACTCCCTTCGTCCCAGTGCGGAAAACGAGCGATGAGGACTCGGCTGACAGCGAGACCCAGGACGCTGTCACCGAGAAATTCCAGACGCTCGTTGCTTTGTGCCTCGGAATTGAATATATGGGAGCGGTGCGTCAGCGCTCGTTCGAGCCATTCGATACACTCGAATCGGTAGCCGAGTTTGTGTTCGAGACTAAGCCGCTCCGCATCGGTCATGGACAAAATCGGGTCCCCAAGAACATCTAAGGCTTCGGTGGCTGAGGTTGACTTCCTGCCTTAGCTTTCGCTTCTGCTGCTCCCTGCTTGCAACGGTCCTGCAATGGAGATGTGATTTGGACGCAGCTATCGAAGGACTTCTCCGCATCGGAAAACTTACTCACTTTTTCATCCTCCACGCCGAGGATGAAATAGTCAGTCGGGTCGGGGTGCGGGTTACCTTCCGTGGCCTGCGTCAGTTCGGCGACCGAGTCACTATCTTTGCCCTCGCGGAAATAGACCACGCCAAGTCCGCTGTGAGCCTGGGAAACGGCACTGGCCTTGGTGGTGGCGAATTGCTCGTCGGTTAGTTCGGCAGGTTTCGGCAAAGTCGCAAGGATCTCGAGCGCATGTTTTTCGTATTGTTCCGCCTTGGCAAGCTGGTCCGCAAAACCGGGCACGGTGGGATTACCGCGCGGAATCACCCACCCGACAAGAGTGAGCACGGTCACATCGTTGGGATTGAGTTGCAAGGTTTTGTCGGCGACAACGTACATCTTGTCAAGTTTCTGTCTTTCGAAATACGCGTTCGTCAGGCGCGAATAGACGACTACGAGGTAACGGCTCTGCGGATAATTCTTCGCGAAGTCCTCGCCTGCCTGGATTTGGGCGTCGTAGTCGGCGGGAGCCGTCGGTTTCAGCGCCACAAATGCCTTGTAGGCGGCCTCCTCTTTCGGATCGACAGCAGGCGCCGCGGGCTTCTGAGGAGTTGGATTTTGCAGGGAGGGCTTCTGCTCCTGGGTTCCTTGTTGCTGGGTCGCTTGTTGCTGTGCTCCCATGCCTTGAGCGCGTACTTGAGGCGCGGCCACCAAACAGGCCAGGCCGGCCAACGTTAGAGCGGTGATTCCCATTCGGTGTGTCATTGTTCTTTCGTCCTCCGATTTTAAAATACTTCCCTCCGGCGGGAACCGAATGGGTTCGACCGGCAGTGGAAATTCGTTCGGGCGTTTACTGCGATGGCGTCGAGGGCGCCGGGCGATACGGCTTGTCGATGCCCTGTTGCGCCGCCACGCGAGCTGCTTCCGGAGCGCCGTTTACACCCAACGCCGCGCGATACTCCTTTATGGCAGGGTCGCGCTCTCCCTGCAAGTCGCGAATGCGACCCAAATAAACATGCGACCACGCCAAAATACTCGGACTCGGCGCTGCAGTTGCGGTTGAACCGGGCGGCGGCATGCTCACAACTTGCTCGAAAAGATTTTCCGCCTTTTCGCCCTGGCCTTGCAAGACGGACGCGAGCGCCAGTCCATACAGAGCGCGAGGCTGGTTCGGGTGCTCATTCAGGATGCTTTGAAAAGTTGCGGCAGCGCCCGCGGCATCTTGCAACGCGATCTGGCGATCGCCGCGCGTGAACTCCTGATCAAGCTGCGTTTCGGGTGCATTCCCGCCGTTCTCTCCCTGAATGCCGGCCGTGGGAACTACTTCTGTCGCGGAGGCAAATTGGAGGTTTTGCAGGCGTTTCTGTTCCGCGCCGACGTTGATTCCCTGAACGAGCGACGGAAAATACAGAGACATCGCCGGCTCGGACTTCTCAAAAACGATCAGTTGCTGATAAATGGGACGCACGAGAATAAAGCCGGTCCTGTCGTTTGCAACGAGCGCTGACTCGAGTTGATCGGCCGGCAATTTGCGAACGCGCAGTTCGACAGCGCGAACTAAGCACTCGTCGAACAATCCCACAAAATCATTCTGAAATGATGCCGGAAGTTGCGGCGCGCGGCTTGCAATTTCGAGAAGAGCGCGGCGCGTCGAAATCGTTTGCTGATACTTCAACGTCAGAGGGTCCAGCAAAAAGTGAAACATTGCGTGACGAATATCGCCCAACGGCAATACAGGGCCCGGCCCGACGATGATCGAATAATGATTGCCGATGTTGCGGAAATTGACGCGCTCGCCCACCAGCGGTTCGACGAGAACCGTGAAGGTCCGGTCGGTCGGCGTCTGGATCTCACGAAGATAGGCCGTGCTCTGAAACACAATCTGGCGCACCGGACTGGTGAGACGCGCCACTTCGCGATCCACTTCAGGTTCGACGCTGGCCCATTCGCGGTCGAGCTGCGCATCCACGTACAGTTTGCTGAGAATTTCACCGAAGCCGTCGATGGAGAGAACTGCGGGCGGTATCTCATCGTGCGATAAGAGGTAGCGGAATCGCGGCGGCGGCCCAACAACAAGCGCGAAGGAAAGAAAGGGAGAGAGGGTTTCGTCAGAATTTGCGAATTGATGCTGAGCGTAAAACTGCCGCATGGCGTCGACCGCCGGGCCCTTCAACTGGAGGAGCCGCGCGCGCAGCGCCGCGTCGGCTGGATAAATATCAAGCGTATTGGAATTCGCATCGAAACCGGCGGCGTCCAGCGCGCACATAGTGGCGAAGAGTTGCGGGCTGGTTTCGACGCTGATGGAGCTGCGGACGGATTGCGGCCGGACGGGCATTTGCGCGGTCGCGGACATGCCCAGAAAGAGCACGAGCGCGACAAGAACTGACTCGCAAAAGCCCTGGCAAAATTTGCAATTCGTCATGCGTTCATTTCACTACCTTAGGCGTTCGCGAGTGGGATGCGCGACCGCAGAGGTACCGTTGCTTATGGATGGCACCGATATGAAAGCACACTGTATCGGGCTGGATGAACTGAGTCAAGAAAGGTGGAAGGGCCCCGGCTAGCCGCGGACACGGATTTCGCTGAAGCTGAGAACCACGCGGCCGCCTGCCGTGGGCCGGCCGAAATTCAGTTCAGGACGAAAACGCGAGAAGATCAAAACCTGGTCGATCTGATGTCGAATCGCGGGATCATTTGGCCCGGAGAGAATCTTGTAGCCCGCCACTTGCCCTTCGGCGTTCAGTGTGGCTTCCACAAACAGCACACCCACGCCGGAATAATTGCTGCTGCCGATGATGCCAGGAACCGGGAACGGCGCGAGGCTCTCCAATTGCGCTGGCTGAATCAAATCCGTCGGAAGATCATTTGGAATGTTGCCCATCGGTATTCCCATAAACAAACTCTGAACCAGAAAAACGAAAACGAAGGCGGCCGTCAGGAACCCGCCCGTCGCAGGCACGGCCAGCGGCTGCAGAATGTTCTCGAAGAAAACCCACGCTCGGGCGCGAAGCGGATGACGGGTTTCCCGCTGAACTTGAATCCGCGAGGTCTGCACGCGGATGCGCGTGGTCAGATCGGCCGGAGGCGCGACGGCTGTGGAACTTGCGAGCACGCGCGCGAGCCGGCGATAGCGTTCTAGATCAGTGCGGCAATTGATGCATGAATCCAGGTGGGCGCGCACGCTCGCATGCTTTTCAGATGACGCAGCGCCGTCCAAATAGCCCGGCAAATGACGTCCAATTTCGCGGCAGGTCATTGGCATCCTCCTGGCCCGCTTCCCTGTCCGCGACCCAATGCCATTGCGTATGAAACGAGCGGTTGCGATTCACCGGCCGTGGATTGTGAAGCATGCGCAGAAGGGACATGGCGTTCCGAACTCATCTGCCTGGCCGCGGCGTAAGAGTCTTTGTAGGGAGCATGAAGAAGAGGCTCCAGAAGTTTCTTCAAGGCGCGGCGGCCGCGCAGAATGCGCGTTTTCACGGTCGCGACTGAAATTTCAAGCACTTCGGCCACTTCTTCGTACGAGAGTCCTTCGAGATCCCGCAGAATCACGGCGCCGCGATAAGCCTCGGATAATTCGGCAAGCGCGGCGCGCACGGCAATCTGTGTTTCGCGTGCGGCGAGCTGATCGAAGGGCGTCCCCTCGAGATCTTCGATTTCCGTCGCGGCGTGATTCTCATCCGCGGGAATGTCGAGCGATACTTCGTTGTGGCAGTGCCGGTGCCACCACCGACGGTGATTCAGCGATTCGCGCACCGCGATGCGATACAGCCACGTCTTCAGCGAACTGCCACGCCGGAAGCCGTGGATTCCGCGAAAGGCTTTAAGGAAAACTTCCTGGGTGACGTCGGCGGCATCGCTACGGTCGGCAAGGATGCCGTAGATCACGTTGTACACGGAGGCGTGGTAATAAGTGACGACCCAGTCAAACGCAGTATCCGACCCTGACTGCAACTCGGTAACGAGCTGCGTCTCGTCTTGGATCCAGGATAGCGTCTGCGCTAGATCAGACATTCCGCTGCCACCTATCCAGGCCTGCCGCGCCTGAGCTGACTGCAAAGAAGGCGCGTACTCCCTTAGACACCGCGGCCGGGCATTCTGTTCCCTGCAACTGTTACTAGTTTACCAGAAAACTAAAGGGTAGTGACAGCCGCGTGAGGCAGCGGGGGGGCCGAAATTCCGGCGTGACAAGGCCACTCGCGAGGTACTAGAGTTACGCGGTCTTAGCACTTTTTCTTTTCTTTGAGGGCAAGAATGCGACAACGTACGCGGCTTGGAAGGATGGTGTGCGTCCTGGTGCTGGCCGGGGCGGTGGTTCTGGTAGGGCGAGGGCTTGCAGGACAGGCAACCGAGTCCGCGCTTGGTCCCCATGTGGCTGACGCTTTTGCGACGGGCTGGATGCTTGTCGACACGAACGGCAACGGAATCGCGGACGCTATTCAGGGCCAGATTGTTGTTCCGGCGCGGCCAACAGCGGCAGAAAACGCCGCAGCGGCGAATGTGGCGGCGCGGCTTGGATACGGCTCAACTGGACTAACGCTCCCTGCCGTTGTGAACGTCTCGCAGACTGCGAACGGCTCGCCGAAAATCTACATTGGCAAGGGAGCTGTGCCTGCCAGCCAATTGGGGAAACTCGAGCCGCTGATTTCGCGCCTCGAAAAGGGCGAAGGAGGCGTCTTCGCGGCTGGCGATAATCTGGCAATCGTCGGATTCGACGATGGTGGGCTGCTCGCGGCGGCTGATGATTATGCGGCGCGCACGCCATATCAGTGGAAAGTTCCTGGCGAGGAATTACCGGGCATCGCAAAAGCGGTCAGTTCCGCGGCGTCGGGCGTCGCGACGCAGTTGATTGGCGTGACTTATGAGCACGGCAAGCAAGGTATCCGGCGTGCGTTTCTGCACGCGGACAGCGACATCTCACAAGCCGCCTTGCAGACCGCGATATCTTCCAAGCAACTCGCGGCGGTGCAGGAGCTGATCGTCTTCGGAGGCGCGTCGCCCGTTTCCGTAACAAATCCCAAGCCAATGGCCGCCGAGCATCCGGCGCCAAGTGGCGCTGCTAATTCTGGCAGCAGTCCTCAAAACACGGGCGCAGCTTCCGCCGAAGCGACCACAACCGGAGAGTCGCCTGCAAGAACGAATGAGCCGACGCCGGAGCCGTCGCGCAGACTTGACCTGGCAACGCTATACACGAGCAAAGGGCTTTTCAACGGCACGCCGAAAATGCCGATTCCCTCTTCGCTGGACGCGCATCTCTACGTTCCGGGCGGCCCAGCGGGCACGGCGATGGCGAACCTTGCCGCGCGCATGGGAATGGAAACAACAGGAATCACGCTGCCGCTGGCGTCCCCCGCGGACGAAGCGAAGCTGAAGGACGTGAAGTCTCAACCTGTGATCGCCGGCGATTCGGCTCTCGCGCAGGAAGCCGAAAAGAAATTGCGCGCGGAGGACACTGCCGACGCGGAATCTGAATCTGCTCTCGCGCCCGGCGAAGGCGAAGTGCGCATGGTTGACGATGCGTTTCCCAAACACGGAGCGATTCTGGTGAAGGGAGACACGGTGGGCTCCGTCGCGGCGCTTGATTTGCTTTCCGGCCGTTTTCCGAACTTGTGGGAGCCCGGCAAGCAACATCTCTCGCTGGAAAATATTCGCTACGACTTGCATCGCTTCTTTTCGCTGCATTCGAGCGCAGGACAAGCCGCCGCCGCTCTCTATCATCTCGATCGCTGGGCAAAGGAAATCAATCAGGAGACAAATGGCGCAGCGGGCGCTGCAGCGAACGTGCGTGACGCGCAGGCGGAAGTCTACGTTGATTTGGCGGATCCGGGCCTCGCGGACGTGGTACGTCATACGCTTGAGCAATCGCTGCACGTGGCCAATGTTGATGTGAAAACAGGCAGTCTCCACGCAGGGACGCAGTGTTGCGACGCGGATCCTGATTTGCATTACGAAAGCCCTGGCTTCCTGTTTCATCAGGGTAAGCCGACATTCAGCGAAGATTTGGTACTTCCGTGGGAAGGCACGCGACTATTGAAGGCAGTTCAAGGCGCGGCGTCAAAGCTAAAACCCGGCGAGCCTGTGACGCTTGTCGTGCGCGTTAGCGAAAGTCCGCAAGAGCGCGAAAAGTTGACGGCGCAGATTGTTCGAGTGCTCGCGCGGGCCGGTGTTCGCCGCGAACAAATGCGTGTCGAAGTACTCTGCGCGTACAAGCAAGGCTACAGCTGGCTGATGGACGAAATCGCGCCGGCACTTGCCGGCAAGTCCGTAGCGAGCCTTCAAATCGATTTTGCGAAGGATGTTGATTTGACCGGCGTTCGCGACATGTTTTCTCCCGCGCGCTGGGTGCAGGAACTTTATCCGGTTGACGAAATGCTGGCGCGAAAGCTGAATTTACCGCTGGCGAAGATCACGTTCAACGAATTTGATGCGCATCCGGGCGATCCCACGTATCGCGTTCATGCACTCGATGCGACCGGCGCGGAAATCCTGAAGCGCGACTTCACCGTGACCGCCGCGACGCAGGCCTATAACGGCGTGATTCCGCGCTACGAAGAGGTGCAAGTCGAAACGGGATGGGTGCATTTGCAAAGTGGTTCGCGCGTGATTCTCGACCAGCGCATCAAAACCGACACCGAGGAATTCTGGGACCACTATCAGAATGTGACGCTGCCGCGCATCTATCATTTCGTCTTGGCGCAAGCGCACGGCGAAACTCGCACGGAGTATCAGCCGCTCTTCGATACGCTGCGAATTGATTTTCGAATGAGCGAGCCGGATTACAATCTCGGGCTCGACCACGAGCGAATATCTTCACTGGAAGCATTGCAGGAGGACACTTTCTATTCGACCGACAATTTTTTCGCGATGGTGGGCAATCTCGAAAATGGCCATCCATTTGATTACGCGGGACGCATCATTCCGATCGCGCATCCTGCGGTTGAAGGCCAAGACGGGCACGTCCGCGTCGAGTTCTATGGGAAACCCGCGGCGAATCCGTTGGTTCGCCTGCGCTGGACCGATGCGCAAGGAAAGCGACACGAAAAATTGCGTAATCTCCCGGCGCTGGCTGGCGACTTCGAGCCTCGACTGATTCAGGCGCGGGTGAAAGCTGGCGCATCAGGCGTCGAAAGCCTCACGTGGGCTTTGCCTGCTGATTATCTCCACGACGAATATCAGGATTGGCTGAAAATCGAGCCTCAGGAGCAGGTAGAGCACACGATTTTTTCCGTTGAGCAAGCGCAGGGTCAATTGCACTGGCTCGAACGGATGCACGCCGCGGGCGTTTATCGCGACGCAATTGCCTATCCGCATTTGCAAAGCATGGCGATGGAGTTCGGACTTCCGCGTGCGTTGAACGCTAAAACCGACAGTCCAGAGCCGCGCGCGTACGCGAGTTTGATAATTCCCTCCCCCGCGACGCCGCGGCCAATGATTTCGGCTTCGGCTGGCAAAATTACGGGAACGCCCATCGTGCAGTGGAACGAGCCGATCAGCCCGGCGGAAAACGCGGAAATCCTCGCGCGCTTCGCAAGCTTTCCGGGCGTAAACGTTTATTGGATGGGCCGCAGCTACTTGGGCCAGGATATTTGGGCCGCGGACGTCATGGAGCCGTCGCCTTCGCGCCTGCGCTCGTGGGCGAAGGAAACGACACTGAAGGCGTCGATCATTTATTCCGGGCGGCAACACGCGAACGAAGTTTCGAGCACGAGCCACGTGGACAAGCTCGGCGAACTTTTGCTGACGGATTCGAAAACGCGCGCGTTGCTCAGGCAAGTCAACGTCGTGCTTCACCCCATCGACAATCCCGACGGCGCGCAGCTTTCAGTGGAGCTTGCGAAGATCACGCCGGACAATTTGCTGCATCCGGGCTATCACGGGTCGCTCGGCGCGGACGTCACCGAAGGACAAGCGGATCCCGATCCGATTTATCCGGAATCGCGCACGCGGCCCCTGCTGCTCGCCGAGTGGCTGCCCGATGCGTTTCTGAATCCGCACGGATATCCTTCGCATGAATGGGTGCAGCCGTTTTCCGAATACAGCGGCTGGGTGCAGACGCGCGACAGCGCGAATCCGGGACGAGCGTGGTGGATTCCGCGAGGCTGGTTCACCAGCATGGGCTACTTGCGCGATCTGGAGCATCCCGACAGCGAACAAGTTGCGTACGCTCTGCGCGACCGCATCGTGAACGCGGAGCGCAATGTACCTGGACTGCTGCCGCTGGAAACGCGGATGAACGCGCGGTACGAACGCTACGGGCAACGATGGGACCCACGCTACATTACGCAACCCATCGTCGGCGGGATTCGCATCTACATGGCGCTGAAAGGCTCGCCCGCGCCGCGTCGCGGAGGCGCAGGTGAACTTTACGGTGGCGCTTCGCCGGATATTACGTGGGACACGGGTTACACGGAAGCTCCGGACGAAACGGCACATGGCGATTACATGAAGCTGCTCGCTTCGGCAGGACTAGCATTCGACATGGTCCATCTGGATTACCTTGCGCAGGGCAAACTGCGGATTGTGCGCACTCAAAAGGAAACGCCGGAGGGCGTGAGTTGGCAAGTGCAGCGCGAAAGGCCGATTCTTCCGGCTTCCGAACCGCCCGTACCGGCACCACCGCCAAACTGACGGCCGCCACAGGCGCCGACGGACTGAGAATTGTCCTACGGTGAAAGATTTGGAGGCTCTACAGGAATCACTGGATGGATATTCCGGTACTTTCCCAGCATCGTGGCGGCATGGGAAGTTGGTGTAATTTCATGCAGGTCACGCACAGGCCCTCCACTCACCCCGGCGCTTCCCAAGCTGATGAGAGGTTGGTGAAAAAATGGAGGCGCTAGTGCAACCTGTGCGAATTCTCATTGTGGACGACCACCAAGTAATGCGCGGAGGGCTGCGGTCATTGTTGGGATCGCTTCCGGAATGGGAAGTTTGCGGCGAGGCGGTTGACGGCCTCGAAGCGGTCGAGAAGACGAAGGAACTTAGACCCGATGTCGTCGTTCTCGATATCAATATGCCCATCCTTAACGGGTTGGAAGCCGTTCGCTTGATCAGAAAAGAGGTTCCGCAGACTGAAGTGGTGATGCTCAGCCGCTATGAAGCCGCCGAAATGCGCGCGAAAGCCTTGGAAGCCGGCGCATGTGAATATGTGCCAAAGTCTCAGAACCTTGCTCGCGAGTTGCTCGCGGCGATAGATGAAATTGTGCGCCGACGCTGGACGTCGAACCCGCATGCGCAAGTTTCGTCGGCGGAGACGTCATCCGAAGCGGCTCCCCCCGCCGCAGCGAAAGCAGAGAAGTTCGGCGGGGCTTAATCCAAGCTCGACAAGAAACGGCAGCTCCGCTGATTCTGCCTCCTGCACGATCCTCAATAGCTATCTCGGTTTCGTTCTTCTCCAACGCACGCTTGTAGCCGCACCACGACTACTCGAACGCGAACGCTTTCGAAGCCTGGGAAACGTGACCAATCACCAGGTTTGACGCTGCGCGCTGCGCGGTGCTATAAAAGTTAGCTGACGTTCTTTCCCGGTGGGGCCGTGGCGCAGTTGGGAGCGCGCCTCGATGGCATCGAGGAGGTCGTGGGTTCGAATCCCATCGGCTCCACCAAATTCTCGAATAGTTTCTTGCCGCTGCTTGATACTCTCCATCCCAAACATAGTTTATTGGCTCGAGTTAGGAACCTGCCATAAATCCATGTCCGTCGAGTCCTCTTGGCAGCTTGTAGTTCCGATCGCGAAGGGTCCTGATCTGTTCGCTTCTAGCCACTGGAGCCAACGTTAGGTGGCAACCTTTGTTCCGATCGGAACATGTTGCCCTCACTTCACTGCCACTTATCACTCCAATTGGAATACTTGGTGAGAGCATCGCCCCGCTGGCGTTGAAATGTATCTGGGACATGATCGTTGTGCCAACGAAGGCGACGGCCTCAATGTCCTTCCTATCGTCGCCATAAATTGAAACCGCGTTCGCTGACAGTGCGTCTTGTCCAAGCTGGCCGGTCGCGATCATTCTTCTGCACCTTGCGGTGGCCGCTCGCTATATAGTTGGCGGGCGAGGATCGTTTCAAAGGGATTTCTGATACTCGGGAGGAAATGCAATGGTTCGAATCATCCGTCGTTCTACTGGTCTTTGGATTTCTCTGGCGATCGTGTTCTGCTTCGCGCTTAGCGCGGCAGCGCAGGTCAGCCCTGATCTGTTTTCTGCGCAACGTGGAAGTGCGCCGGGGGGCTACTACCCGCCGGGATACCATGGCGACACTTGGACCGGCGCCGTGACCACAACAGACGACAAAACTCGCACGGTCACCCTGACGTATTCGAGCAAAAAGAAAACGGAGACGTTTACAGGTGTACTGAAAGAGGGATGCTGCAAAGTCAAAATGTCAGACGGCACTGTACAGGAGCTGAAGCCGTCAGAACTTTCGCCGGGACGACGGGTCATGGTGTACTACATTCCAAGAACCACGAAGGCAGATGGGAAAGAGTCTACCGTGAATGAAGTATTTAGGGTCGATTTTTTGAAGTAACGGGAAGTCTGAAGGAAACGAAACTCATTTGTAGCGGGCTTGCGCGAACGCGAGCGCTGGAATTAATTTATTTTCACGGCGATAAGCTGGTAGGGGTGCGGATCAACTCAAAGGGATTTTTGATATTCGGGAGGAAATGTAATGGTTCAAGTCATCCGTCGTTCTACTGGCCTTTGGATTTTGGTGGCGATCGTGTTCTGCTTCGCGCTTAGCGCGGCAGCGCAGGTCAGCCCTGATCTGTTTTCTGGCTTGCAATGGCGCAACATCGGTCCGTATCACGGCGGACGCATCGCGTCAGTTACGGGCGTCATAGGAGAGCCCGGCACTTTTTATGTTGGATTGCCGCAAGGCGGTATCTGGAAAACAACCAGCAGCGGTATGACGTGGTACCCGATATTTGACCAGGTGACGGAGGTCGACAGCATTGGCGCCATTCAGGTCGCTCCTTCAGACGCCAACATCATCTACGCCGGAAGCGGCGACGCGGTGTCGAGTGCGACGACGGGCACCAACGGTAACGGGATGTACAAGTCCACGGATGCCGGCAAGAGCTGGGCACACATCGGCCTCGAAGGCACCACCCGGATCCCGAAAATCATTGTCGATCCCAAAAACCCGAATATCGTGATTGTCGCCGCCATGGGTGGTACAATCGGCACGCAACGCGGCATTTTTCGCACCGACGACGGTGGTCAGACCTGGACCAACGTGTTGCATCCTGACAATGAAACTGGCGGCCGCGATCTTTCTTCACCCTTTGACGACCCAAGCGTGATATTTGCGACCACGGAAGCGGAAAACAGGGGAGCCCCCGCGGGCGGCGGCGCCGCTCCGCGCGCCGAAACACCCAGCCATACCAAGCTCTACAAGTCCCTCGATGAAGGCAAGACCTGGACGGAAATCACCTCCAACCCGTTGACCACTGGGCGCCTCGCCGTGGCGGTGGCCATGCATACGAACGGACAGCGCATTTACATCGTGGGCGCTGCGAAGCCGAATGCCTCCGGCCTTTTCCGCTCCGACGACCAGGGAGCCACGTGGAAACACATGGCTGCCGACGATACGCGAATCGGCGGCAGGGACTATATCTGCGGAGTGTGGGTGGACACGCAGAATCCCGACGTGGTCTACACACTGAGCACCGCCGCCTATAAGTCGACCGACGGCGGCGAGACGTTCACCGCCTTCAAGGGCGCTCCCGGCGGCGAAGACATGCACGATATCTGGATTGATCCAACAAACGGCAAGCGGATGCTGTTTGGCGTCGATCAGGGCGCAGCCATTACTTTTGACGGCGGGCTTACGTGGAGCAGCTACTACGCTTTGCCGGTCGCGCAGGTCTATCACGTCTCCACCGACAACCGGTATCCCTATTGGGTCTACGCTTCTCAGCAGGACACGGGCGCTGTGGCGACGCGCACGCGCGGGGACGTAGGTACTATCTCAGAGGTCGATTGGATGCCAGTGCCCTCTTCCGAGTTCGGAACACTTACAGCGGATCCTCTCGACCCCAATATCATCTACGGCGTCGGTTACGGCGCCGCAGGGGGCGGCAGCGGTTTGGTGAAAATCAACCTGACGACGGGTCAATGGGAAAACGTTGCGCCGAATTTTGGAGCGGATGCAACCAAGTACCGTTCGAGTCGGGACGCCTGGCGGAGAATCGATCCCTTCGATCCGCATGCGATCTATACGGACATGCAGTGCTTGCTGGTGTCGCGCGATCAGGCACATTCCTGGAAGTCTTTCAGTCCCGACCTCACTGTAGAGAAAGGCAAACCGCCGATTCCTTGCGGCACGCCGCTACCTCCCGCACCTGCTACTGCAGCGCCAGCTGCAGGGGCTGGCGGCGGACGCGGCGGTCCCCCACCCATCGTCATCAATGACTTTGCCATCTCGACCCGCCGGAAGGGCGTGTTCTGGACGGTCAGCAGCAATGGACAAATCTACAACACGATGGATAACGGCGCGCACTGGAACAATGTGAGCAACATTACCGACAGCGCGGGCGTTACCTTCAACACCATCGAAGCGGGGCACAGCGACATCAACACCGCCTACGTCTCGGGCCGGATGGGATCCACTGGGCACGAGGGCGCCGACACCAACGTCCCGCTGATATGGCGCACGCACGACGGCGGCAAGACGTGGACCAAGATCGTCAACGGATTGCCCAGCGACCAGCCCACGGGAAGCTGGGTGAATGTGATCCGCGAGGATCCGAAACAGAAGGGCTTGCTCTTTGCCGGCACAGAGACCACGGTATATGTGTCCTTTGATGACGGCGCGAATTGGCAATCGCTGCGGCAGAATTTGCCCAGCACCTCGATCCGCGACATGGTGTTTCACACCGACGATCACATGAGTGATCTGGTGATCGGAACCTACGGCCGCGGTTTCTATGTTCTCGACGACACTACCCCGCTGCGCGAAATTGCGGCTAAGTCACAGGCAATCGCAGCCGTACCGGTCTATTTCTTCAAACCCGGTGATGCCATCCGCGCCCGTGTCAGCGATAACTGGGACCAGCCGCTCAATCCCGAGTTACCGCACGCGCCCAACCCGCCCTACGGCGCCATCCTCTACTACCACCTGAGCCAGCCGCCCTCCGGCGAAATAAAGCTGCAGGTGTTCGACGCAGAGGGCAAACTCGTCCGCACTATGTCGAGCATTCCGCCGGTGCTTCCCGAGCGGTGGCCCTATCCCGAATACTGGGTAGCCAAAGGGTCGGATCTTGCCTTGCCGACCAAAGTAGGTACCGACCGTACCAACTGGGATCTGCGTTACGACGATCCGCCGGCGTTCAACCTTGACCTGGAAAATCAGATGAATGTGGCGCCCGGCGGATTTGTCACTCCCGGTCCGCATGGGCCGCAAGTGATCCCCGGCGTCTACACGCTGAAGCTGATCGTTGACGGACAGACCTATACGCAGACGGTGACCGTTCACAACGATCCGCGCGTCGGCGAGAGCGCCAGAGTCATGGCCGATCTGCGCGCCAAGAACAAACTCATGATGTTGGCATATAGAGGAGCCCAGGATTCCAATGCCGGAAACTCAGAAGTGCTGGCAGTCCGCCAGCAGGTGGCTTCTTTGAAGGGCAACCAATTTCCCGAAGATGTGGCCAAGGCGACAAAGGATATCGACGTCAAGCTCGCCACCTTTGGCGGCGTGGTTGCCAGTCGTGAAGCTGGAGGCTTCGGCGGAGGCCGCGGTCGCAACGTGCTTCCTCCCGGCGCTATCAAGCCGTTCAATACTCTGAACGGCAGCTTCGATGCGATTGTCAGCACATCGCAGGTCGGGCTGGACGAAGCGCCGACGCAGGCGGAGATTGATACTTGGGAAGACGACTGCAAGGATTACAACGCCACCGTGGCGGCATGGAAAAAAATGCAGTCGCAGGATCTGGCCACCTTCAACGCGCTGCTCAGCAGAAACAATCTGAATCCGCTACATGTGGCTGCGAGCGCGCTAACCGGTTCGTCGTGCACCTTCACGACGCCGGCCGCGCCGCGGCCGTCAAGAACGTCAGTCAAGAAATAGCGGATCCGTCGCGGACGCATTGTTCTTCGCCGGAGCAGCCCGTTGTAGGCCGCAGATAGAAAAAAGGGAGGCGATTGCGCCTCCCCGATGATGCTCGCGTGTCCGCTGCGGCGGCGAAGGTCGCCGCAGTGCATAGTTGGTTGAAGGTTAGAAGGTGTACTCCACGCCGAATTCGCGCGGATGAGGCGCCACGCACGGTGGGCGTGAGTCAATAACACTGCCGTTTCGTTGACCTTGTTGCCCACCGCAACAGCTAAGCTATCTTCCGGCGAACCGCGGCGAAAATGCCCAGAATGCCGGTCGCGAGCAGTGATAGGCTGGCTGGTTCAGGGGTGATGTTTCGCGAATCGAGCGGGTAATTCGTGCCGGAACCCGAAGTGAGCGAAATTCCCAGAATCGGGTTGCCATTGGCATTGAGCACGAGAATATCCTCGAGAAACAGATCAAGCTGTAATGAGCCATCTGTGAAGCAACCCGCATCGGCTGACATTCCGAATGAAAAAGGGGAGCCGAACGTCACAGCCTGTGGAGTCGTCGCAAAAGTGACTATGCTACCGTCATCAGGTAGCGAGGACAAAGGCACAGCTTGATTTCCCGCCGTGGCGTCGAAGGATTGGTTAACGCAGCCGGTGTCGTTCTGTACGCCGAAAGTGAATTCGACGAAAGCAGATCCCGTCAAGGAGCCATCAGTGAAGGTCAACAGATCATTTATGCTTCCAGAAACGAAGGCAGCAGACTGGCCTCCCAGAAACTGCGAGGAGACCGCGAAACCAAATAGCGAAATCTGCCCCGCGCCGACTGCAGCGCTGGCCTGAGCAAATCCCACGTCGCAGAAAGCGGTTGTGGAACCCGTATTAATGCAGTTAGTGACCGCGTCTGCCTCTGCAAAAACTGATGTGGAAACGCTACCCGCGGATGCCGGATGCGCGCCCAGGAACAAGAACCCGAAGGCACAAACTATAGATGCGAAGAGCTTCTTGGTCATCGAAAATCTCCTTAAACTTGCGGCATTGAACCGACCATTCCCGGGTTATGAAATTGATGGCCTGCGATGCTCATCCTGCGGGGCAAGTTTTCGACGAACAGGTGCGAACACGCCTACGTGTGGGCTCCCCCAAAGACGATAATACAAAGCCCTCCAGCGCCATAGTTGATGAAACTGCCATTCGCCTTCGCCGCACGTGGGCCTCCGTCAGAAACATTTATACGAACGTTAAGTCCACAGAGAATTAAGGACTTATGGCCGCCATGGTGCGTGAGCCCACGGTAGGCTGCAACAAAATGCATTCAATTAGGTAGAACTTGTTCGCTTTGGGCGTACCGGACTTTGGAGAGAACTTGCTTTAGTCGGGGTGGGATTTCGGTATTAGGCAGGCGCTATTCGGCGGCCGACTTGAAGGCGACTGCGGCGTCTTCGGCGCGGTTATACACGTCGAAAACTGTGAGGAGCCTCGTCATTTGCAGCATGTCGCGCATGCGCGTGTTGAGATTCGCGAGTTTGATCTCTCCGCCGGCATTTTTCGCCGCCGCGTAAAGGCCCGCCAGCGTGCCGAGGCCGCTGCTGTCGATATACGAGACTCCGCCGAGATCAAGCACCACCCGGTTGGAAGTGGCGAGCTCGTCCTTGACGATTTTGCGCAAGTGAGCTGACTCCTCCCCGAGCACAAGCCTTCCGGAGCACTCCACAATTGTGGCGTCGCCGTGCTTGCGAGCTGTGGCGTGTAGTGTCATCGGCGCCTCCAACGCAACTCCCGCGAGCGCGTAGCAGATCCGAGCGAGATACCAGCCGGCGCGGGAATCAACGAAACTCTATGCGGCTATTTTGAAGAATGCAAGTCTGCAGTGGCGCGAATGCGAATCGCGGAGCATCGGTTGTTGCGAAAGTCACGGAGCTTGCGCGGCGACGACGCCGATATCCACCGTGGTGTTCCCTACTTGAACCAGTTATAGCCAACCGTAAACAGGACGCTGGCGTTCAGGCCGGGATTGAATGTGCCGAGGCTCGCGTTCGAGTGATGCACGAACTGAATCTCAACATCCCACGCGCGCTTCGGCCGCGTGAAGACGTGGAAACCAAGCGCTCCCTGCGGCGTGAAATTCACATACGAGGTATTCCCGGGGGGCACATTTGACGAAGTGAACAAGACGCCACCCGCAATTAAAGCGTACGGCGCAATTTTGTGATTGCTGGTGAAATTCCATTTGAAAATTACCGGTTTAAAGCTAGCGCCATACACCGTTCCGCCCGGCTGCATCACCAGATACAACGGCATGAAGTCCCCGGCGAATTCAAAATTGCCGCGCGCCCAGCCGTGCAGATGCTCGGTGGTTAAAACTCTGCCCACGCGCGCGCCGGCAATTACGAATTGCGTATTCGACGAGCGCAGCACGCCTGTGCCGCCGCCAACAAATGGCTCGAGTTCCCACGTGCCGCGCGTCAAGGATTGCGATGGAAGCCCCTGCGCATGTGTCACTGGCGGAGCGAAAAATGACGCGACGATGGCTCCGAGCGCCAATGCAACCGCGGCAAATGGAAATTTCATTTCGTGATGCCTTATCCGCGCAAATTCTACGCGCATTTTGCAGCACGACAGCCTAACAATTCCGCGCGGAATGTGCAAAAAAAGCGTCACACCATCGACGAGTCATTTTTCGCCGCGAAAGCGCAACAAATTTCCGTTGTCGGCGCTGCTTTCAGTTAAAATACGCGCCCTATGGCCAAAATTACTTTTCTGGGCGCGGTGGGAACCGTTACCGGTTC
>DATNDO010000063.1:0-2192 GCA_035606955.1 Candidatus Angelobacter sp.
GCGCGAAGCTGGCGCATGGTCGCGAAGGGCCTGCTGTCTACCAAGCATCCTCTGCTGGCGCACATCATTCCCATCCGGCGCTGCAATCTGGCGTGCGCGTATTGCAACGAATACGACGATTTCTCGAAGCCTGTCCCGCTCGACGAGATGACGCGGCGGGTGGACCGGCTGGCTTCCTTCGGCACGTCCATTATCACCATCAGCGGCGGCGAGCCGCTGCTGCATCCCGAACTCGACGACATTATCCGCCGCATTCGCCATCACGGAATGATAGCGGGAATGATCACGAACGGATATTTGCTGGTCGCGGATCGCATCGCGCGCTTCAACGCCGCCGGCCTCGAATTTCTGCAAATCAGCATCGACAACGCGCAGCCGGACGAAGTCTCCCAAAAAAGCCTGAAAGTGCTGGACCAAAAACTGGAACTGCTGGCTGAACACGCGGATTTCCACGTCAACATCAATTCCGTGCTGGGCAGCGGCATACATCACCCTGATGACGCGCTGGCTGTTGCCCGCCGCGCACTAGAATTGGGGTTTTCGTCGACGGTTGGCATCATCCACGATGGGAATGGACAACTGCAGCCGCTGGGGCCGCACGAACGCGAGATTTTCGAGGAAATCATGCGCCTCGGCAAGCGTTCGTTCTCACGTGTGAATTCGTTTCAGCACAATATCGCCGCGGGGCGGGAAAACAACTGGCGCTGTCGAGCCGGTTCGCGCTACCTGTATATATGCGAGGACGGCCTCGTTCATTATTGCTCGCAACAGCGCGGCTACCCCGGCATCCCGCTCGCGGAGTACACGGCCGAGCGGCGCCATCGTGAGTTCTACACGAAAAAATCGTGCGCCCCGCACTGCACCGTCTCTTGCGTTCATCAGGTCGCGGTGCTCGACAATTGGCGCGGCCCGCAGTCCCCTCAAACAATCGATTCGGGCACAGCCCCGGCATCACAACCATTGGTGCAGGTGTCACAGGGTCGCGCCCGCGATTAAATGCGCGCTTGCCGCCGTCGGAAACTGGCAGGATTAAGTCTGATCTGAATCCAGCAATTGCTTTCGCCGGCGCCGATTCTGCGATAAAGTAGCAGGAGCTTCGCCATATCTTCGCCTGGAGTATCGGTGGGCATCATGCAAATCCTGGTCGCAGCACTGTTGGTTCTGGTGATTTTGCTCGCCATCGGCGTCGTTTGGCTTTCGACGCGACGCGCCGACTCCTCGAAAGACGACTTCGCCATTCTCCGTCAGGAGATGCAGGCTGCCCTTCTGTCTCACTCCCAGTCCGTGAATACACAGATAGGGCAAACGCTGCAAACGGTTCTCCAGCAACTGGGACAAGTTAGGTCTTCGGTGCAGGAAGGACTCTCAAGTTCAGGGCAATTGGTTTCCCAAGCGCACGACGCCGTCGCCAACGAATTGCGGAATTCGCAAGAAGTGCTGGGTCGCGTCGGCAAGCAGCTGGGAGAAATCCACCAAGCCGGCCGGGACCTGTCACAAGCGACGCAAACTCTGCAGAGCGTTTTGGGTGGTGCAAAGACGCGAGGCTCGCTGGGTGAAGTCGCGCTCGAAACTCTTCTCGCTGACGCCCTTCCCCGCAGCGCATACGAAACGCAATACCGGTTCTCGACCGGCGCAATCGTCGATGCCATTGTTCGCACTGGGGGAAAAATCGTTTCGATTGACTCGAAGTTTCCGCTGGAAGTTTATCGCCGTATGTTGGACTCGGGTGAAGATGCGCGCAAAGAATTTTTTCAAGTGGTGCGGAAGCATGCAGAATCCGTTGCGGAAAAATATATTCTCCAGGATGAAAATACACTCGATGTGGCGCTGATGTTTGTGCCATCCGAAGGCGTTTACTACGAACTGCTGATGACGTCCGATGCAAAACTTGGACGCCTGGACGACCACTGCCGCGGAAAAGGCATCTTGCCTGTTTCACCCAATACGCTTCACGCGTATCTAAGCGCGATCATGATGGGGCTCAAGGGCATGCAGGTGGCCGAGAACGCCAAACACCTTCTGGCCGGCCTCGCAGGTCTTCAAAGCCAGCTCGATTCGTTCGCCAAAGTTTACGATACGCTTGGTGGACATATCCGGCACGCCCAGCAGTGCTACGACGAAGCAGAGCGCAAGCTCGATCGCACGCAGGGGAATCTGGAACAAATGGCGCAAGGCACGCTTCCCGAAATCCC
>DATNDO010000073.1:0-7720 GCA_035606955.1 Candidatus Angelobacter sp.
ATCGGGTCCATCCAGTTCGCCGTGGCCACGAACAGCACTTTCGACAAATCGAACGGCACGTCGAGGTAGTGATCGCGGAACGAAGCGTTCTGCTCCGGGTCGAGCACTTCCATCAACGCCGCCGAAGGATCGCCGCGGAAATCGCGGCCGAGTTTGTCCACTTCGTCGAGCATGAAGACAGGATCGAGCGTTTCCGCGCGGCGAATGCCCTGAATGATTTGACCCGGCAGCGCGCCGATGTATGTCCGGCGATGGCCGCGGATCTCCGCTTCGTCGTGCATGCCGCCCAGCGAAATGCGCACGAACTTGCGGCCCAGTGCACGGGCGATCGATTTCCCCAGCGACGTCTTGCCCACTCCCGGAGGCCCGAGGAAGCAAAGAATTGGGCCCTTCATGCCCGGCTGAAGCTTTTTGACCGCCAGATAATCCAGAATGCGCTGTTTGATCTTCTCGAGGTCGTAGTGATCCTCGTCGAGAATCGCCTGCGACTTCGGGATGTCGATGTCCTCAACGCCGGAGGTCTTTGCCCACGGCAACGAAGTCATCCATTCAAGATACGTGCGCGACACCATGTACTCCGCCGACGCGGGAGTCATACGTGTCAGCCGCTTCAACTCGCGCTCGCACTCTTTCTTCGCTTCCGCCGACATGCCGCTCGATTCCACTTTTTCGCGCAGCTCGGCGACTTCGCTCTGCGTGTCGTCGGTGTCGCCCAATTCCTTCTGAATAGCCTTGAGCTGTTCGCGCAACAGAAATTCGCGCTGCGACTGGTTCACCTGCTCTTGCACCTGATCGTGAATTTTCGCGCGAAGCTCCAGCACTTCCTTTTCCTTGGTCAGTTCGCGGATCAGCGATTCCAGGCGTTTGCGAACGCTCGACGTTTCCAAAAGCTCTTGGCGCACCAGCGTACTCAGCGACGGCAGCGTTCCCGCCACAAAGTCCGCCAGTTGCGATGGAGACTCCATATTCAACGCTACGCCTTGCAGGTCGTCGGAAAGCTGCGGCGAGCGCGCCACAACTTCCCGGAACAGTTCCTGGGTGTTGCGAAACAGCGCCGTCAATTCAGCTTCGGGCGCGTCATCCACATCGGGCATTTCTTCAGCGCGCGCGCGCAGAAACGGCTTCAGCCCCAGAATTTCAACCACGCGAATTCGCGTCAATCCTTCGAGGAACACCACCACATTTCCATTCGGCGTACGCACCATTTTGTGAACTTTGCCGAGCGCGCCAATCTGGTGCAAGTCGGTGCCGACTGGGTCTTCAATGCGAGGATCCAGTTGCGCAACCACGCCCAGAATTTTCTCTTCACCCTGCAGCGAGTCGAGCAGCGCCAGGGAACTCTCGCGCCCAACCGTCAACGGCATCACCGCGCCGGGAAACAGAACAGTGTCCCGCAGAGGCAGTATCGGCAATTCATGAGGCACAGCAGTTTGTGACTTGGCCATTTTGTTATCCCCTCTCGGCCACGCAGGAACGAAACCTTGCGGGCTTTGCCTAAACTATTCGATGCAGCAACCGCGGGAAGGGTTACAACCACTTAATTGCTTTGTGTTAGATATCTTTAGCATAAGACACTAAGGTATTCAATCTAAACATAAGGCACATGTTTTCAATTAATTACTGCCAATCAAGCTCCGCACGCAATCAACCCTGCGACGCATTTCTCCCTTGCGAAATCCTCAGTTCCCCGCTCGGAAAGGCATCTCTTACCATTTCCACGGCTTGCTGATGCGTCTTTATTCCACCCTCCAACTGCGCATCTTCCACGGCGCGCAGGATTTCCTTAAACGCTGGCCCGGGCGCATATCCCATCGCCTTCAGATCCTCACCCGTCAGCAACCGCGGCGGCCGGACAGCTTCCGGCGGCGTATCCGCAAGGAAACGCTGCGTGAAATCGTAGCAGGTCATATCCCGATGGCTGGAAAGGCAATCGAGCCGGTGCAGTTCCAGATGTTCCTCGAATCGTGGCAGACGTACGAACCGTTTCAGCGTCGACGTACGCATCTGCGCCACGTCCTTGAACCGCAGATGATTTGCCACCAGCAGCGCGATTTGCTCGGTGTCGTCGTTCGAAAAGCGCAGCCGCCGGCAGATTTCTTCGGCCATTCGCGTTCCCACTTCCACGTGCTCATCGAATCGGATCCGGTCATTTGGCCCCGAGGGTGGTTTGAACGTTGGCGGCTTGCCGACGTCGTGCAGCAGCACGCCCCATGCAAGCGTTGGCGAGCACTTGGCCGGAAGCTGCCCGAGCATAAGCAGCGTGTGTATCCAAACATCGCCTTCGGGATGGAACTGCGGCGGCTGGGCGACTCCTTTCATGCGCGATATCTCCGGCAGCAACTCGCGCAGCAGGCCCGTTTCATCGAGCAGCTCAAACGCGCGTCGCGCAGCGCCTTCCGTCAGCATTTTCGTCAGCTCATCGCGCAATCGCTCCTGCGACACTTGCCCGATTTCAGCTGCGCGTTTGACGATGGCGGCGCGCGTGGCCGCCTCTATCACGTAGCCAAAACGCGCCGCGAAGCGCACCGCCCGAACCATCCGCAGTTTATCTTCGTCGAATCGTAGTTCCGGGTCGCCAATCGCGCGAACGATGCCCGCCGACAAGTCCGCCTGCCCGCCGACAAAATCCAAAATGCGGCCGTCGCGCGGGTCCATCATCAGGCCGTTAATCGTAAAGTCGCGCCGCCGGGCATCCTCTTCAGGTGTCGCAGAGAATTTTACGGCCACGGGGTGCCGGCCATCCGCGTATCCCAAATCAGAGCGGAAGGTGGCGACTTCAACTTGCATACTGTTTTCGACGACAATCACGACGCCGAATTGCGCGCCGACCGCAATGCTCCCTGGAAACAGGCGCTGCACTTCTTCCGGACGAGCGTCCGTCGCCACGTCGTAATCCACGGGATCGCGGTGGAGGAGCAGGTCGCGCACGCATCCGCCCGTAAGCAGGGCTTGATACTCTGCGCCGCGCAATTTCTCGCAGATTTGTTCCGCCAATTGGCGCGCGTTCATGCCTGAATTATGTGCCCCAATCGCAGTCAGGGCAAACTGCAGTGTCTGTAAGAGTGCGGGGAATGCGAATCCGCCGGATTCGCTCGTTCTGCAATGCAGCGCGGGAACTATTGTGCCAAGGACTACAGGAATCGAACTGCCATGCACGTGATGTCGTCGTGTTGGCGCGCCGGCCCGACGAAAGTATCCACATCGCCCATCAGCATCGCTAGAACCGAAGCGGCCGATTCCTGCGTGAATGTTTCGACGCGCGCCTGTATTCGCGGCTCACTGTATTCTTCGCCGCTGCCATTGACCGCTTCCGCCAAACCGTCGGTGAAAATCACCAGAAGGTCGCCACTCCCAATCGCCACTGCCTCTGAGCGGTATTCCGTCGTGGCGTCAATTCCGAAAGGCACGCCGCCTTCCGAGAGGCGTTCCATCGTCCCCGCGGCGCGACGCAAAAACGGCGCATTGTGTCCCGCGTTGACATAGCGGATGTCGTGCCCGGAAGAGTCGTACTCCGCAAGAAACGCGGTTGTGAAGCGCATACCCATCAGGCTGTGATTACAGGCGTAATCATTCAGGGCCCGCGCCAGTTCGTCCAGGCTCCCCGGCCGCGTGGCGAGCGAATGAATACTCGCCTGAAAAGTGGCCATCAGCAGCGCGGCAGGAACACTCTTCCCCGCCACATCAGCGACGACCATCAATAGCGACTGCCCCGCGTGGCCTTCGGGGCCCGCGCGCAGGAACGCGTCGTAATAATCGCCTGCGACCGTGTTTTGCGGCCGCGTCGCGAATGCAATGTCCACGCCGGGAACCGCTGGTGGATGTTCGGGCACCAGCCAGTGCTGAATCTCGCGCGCGATTTCCAGGTCGCGCTTCATCGTCACGCGATCGGCAAGCTCCAGTGCGAGCAGCAGAAATAAAATGGCTGTGCCAATACCGCCGAGATCGAAAGAGAATTGCTGGCCGCTGAAGTTGAACTTCAAATTGATCAACAGCAGGACGCATGCGATTAGCAGCAAAACGCGACGCGCGGGCGTCAGCTTCATCAGCATCGCCTGGAAGAGCGCCCACGCAATTCGAAACGGGCGTTTCCAGTGCCGCCCTTTGCCCATCGCTTCCCAATCCACATCGTGCGAGTAAAACGAATACGTCGCCCGCGTGTCCGCCTTCATCTGCCCCCAGAGTTGCTGAATCGCCAGGCCTTCAGTCACGCGCTGCCAGTAATCGCGGAGGCCGCCGCGTTTTCTCGAACCAGCGCTCGGCGGTGGTGTATAGCCTGTTCCAGGAGAGGCCATCGGCCGCGATTATACGGCAGTGAGTGGGTCAGTTTGAATTTTCTTGATCGTCACACAGGAGGTCGAAATTCAAACTGACCCACTACCCAAACGCACGCTTACGAATCGCCGCGCCGGGGCAGCGAGCCGCCGAGCTGAATTTTCGAGAAGCCGAAGCGGTCGCGCAGGCGGTCAGCTGCCTGCGCAAGTCGTTCGAGCTTCTCGCGGCGCCCCGCATCAAGCAATTCGAGCTGGCCCGTGGCCGACGACGCAGCGTGGAATGAAGACAGCGCCACGCCCACGAGCCGCAGTTTTGCCGAGCCGTTCCACGCGCCGTGGAATAATTCACGAACCGCCGCCAGAATCACAGCGTCGAGATCAGCGGGATTCGCAAATGTATGGCTGCGCGTGATGGTTTGAAAATTCGTGAAGCGAAGTGTCACTGTGACCGTGCGGCAAAAAAGTCCCGCGTCGCGCAAACGCTTCCCGGCTTTCTGCGTCAGCAAGCTCAAAGTGGATTCCAGAATTTCGCGGTCCGCAGTGTCGCTGTCAAACGTACGGTTGTGCGAAATGGATTTCGGCTCCGCATCCACGAAGAATTCATACGTATCCTGCCCACGAGCCTTGCGGTAGAGCGCCGTTCCCCAGCGGCCAAATGTCTCTTCCAGGCGCTCGTGCGAGACGGCGGCAAGTTGCGAGACATTTTGAATGCCCAAATTCGCAAGCGCGCTTTCTGTCACTTTCCCGATGCCGGGAATTTTTCGCACGCTCAACGGCGCAAGAAAACCCTCTTCGCTTCCTTGCGGAACCCAAACCAAGCCGCGCGGTTTGGCCTGATCGCTCGCCACTTTCGCGACCAACCTCGTGCTTGCGAGTCCGCCAGAGCACGGCAGGCCGGTTTGTTTCGTAATATCGCGCAGCAGACGATCCGCGGCCGCGAGCGGCGGCCCGAGCAGCCGTTCCGTGCCCGTCAGGTCCAGATACGCTTCGTCAATCGACGCCATCTCAACCACGGGAGAATATTTCGCCAAAATTGTCGCGACGCGATCGCTCCATTGCGAATACACCTCGTGCCGATTATCGATAAACACGGCGTGCGGGCAAAGTTTCCCGGCAGTGCGCAGCGGCATCGCGGAATGAACACCAAATTTCCGCGCTTCGTAACTCGCCGACGTGACCACGCCGCGCTGGTTCGCCTGCCCACCCACCACCACCGGCAGTCCGCGCAACTCCGGCCGGTCCAGCAACTCCACCGACACGAAAAACGCGTCCATATCCACGTGAAGTATGGAAACATTCGCCGCCGCTGGACTTACCGCTGGCGCGGTATCTTGCTTGGCGCGATATTGCGCGAGCTTTGGCACGCTAGACCTTTTCGGGAATGATACACGGAGTCTGGCCACACAGTTCAAGCATCTCTTAGAAGAACCTGTGCAGACAATTTTCTACCGAGGAGGGCCAAATGACACCGCCGAAGATCGCTGGCGTAATCGAGACGGCCATTCATGGGACGACATCGAGCGGGCAGCGGAGTTCTACGCGGCGATTTTGGGGCTCGAAAAAATGGAGGGAAATGAGCGGTTTTGCGCGTTCAGTGCCGGCGGACGCGACGTATTCCTCCTTTTCCGCAGCGGCGGCTCAACGCAGCCGATTCAGATACCAGGTGGCACGATCCCACCACACGGCGGGAGCGGGCCATTGCACTTCGCCTTCGCAATTGCAGAGACTGACTGGGATTTGTGGACGAAACATCTGGAATCGTACCGCGTGGCAATTGAAAGCGTCGTCCGCTGGCCCCGCGGTGGACGCAGCATCTACATTCGCGATCCGGACAATCATCTTGTCGAGTTGGCGACTCCGGGAACGTGGCCCAATTATTGAGCGGGATAAGCTCGTTCCGCGGAAATGATCCGTGGAATTCCTGCAAGATCCTTTGCGACGCTAACATTATTCCAGGCAGGGGATTCGTCGAGCAGCGGCCGGACGCGGTCGAGCGCGCCATGGCCGATTTCAAGTACCAGCAGACCTCCACTCCGCAGCAATTCTGCGGCTTGACTGACCAGTGGCGCGTAAATCTCCGTGCCCGTCGCGCCGCAAAAAAGAGCCCCGTGCGGCTCGTGCTCCCGAACTTCGCGCGGCAATTGCGCCTCTTCATTACGCGCGACGTACGGAGGATTGCTGACGATCATATCGAATGTTCCGCGTTCACTCGCAAACGCGTCAAATAAATTGCATTCGAGAAAATGAACGCGTTCCGCCATATTATGCCGCGCTGCATTTCGCACTGCGACCGCTAGCGCGTCAGTCGAAATGTCGGTCGCACAAATTTCAGCATGCGGAAATTCATGCGCCAACGCCACAGCGATACAGCCCGAGCCTGTGCCAACATCCGCGATGCGCAGCGATGCATTCGCGCGTTCTTTGCCCAGACGCTCCACCGCGACTTCGATGATGTGCTCTGTCTCCGGCCGCGGAATCAGCACCGCTGGCGTCACCTCGAATTCGAGTCCCCAGAATTCCTGCTTGCCTGTGAGATATTGCGTGGGCGTGCCCGCCGCGCGTTGCATCACCAACTCAGAAAACCTGCGCGCGCCTTCGGCATCGAGCGGCGCTTCCGGATGCGCATAGAGCCACGTCCGGTCGCAATCGAGAAAATGCATCAGCAATAATTCCGCCGCAAGCGCGTGCGACGGCACACCGGCTGAACTCATTCGAGCCATCGCGTCACGAAGAGCACTCCGGACATTCACCGCCGCGCTCTCGACGCGCATTGCCCCGGACGCTCCGCCGGAAACCGTCGCGCGATTCTCATTTGGCATGGCCATGCTCATCTCGCCGCCATCTCAGCTCGCTACCAACTCTTGATTCAGCCGCTCCGCTTCGTAGTGCGTAATCAGCGCATCCACCAGCGGCCCCAGCTTGCCGTCCATCACTTCCGTCAACTGGTGAAGCGTCAGCCCGATGCGATGATCGCTGACGCGATTCTGCGGGAAATTGTAGGTGCGAATTTTTTCCGAACGGTCGCCCGTCTTGATTTGCCCGCGGCGCTCCGCGGCGATTTGCTGGTGCTGCTTTTCCTGCTCCATTTCGTAAAGACGCGTCCGCAGGACGCGCATAGCTTTCGCGCGATTCTTGATTTGCGATTTTTCGTCCTGCTGCGAAACCACCAGTCCGGTCGGAATGTGCGTGATGCGCACGGCCGAGTAAGTCGTGTTCACCGATTGCCCGCCGGGACCCGATGAACAGAATGTATCCACGCGCAAATCCTTCGCCTCGATTTTAATGTCGATATCGTCCGCTTCGGGCAGCACCGCGACCGTCGCGGCCGAAGTATGGATGCGCCCTTGCTGCTCGGTGGCCGGGACGCGCTGGACGCGATGCACGCCGCTTTCATATTTCAACTTCGAATAAACTTTCTGCCCCTGAATCGCCGCGATGATTTCCTTCAC
>DATNDO010000080.1:0-7152 GCA_035606955.1 Candidatus Angelobacter sp.
ATGCCGCTGCAGGAGACTTTCTGGGCCACGCGGTTCGGCATGCTCGTGGATCGCTTCGGCATCCCGTGGATGATCAACTGCGCGAAGGCTAGCCAGCAAGTTGCCTAGAGCTGGCATCGCCCTAGTTTGGTGAAGTTGACCAGGCTTGACAGTACACGACGACGAGGTTAACCTCTCCTGCACATCGAGCCGGCACATACGACCACGCACCGGGCGGTTTACCAGTTGAGTTCGGAAATCCCGGCCCGTATTCCAGTCCGAAATGCAAAAACGATACTACTAACTCTACGAGGTCTTGCAGGAGGCGCGACCATGAAAGTTCCCGGCCCAATTCGGTTTTCAATCTTCGTTCCGTGCTTGTTGCTGTTGGCAGTCTTCACCGTTCCGCAGAGTGTTCGTGCGCAGCAAAATTGGCACGCCACTGTCGGCGCTGAGAGCCCCGACATGGGCAAGCAGGCGCTTGCGTTTCTTCCCAATGAGATTTGGATTCACGCCGGTGACAGCATCACGTGGACATTCCAAAGCGATGAAATTCACACGCTAACTTTCCTCAAGCCAGCCCAGCCATACCCGTCCGACTTCACGTTGGGATGCCCTGGTTTCGCGTCCAGTGGCGCGACATTCGATGGCTCGACTTGCGTCACTACGCCGCCGATGGTCAAGGGTCAGACCTTCGCGGTAGCGTTTCCCAAAGCCGGAAACTACAAGTTTGAATGTCTGGTGCACAACACCATGACCGGAGCCATTCACGTTCTCGGAGCGTCGGAGGCGCTTCCGCACACCCAAGCCTTTTATGATGATCAGGGTGCTGCGCAGCGAAAGGCGTTGCTCTCCGACACAGATCAAAAGATGCAGATGGCGATGCACCACGATGGCGATCATGACGGAGATGATAGCTTCTCCGTTCGGGTCATCCACAAAAAGCAGGTGACGGCAGGTATAGGGGAGATGACGTCAACTCCCGGTGGAACTCAGCAATTGGCCATCGTACGTTTCATGGACGGAACGATCACGATTCACGCGGGCGATACTATCGAGTGGACCAATCATGACCCTGATGAGCCGCACACCATCACCTTTGGGCCGGATCCTGCTGGGAATCCGTTTCCGCCTTCCGCGAATGTGACGGTGGATTCTGACGGCGCCCTGCACGCCATCATCACTTCACCCAGCGAAAACGTGCATTCCGGCGCCATTCTTCAGGCGCTCGAGGATGAAGCGGGCGTTCCTCAAAATACTTTGGCAAATAACCCGACGCGCTTCCGCGCCACTTTCACGCAACCGGGGACTTACAATTATCATTGCTTTTTTCACGACAATCTGGGAATGGTCGGCAAAGTGATCGTTGTTCCGTAAGGCCACGCGCGCATGAATCAAGAGCCGCAGAAACAGCGGCTCGTTCAC
This sequence comes from Candidatus Angelobacter sp., assembly GCA_035606955.1. Classification (GTDB taxonomy): domain Bacteria; phylum Acidobacteriota; class Terriglobia; order Acidiferrales; family UBA7541; genus DAHUXN01. Next base: position 1,405 of record DATNDO010000080.1, read on the forward strand.
GCGCGGCTGCGGCTTAGAAAGAAGCGAATCAGCGAATAACCGCCCGTGATCGGCAGCAGGATAATCTGCTTCCATATTGCGGCTTTTTCGACCTGCTTTTCGCGCTCGCTCGAAACGCGCGTTTGTTCCTGTGCAACGAGCATCGCGCCATACTTCGCAAAATCAACGCCGCACTTATCGCACGTCCCGCCGTGCCGCTGCGTGCCTGCGCAGGATGGGCATTTGAAGAGCAGGGTAGCGTGGCAGCGCCGGCAGAATTGCTCCGCGTCGCCATTCGGCGTCTTGCACTTGGGACATTCCATACCGCAATTTTAGCGCGCACGTGAAGAGTGGACGTGGCGCGCCCGCGTCCTTGTGCCGCTAGCCGAACTGTTCTTCAGGACAGGCTTTACCAGGACTGCGACTCGATTACCCATAGGACACCGCAGAACGTGAAGATAGTTGTGCCTATATATAGAGTTCCTATATAGTGACAGCATTATGATCGGAGCAAACATCAAGCGGGGCAGCGCGGAGTTGGCGGTTCTTTCGGTTCTCGAGGCGGGCCCCTTGCACGGCTACGAAATTGCCCGGCGCATTGAGCGCAACACGCGCGGCGCGCTGCGTTTCACGCTCGCCTCGCTGTATCCATTGCTCTACCGCATGGAATCGCGCGGCTGGCTCAAAGCCGCCTGGAGCGAAACGGGTGACGCGCGGGCGCGGCGATGTTACCGCCTCACCGCAGCCGGACGTAAAAAACTCGCGCCTCTGCGTAAAGAATGGAATGAACTGTTTCGCGCGCTAGGACGCCTCGCGGAGGCTCATCATGCGTGATCGGGGCTCTGACTGGCGCGAAGAAGCGTCGCGCAGGCTGGCGGATTCAAGACTATCCACCGCCGAACGCGAAGAAGTTTCGCGCGAGCTCGCCGGCTACCTCGAAGATTTGTGCAGCGACGCGCCAGCGCACGGTCTTGACGATTCCGCCGCGACGCGAAAAGCCGCTGCGGAGCTTCACGAAGACAAGCACCTGGGCACGAAACTCTATCTCGCCCGCAGGGAGGGCAACATGAACGATCGCACCAAACAGCTCTGGCTTCCGGCTCTGACGATTCTGCTCGCCAGTATCGCTCTTCTCGCGTTTTTTGAGTTCGCCGGATTCCATGCGTATTACGGAGTACTTTGGCTTCGCGGCCCGGTCCGTCTGGGTGCGGGCTTCTGGCGTTTCTCGATATATAACTCGTGGCTTTTCGTCCTGCCGTTCCTCGGCGCGGCGGGTGCGTACTGGTCGCGTCGCGCCGGCAGCGGCCGCGGAATGCAAGCCGCCGTGGGGTTTTCGCCGCTGCTCGTGTTCCTGGCGGCTTTTGTGGCAATGGTGCATTTCAGCTTTGCGCTGGATGGCGTTCCGCCCGCAAAGACGCTGATTCCTGCGCTGGCAATCGCCGCATTGAGATGGGTGGTGATTCCCGGCGTTGCGTTGCTCCTGGGCATTCTGCCGGCCCTCCGTGGCTCCGGCTCGCGCGGCCATGACGTCGCGGAACTTCACCATGCGTGATTGGTGCAACGAAGTCTCGCGCAAACTTGCGAACTCCAAGCTTCCCGCCGAGGAGCGCGAAGAAATCTCCCGCGAGCTCGCGGGTCATCTTGAGGATTTGTATAGCGACGCGCGCAATCGCGGTCTCGACGAATCGGCCGCCATCGAATGCGTCGTCGCTGAACTTCATGAAGACGCGAGGCTCGGTTCGAAACTCTGCTTCGCCCGTCAGGAGGGCAACATGATGATCGAACGTATAAGACGCTTCTGGTTTCCCAGTGTTGCGATTTTGCTTGCCAGCGTGGCCTTTCTGGCAGCAATCCAGGCCGTTGGCCTTCGTCCACATTTCATGATGAAGGGGGAACTGCCGCTCGTAATTTATCTTCCGTGGCTTGTCGTCCTGCCATTTTTGGGCGCAGGAGGAGCGTACTGGGCGCGCTGCCAGAGAGGCGGCCAGACAGTTGCGGCCGCGATAGGATTTCTTCCTGTCCTGAAGTTCTTAGGTTCGTTCGTGGCCGTCTTCGTTGCGAGCCTGTTGGTGGCTCTGCCGGTTTGTGTCGCGTTAGGCGCTCTTACAGCTGATGCGGAGTTTTTTATCGTATTGGCGGGCGCAATTCTGAGCTGGGTCGTCATCCCCGGCGTCGCGCTGCTGCTGGGGGTTCTGCCATTCCTGCGCACTCGCGGTGCTGAGCGAAGGATCGCTTGATGGAGGCCCGTCGTGCCTGACGAGCGCCTCGATTGGCACAAAGAAGCTTTGCGCAAGCTCGCGAACTCGAAACTGTCCGCCGCCGAACGCGACGACGTTTCTCGCGAGCTTGCCGGCTACCTCGAAGATTTATGTGGCGACGCGCCCGCGCACGGCCTTGACGATTCCGCCGCGACGCAAAAAGCCGCCGCGGAGCTTCACGAAGACAAACACCTGGGCACGCATCTGTTTCGCGCCCGCAGGGAGGGCACTATGAACGACCGCACCAGACAGCTCTGGCTTCCAGGGATTGTCATGCTGTTCGCGGCCGCTGCTACACTGGCGGCCTCTCAGGTCGCCGGATTTACCGTCTACGATGCGTATGCGCCGACACCGCACGCCACCCATAACCTGCTTGAAATATTTGCCTATCTGCGAAGGTATAGGGCCGCGGCGCTACTGATTTACTTCGGATGGTTGGGCATGGTCCCGTTTCTAGGCGCCATAGGCGCCTACTGGTCGCGCCGCGCTGGTAGCGCCCGCGCCACGCAAATCGCCTCCGGCCTTTCTCCGCTGGTCTTGTTTCTCGCGATTTTTATCGGCCAGCGGAGTGTCGCGCAGAATGGCACCTCGCTGCCCTTTCTGGCGATGGATGCGCTTCCGCCGGCGCACCTGTTTTTTCCGGTTTTGTCTACCTCGAGCAGCCTCCTGCTGAGTTGTGTCGTTATTCCCGGAGCCGCGCTGCTGCTCGGAGTTCTCCCATTTTTCTGGCTGGATGAATCTCAGCGTCCGCGCTCGTCCTCGCTTTGGCGGGCGACAGACTGAAATGGCTCATCATTCCCGGTGCGGCGCTGCTTCCTGGCATCGTGCCGTTTCTAATGAGCAGCGGCGCTCTTCGCGGGTTGCCTTCGTAGGGGCGACCCTTGGGTCGCCCGGGCGGGGCAAGCCCCGCCCCTACGAAACCGTTAGCCCGCGGCTCGGCGAGTCCTAGCGCATCTTCGCCCTGTAGCTCAGGTCCTGCTTGCCCTGACGAAGGAAGGGTCCCGTCGTTTTTCATAAGGACTGACCTGAGGGGTTCGGGCTGGTTGTCATGCGTCGTGCTGCTCCGTGCCGGCACGAGGTTCCTTGCGTAGGCCTGCACGGAACGGAAAAGCCTCACGTCAGTCCCGACAAAAACGTCGGGACGGGACGTGAGCTACAGTTGCCGCCAAACCACCGCGACCCTTCCTTCGTCAGGACGAGCGGGACCCGCCTAGGCGGGCAGGCGTGAGCTACAGACCGTGGCCTGCTATTGCCGCAAGGCGAAGAACTGGTTGAACGGATTCTGAATCGGCAGCTTCTCGAAACGCGTGAACCCCGCCTCTTTTGCGAGGGCTCGCGCGCCCTGTTCGCCGATTACCGTGCCCAGGCCCGCTCCGTTATACGCGAGAGAAACCGTCATGCAATGCATGGGGCTGATGGAATGGAACGCCTTGCCGACTGGATTGCGATTCTCGTGTGCGTTCGCAGACGCGTTTGGCTCAGACCACAGATAAACGCCATCGTCAGCGAGCGCCTCGCGGACCGCTCGCAGAGTCGCCTTGGGATCCACCATGTCGTGGATGCAATCGAAGCTGCAAATCAGGTCGAACTTGCGCCCTTTGGGAATTTCGTGAGCGCCGGCTTGCAGGAATTCCACATTGTTGAGTCCCTGCTTTGTGGCGAGCTTGCGCGCGCTCTCGATGCTCGGCCCGTGATAGTCAATGCCCAAAACTTTCGACTTCGGATAGCCTTTCCCCATCGCCACTGACGATTGCCCGCGTCCGCAGCCGATGTCCGCAATCGACGCGCCCTTTTCCAGGCGAGCCACCAGTCCCGGCACCGCGCCGAGCCAGTCCTTCGCCAGAAAATTTACGTAACCCGGACGAAAGAATCGCTCGATGGCGTGCGGAATTTCGTCGCCAATTTCAGAATAAGGAATGCCGCCGCCCTTGCGAAATGCTTCCATGATTTTCGGGAAATTTGCCGTGGACGGCGTGGTGAAATGAAACGCTCCTCCCACGAACATCGGACTGTCTTCATTGGCGAGTACAAAAGCCTGTTCGTCAGTCATGTGATACATATCCGTGTTCGGGTCGTAGTCGATATATTCCGCCGCGACCATGGCGCGGAGCCATTCGCGCACATAGCGCTCGTTCAGTTGCGTCCGTGCGGCAAGATTCGGACTGCGCATAGGTCCCGCGCCGGCCATCGCCTTGAACAGGCCGAGCTGATCGCCCACATATCCGAGCGCCATGGTGAACGCGCCGCCCATATCGCCGACGACGCGAAATGCCAACTCCTCCACTTTCTTTTCATTCATATGCGATTCTCCTCATTCGAATATTAAGAGTCCCTAATGTGAACAGTCTTAGCTTTGAATTTGAGACAGAACTAGTTTCGCGCATCTGCGAAACTGAATGTGCGGGAGTTTATACGGGCAAAATAAGTTCTGTCAAATTGCGGGTAGTACGATTCGGTTAATGATTGCAAGCGACGCCTCGTTTAAGGCTCCTGCCCCGGCTTCTCGAATTCCGTCAGGAAACCTTGTCGCCGCGCGCGCATTCGCAGTTGGACGCCTTGCCCGGTTACTTTCGCTGGTTTGCGGGCGGCGGATCAACTGCGCTCATCCCTCCAACGATTTGCCACTGGCCATTCTTTTTCATCCATGTATGCGTCATGCGATATGTAGTTGTGGACACCGAGCCATTCGCGTTGCCCCGGCTCACCGTGGCGCGATAAAAGGTAATCACAGCGTCGCCGTGCATTTCCACGCTCTCACGGTGAAGGTCGTAGGCCACCACGTGACCCAGACTGCCGTTTGCCTTAACGAACGCGCCAACTTCGGCCTTGTGTTCGGGATGCTCGTTAATAATTGGCCAGCCCGCGAAATCGTCGCTCCACAACGCGAGATAGCGCGTTACGTCGTGAGCCTTCACGTATCGCCAGTATGCCTGCTCGCCGGCCCACACCTGCTCCGTCGGGTTCGCCGCGCGTGATTTCTGTTGCGCAAATCCGGAGAGGCACAGCAGACACAGAACGAGCGTCGAGGCCGTTGCAAGAACGGTTCTTTTCATCGTGCGCCTCCAGCAGGCGAAAATTTCATTTCTCGAATTGCGTCAGGAATTTCATGACGACTTGCCAGGTCACGTTGGCGCCTTTCGGGTTGCGGTCCGCGAGCAATGTGGACGAACCGTGCACCGCGTATTTCGCCGAGTAATGCACTTTGTGGCTCGAAGCCACGGCGTCGAAAATCTTTGTGGCGTTCGCGACGGCGTCCGCGCTGTTCTCTGAAGTGATGAACACCGGCACATGGATTTTCTTCGCTGCGTCTTCAATCAGCGTCGGATGGTCCGGAAAATATTCGCCGGGCGAAAACGCGAGCACTCCCGCAACTTCGGCGGGATGCTTGGCGGCGACGACGAAAACGAGAGATGCGGAGTAACTGCTGCCCCAGAGAATCACTTTGCGCTGCGGATCTTTTGCGTGCGCCCAGGCCAGAGCGGCTTCGAGATCCGCTTCGAATCCCGCGACG
>DATNDO010000089.1:0-2577 GCA_035606955.1 Candidatus Angelobacter sp.
TGTTTCGTTGTTGGGCAGTTGCTGGTGTTTTCGACGTTTGATTGGCCTCTTGCAAACAAAGGCCGTCGCAAACCGCCCAAACCTGAAGGCTGTTCGCGTCTGGATCTCGATTTCTTGGAGACAGAACCAAGTGCTCGCGCCATCGCGAGAAAATTCGCTCTGCAACCTTTGCAATCGTTTTTTTCGGAAGGGGACTACTCTAAGATGACCACAGCGTCAGAACCAAAATACAGGGCTGTGAGTCGAGAGGAAGAAAAGCTGCTTTTACTCAATCGCCAAAGTGAACTCTACCGCATCCGGCGAGTCGATGAAGTTAAGATGCATGGTCAGATGCTCTATGAGTTACACGAGCGTCAGATTTTAAGTTTCCTTCGCGGCACTCAAGAAAATGCGCGAGACTGCGTCCACCGCCTGCAACAGACAGCTGCAATATATTCCCGGTCGAGGCGCGACTACAGTTCTCCTTGCTGGGCGATTTACCTGCGTCAAAGAGTATCTGGCCAAACCGCTGCCCAACGTTGCTCGTTGGTGTATTCTGTCCCGCTACCGTGAGCCGGGAGAAATTCGATTCGCAAATATAATCTGGCGCTGATTGGATTTGGAAACGTTGGCAGGGAATTTGTGCGCCTCTTAACGGCGAAGGAAGGTGAACTTCGCAAGAATTATGGCATCGAGTGGAATCTCGCCGGAGTGGCATCGCGGCGAATTGGCTGGATTGCTGATCCCGACGGCCTCGATCCTTCGGCTGCTCTCGCGCACCGCTGGCCCGAAACGCGCAAGGCGAAGCTGCCGCAAAATGTCAGAGAATGGATCGCCGCGTCGCGGGCGGATGTTGTTTTTGAGGCCACCTCGCTCAATCGCTACACAGGTCAGCCGGGAATCGATCATCTGAAAGCAGCGTTGGAATCTGGAGCGCACGCCATCAGCGCGAACAAAGGTCCGGTGGTTCACGCGTATCGCGAACTCTGCCAGCTTGCAGAAAAAAATGGCCGGACGTTTTTCTTCGAATCGACCGTGATGGACGGCACGCCGATTTTCTCCATGTTTCCGCACTGTTTGCCGGCCGTTGAATTGCGCGGCTTCCGCGGAATTCTGAATTCGACGACGAACGTTGTGCTCACGGAAATGGAAAAGGGCCTAAGCCTCGAGCAAGCTGTGAAGAGGGCGCAGGAGATCGGCGTCGCGGAAACGGATCCATCGGACGATCTGGACGGCTGGGACGCCGCCGTTAAAGTCACTGCGCTCACGATCGTGCTCATGGGCGCGTCGATCAAGCTCGAGGACGTGGAACGCGTGGGAATTCGCGCGGTTACTCCGGAACAAGTTCGCGCAGCGCGTGCTGCCGGCATGCGTTATAAACTGATCTGCCGCGCGGAACGCGCTTCCGACGGTCGTGTGCACGCAAGCGTCAAGCCGGAGCAATTGTCGATAAGCGATCCGCTAGCCCAGCTCGAAGGAACCACATCGGCGGTGCGATTCGACATGGACGTTTTCGGCCTGTCAATCATCGAGCACAAGCCGGGCGTAATCGCCACGGCCTATGGCTTGCTAGCAGATTTCATTCGCGCGACGAAGACCTGAAACGTTGATTCAGAGACGATTGCGATGAGCACTCCAGCATTTCGAGAAAACGATAAAACACGGACGCCGCTTGCACTTGATGTGACCTGGGTGCGCACGCAATTTCCCGCGTTGAAACAGACAGTAAACGGACATCCAGCCGCGTTCCTCGATGCGCCCGCAGGAACGCAGGTGCCGCAGAGTGTGATCGACGCTGTCCGCGATTATTTTGAAAATTCGAATGCGAATACCTGCGGCGCGTTCGCCACCAGCCGCCGTACCGACGCAATGATTGCTGCAGCGCGCGCGGCCATGGCGGATTTTTTCAATTGCGACGCGGACGAAGTGCTCTTCGGCCCCAACATGACGACCATCACGTTTGCGCTGGCGCGCGGAATTGGCCGCGACTTGCGGCCCGGCGACGAAATTGTCGTTACGACTCTCGACCACGATGCAAACGTGGCGCCTTGGCGCGCGCTCGAAGAGCGCGGCGTCGTTGTGCGGCAAGTGGACATTCACGAAGAAGATTGCACTCTCGACATGGACGATCTCCGTCGAAAAATCACGTCGCGTACGAAGCTCGTTGCCGCCGGCTACGCGTCGAACGCCGTCGGAACCATCAATCCCGTCGCCGAAATTGTGAAACTTGCGCACGACGTAGGCGCTCTCGCGTTCATTGACGCGGTGCATTACGCGCCACATGGCACGATTGATGTTCGCGCGCTCGAATGCGATTTTCTCGCATGTTCGCCTTACAAATTCTTCGGTCCGCACATGGGCTGCGTTTACGGCAAGCGCGAGTTGCTTCTCCGTTTTCGCCCGTATAAGGTTCGCCCCGCGCCCGAAACGCTGCCCGACCGCTGGGAGACAGGCACGCAGCTTCATGAAGGGCTCGCGGGAATCGCGGCGGCAATTGAATATTTGGTGGAATTGGGCCGTAAGTGCGATCCCGCTACGACGAGGACGCGGCGCGCGGCGCTTGTGAGCGCGCATCGCGCCATGCGCGAGTACGAAATG
>DATNDO010000090.1:0-6424 GCA_035606955.1 Candidatus Angelobacter sp.
CTCGCCTCCACATGTTCTCCGCCCGCGCGCCGCAGGGCGACCTCAATCGCGCGCTTGACCAGACTTCCAATCAACACGCGCTTATATTCCGCCGAGCCGCGCATATCGGATTGGGGTTCGGCAGCGGCCATCGCGGCTTCGCCCGCCGCCTGGACTGTTCGAGGAGTAATTTTATGCCCGCTCAATTCTCTTTCGGCCTCTATAGCGCGGATGGGTAAAAGTCCTACGCAACCCAAAACGATGTGGGCTTCGCCACAGGTGTCTTTATCTTCCATTGTCAATTGGACTGCTGCCGTGGCGCTGGCGTATACAGGCGCGCAGCGTTTGAATGCTAAATACGCGCCGCCGGAATTCTTGGGCGGTACTTTAACGATGACTTCGCGCACCAGCTCTGCCGGTGCAAGCGCTGTCGTATACGCATCGATAAAAAACTGCGAAAGCGGAATCGTCCGCGTCTTTTGCGGTCCAGAGCACGCCACTTCCGTCGAAAGCGCAAGTAGCACGGGTCCCCAATCGCCCGTCGGATCCGCCTCGGCCAGTGAGCCCCCGATTGTCCCGCGATTGCGAACCTGAACGTCCGCAATGCCCGCCGCGCAATCATGCAAAATCGGAATCTGGGCGACGATTTCCGAATCTTCGATTTGCGCGTGGCGCGCAAGCGTTCCGAAGTGTATTGCGCTGCCGCGCTTTTCGATCTGAGAAATTCCGGGAATGAAATTGAGGTCGACCAATGCGGTTGGTTTTGAAAGACGCAGCTTCATTAAGGGAATGAGGCTCTGACCGCCGGCTAGTGCTTTCGCGTCCTCGCCAAGGTCCGAAAGCATTGTGGCCGCTTCTTCCAACGATTTAGCCCGAAGGTAGCGAAATGCAGATGAATACACTGCGTGTCCTTTTTCTTCTAACGAGCCTGATTGCATACGACTTGTATACCGCGACGAGCGATTCTAAAACCAACCTCGCTTGCATTCAAGCACGAATCATCAGGACTTCGTTCTGGAAATGCGCTCCGCGCTCGTCTATAGTCCGTGGCGGCTCATCCGATGAAACAGCCGAGAATCTTTCCCATCCTGCTAGCGGCCGGAAAACCATCACACCCGAACGTTCAAAATGCACCGAACAATCTCTCTAGCAGGACACCGTTACAAATCGCCGTCGAAAACTGCGCGAACCTGGAGCGCCCGATTGTGGTTCTGGGATTTGAATCGGAGCAATTGCGTCACGCAGTGCCTGCCAACGCACGTATAGTCATCAACCGCAAATGGCGCGCAGGGCAGCTAAGCTCACTCCTCGCAGGATTGCGAAAGGTCCCGCCCGATAGCGCGTTCTTGCTTTACCCCACCGATCTTGTGTTTCTGACGCACCCCGTGATCCGCAAACTCGCGGCGGCGTTTCTGCGCCGCGCAAAACATCAGAAAATAATCATGCCCGTGTACCGCGCGCGGGACGGACATCCCGTCATTTTTGTCCCCGAGATTCGGCGGGAACTGGCCCACGCTCAAACAGCGCGCGACGTCGTATATCGGGACCCGCGCCGGATTAAACGAGTCCGCGTCTCAACCTCGGCAATCTGGAAAGATCTCGGCGCACCACCCACAGTGGGCGGCCGGACGTAAAACGGACGCGATACGCATGCCAAAAGCACGTCTGTTCTTGCCTGGGCTAAAACGTCAGGCGTAGTGCGAGTTGCACCTGACGCGGATTGTTTACCGAACTCGGCGTGCCGTACAGCGGGTTCGGCGAGCCTTCAAGGCTGCCCGCATGCGTCGAACCACCACAGCCGGGCGCCGCAGGATCGGCTGGGCAGAAATCCGATGCGCCGTACGTTGTATTAAAGTAGCGAATGTTCACGGTATTCATCAGGTTGAAAATTTCACCCAGGACGTCTAGTTTCATCGTTTCGCGAATTGGAAAACTGCGCTCGAGCCGGATATCGACCGTTTGCAGTGTGTCGCCCCGGAAGGTATTGCGCGGCTCGAGCCCCACGCGATCGTTATTGCCGAAGACGTCGCCGTTGACATCCGAGCCAGCGTACTTCGTAAAAGACTGCGGAGACTGCATCGTGACGATAGTGCTGAACGTGAAGTCGCGCGCCGCGATATTCCAGCCCTTCGGACTCACAAAACTGGCATTTCCGACAAAGCGATGCCGGACGTCATCGGCCGAATTCGCGCGCTCACCTCGCAGATTTCCGCTGTCCTGAGGAATCAAGACGAAACTCGGATTTGGTCCGTCGTCAATCGAATGCGAGTACGTGTAGCTGATGCCGTAAGAAATGTTTCGCACAAGCTGTTTCTGCAGATTAATCAGAAGCCCGTCATATTGAGAATCCCACCGCGAAGCGGCTTCGAAGAAAACGCTCCAGGTCGGATTGCGGAACCCCGGGAATAACGTCTGTCCCGGTATTCCTGGGTATGGAACGCAGGGATTCCCCGCCGGAAAATTAGAGAAGAACACATTCTTGCAACCGACCGCCCCACCGGAGCTATGCACCTGGACTTGCCCCGTTGGGTCGGGCTGATTTACGTCAAAGAAGCTGCCCAGATGCACGCCGCGCAAATGGATTCCGGAAATGCTTAACAGCGTGCCCTTGACGGGTTGAAATTCCAGCGAAGCGCTGGCCTGAATGCCGTAGGGGGTTTGGCTATTTTGCTGAAAACGAACGATTGTCGCATCCTGCTGGAAGCCGCAGTTGTTCAGCGTTGCTCCGCCGCACAATGGCGACGGAGTTGCGTCGGGGTACGTGGCGTTCTGCAGCAGTCCATTCAGAGCGGCCGCCGTGAACGCGGGCCCGAAGCCGGCGTATGAGAACAAGCGAGTTGTCGCATTCAGTCCATCTTCGAACGGGCGTCCCGTGAATTTTCCCAGTACTCCGCCGCACGACGGCTCTTGGCACATCAGGAGAGGTGAAGGGAGAGTCCCGTGGAACAGCCCGAAACCGCCGCGGAAAATGAAATTGTGAGAGGTTCCGATGTTGTAAGCCAAGCCGAGCCGCGGATCAAAATCCTTCCACTGCGTGTTGAGCGCATTCGAAGGCCACGTCTCAAATTCCCAGCGCACGCCGCCATTCAGAGTCAACTTGTCCGTTGCCCGCCACTTATCCTGAACGTAGAGTCCGTTGTAAGTATGATCGAGAGCGCCACGGGCCTGATTACGGACGGATTGAGGAATCGCGCCCCCCTGATATATGGCCGTGCCGCCGGCCAAGCTTGGCTCGGTGAAATTGCTGGCCTGATTGAAACGCTCGAAGAAAATCACGAAGGGATCAGGACACTGAGACGCGCAGCCTGCCACCGCACCGTTATTCCCGAGGAAATCGCCCAGAGTCGCAAAATCCGCCTCGAAGGGATAGAACAGCGGGAATGACTCGTCCGTGCTTACTCGGTCAAAATTCCCGCCGAAGCTGATTGTGTGATTGCCCATGCTGTGCGTCACGTCGTCCACAATTTCGAAGCGCTGCTCGCGGTAAAAATCCGGATTGCCACGGTTTACGCCCACGGCAAAAGTATTGGCGACCTCCAGGTGCGGTTGCGTCGAGACGACGGGAAAATCGAATGAGCGGCGCGCGAATTGCACGTGCAAATCGTTGCTCCACGAAGGAGACAACGTCGTCGTCAGCCCACCGGCCAGCGATTGGTCCCGAATGAAATTGTTCTTGAACGCGGACGGCAGATCGAAGCCGTTGTTGAGCGGCGATTGATTGGTCAAGCGATCATCGTTGATGAAATAGCGCACATAAAGGTAATTCCGGCTGCTGAGATTTTCGTCCAGCCGGGCAAATCCATTGTCGGTATTTCCGGTGCGCAACACCTGCAAATTCTCGGCGGGCAAGCCGAATACAGTTGTCTTCACGTTGTTGATCGCGACAATGTTATTGAGTACGGCAGAGTTGTAAGTCGGGGATTCCGCGCGCCGCTGCGCTTCATAATTGGCAAAGAAAAACGTCTTATCCTTTTTGATGGGTCCGCCTACCGACAAGCCAAATTGGTTTTGCCTGAGCACGTTGAATCCGGGCGCGGAGAGAATACTCTTCGCATCCATCGCGCTGTTTCGAAAGTATTCGTAGACCGAACCGTGCAATTGATTCGTTCCGCCACGCGTGATGATGTTCACAATGCCGGCCGTTGCCCGGCCAAATTCCGTGGTGTAGTCCGTATTGATCACGCGAAATTCGCGCACGGAGTCCTGCGGCGGCGTCCCGCGCTGAATTCCCGAAGCCGTCGAAATATCGTCGGCTCCGTCAACCGCGATGAAATTGAAGTGAATGTTCTGACCCGCGAAGGACAGTTTCGTCACGGGCTCGACAATCACGTCCGTGCTGCCCGACGTTGTGTCGCCAATCTGCACTCCGGGTGACAATAGGGCAAAGTCAATGAACTCGCGGCCGTTCACGGGCAGGTTTTGAATTTGCTGCTGCGTGATTACGGTGCTCACTTGCGTGCGCGTGGGCTCAGTAACCTCCGACGTCGCTTGGACGACCACTTTTTCCGTGGCTTCGCCGACTGCCAGGTTGAAATTGAGCGAGGCCATTTGCCCCACCTGCAGCGTGACGTCTTTCGCCTGCGTCTGGAATCCCGCAATCTCCACTGTCACCGTGTAATCGCCAACAGGGATCGCAGTCAGATCATATTCGCCGGAGGTGTTCGTCAAGACCGTCCTGGTGACACCGGTAGCCTTGTTGGTCGCCGTCACTTTGGCATTGGGAATCGAGCCGCCGCTCGGGTCGAGAACCTGGCCCTGCAGCGTGGCGGTGGTGACTTGCGCCCACGTAGGAACCCCAAGGGCTAGGACAAATAGGACCATCATGCCCAGCAACCCGCACCATCTCGACGTCCTCATTGGCATCCTCCAGCAAACGCTAAGTTTCCTGCGGGCCCGGACTAGTACCTTCGCGTTTATATTATGCGCCTAGACCTGTCAAGGGAATTTCTCCGAGGTAGGTAGATGAAGGTTCATGCAACGTTTGCACTCTTACGAGGAGGTTCACGCACGCCCTTGCAAGCAACTCTCCAGCGCATCATTTCTGCGAAATCCGCTCCGCTGACTGAGGCGGAATGTTTTGATTCAATCGAAAGAAATTGCCCGGATCGTAATGGCTTTTCACCGCAACGAGACGGTCCCAACGCTCGCTGTATGCCTCCTTTGTGCGCTCTTCTTCGTCGCCGCTCATGAAGTTGACGTAGACACCGGGCTGCATGGCAGGCCGAAGCTTCGCAAACAAATTCCGCACCCAGGAGATATTCTCAGCGTCACCCGCCGGCTCAGACCAGTCTGCCAAAATATTCATGATGTACGGCGCCTCGCGGCTGCCGAAGGCCGTTTCAGAAGCGTCAACGCGCCCGGCTGCGCCTCCCAGATACGCAAGTTCAATTTGGCTGTTGGCGGAAGGAACCGAAGACAACGCGTCAATCATCTGGAGGATGGAATCATCACTCAGCGTCTTGAAGTATCCCGACTTGGTGTAGTAGCGCCGGCCGTGCGGGAATTCTGCGTCCGCCATCGTTTGCAGCTCCAAAAAAGGAATCGTTGCTTTCGTGACACCGATTGGATTTCCGACCGAGAGAACGTGGTCGAGTTGACGCTGCCCCGCCCTTCGCTCTCCGAACCAGACTATCGTTTCGCTCAATACCGGCGCCCGACTGCCCGTGACGGCCGGTACGGCTGAATCCGGCATAACGCGCAAAGAAAGATTCCACTTGAGCTCGTCGGGAGCGGCAGGCATGAAGTCGCGCCAATAGCACGCCGTGGGAAACATCTCATCCTTGACGCACAAGCCACTGCCTAGCATCACGGTCGTCAAGGAGTGAAGTTTCAGCGCGAACTCAGTTACCACTCCAAAGTTTCCACCGCCTCCGCGCAGCGCCCAGAAAAGCTCATTGTTTTCGCGCGCGCTGGCGCGCACGATAGAACCATCCGCGGTAACCACGGTGAATTCTTCTACGTTGTCGCAAGACATCCCGAACATCCGGGTCAGCCAACCAGTCCCTCCCCCAAGGATCAAGCCGGCAGCGCCGGTATGCGACACCACGCCAGCCGGGTAGACGAGACCTGCTTGTTGCGTTGCGGTGTCGATCGTGCCCAGCAGGCATCCGCCAGCGGCATAGGCAAGCCGTGCCTGCTCATTGACCACAACGCTGCGCATTCTGGACAAATCGATCACTAATCCGCCGTCGCACGAACTGAATCCAGCCAGGCTGTGCCCTCCGCACCGCACCGCTGTAAGCACACGAGCATTGCTTGCAGCGCGGACAGCCATTTGCACGTCGGGAACACCGACACATCGCGCAATCAGACCTGGGTTCCGCGCAGCATTTGCATTCCAGATGCGTCGGGCGTCGCTGTAGCTCGGATCCGTCGGACGAAGCAACTCGCCCTTGAATTTGCCTTTGAGCTGACCCGCAAGGTCTTCGAGATTTTTTGCCATACC
>DATNDO010000101.1:0-12210 GCA_035606955.1 Candidatus Angelobacter sp.
ACTGTTTGGACTCAAGGGCGAATCTCCCAGCGCAAAGATAAGAGAGACGAAACTCACTTTTCGAGAGCCTGACATCGATGCCTGCGGGCAGAAGTAGAGGGGAATGGCAATCGAGTAGACGAACGCTCTGGGCGAGATTTAGCTCCGACCCTAAATGAAATGAGGAGAACGAACGTGCCATATCGAAGACGATGCAAGGGCGTGATGATCGGCGTGCTCTCCGCAGGGCTGGCGTTGATTTTCCCGGGGTGCAGTTCCAGCTCGAAATCGAACGGCACTGATTCAGCCGGTGACGGCGGCTCAGCCATTCACCTGGACGCGGGCTGCATGATAGATCGCGTCGACAAACCATCAGAATCTTTTCATTATTCCTACAAATATGCGAGCGCCGCCACCTGGGCCAACTACGAGGCGGATATCACGCCCACCTCGATTGACGGAACGACGAAAGACTCTATGGGCTCGCGTCCCGTCCACGCCGTCCGTTCGAACTCAGACGGCTGGGATAGCGCAGTGCTGGCGTTATCCAGCCTGACGTTCACAGCCCTGACGGGCAGGCTTGCTGGCCTCGACGGGACTTCCGCAATTGCCAGCCATGGCGTGGAACAAGTGAACGGCTATAGCGCCACAAAATACGCGATCGACACCGCGCACGCCAATGCGTCGGACCAACAGACGCTCGAAACCCTCTTCGGCAAGGGCAGCTTCGATGAAGGCACCGTGTGGATGGGCCCGGATGGTTGCGCCGTGAAAGTCATGTTGGATGAAGTATGGCCGATCGACAATCGCATCGAAAAGCGGCACTACGAAATTGCGAGGATTAAGAAGTGAGCGCGGCTGGATGACCGCTTCTGCCGAGCAAGGAAACAGCGGAGGCTGTAATGTCGGATCTCTGTAAACAATGTGGAGCGGCGCTGACCGAGCGCGATGCGTTTTGTACAAAGTGCGGAGCGCGGCGCGGAAATCCGTCGGAAACGGGCACGAGCCGGCACTTCTGCACCAAGTGCGGCGAGCCATTTGCGGCTGAAACCAAATTCTGCACGAAGTGCGGGTCAGAAGTTGGCGCTGGCGCGGCCTCTTCTGTTACGACGGCAAGCGCAACGCCAAACTCCGCTGCTCATGCGGACGGCGGTAGCGTTTTGGCAGAAAACGCCGCGCAAGGTGCGCTCCCTTCCCCCACACCTCCGATGCACATTCCGAAGGCGGCAATCGTAGCGGCTGTGGCGATTGTGGTCATGCTGATCCTCGGCGGAATCATCTCCGCAGCGCATCGCGCGCGAGAAAGGGCGCAAGAACGAGAAGCCGCAGAAAACATTGAGAAGAGTCTCAACAAATCCGCGGCAGACTCGAAGGATTCGGCGGCAAAAAGGCAAGCGAGGTCATCGTCGGACGCTGACCTCCAGAAGAATTTGGCTGATTTGCAAGCGGCGGCGAACGCGCTGGGAGCAACTTCCGGCAATCCTGGCGCGAATGGCGCGTCCTCCAATTCAGGCGCCGCGAACGCAACTTCCGCGGCATCGGCGAAACCTTCTGCGCCTTACGGCTGGACGCTTGAAAACGGCAAACTCGTGCCTGCTAAAGCCCCCGAGGCTCCCCCAATGCCGAAGGCCGATCCAATTGAGCCCGTGGCCGCAACGGGCAATCAGGCGCACGACTGGGCGCTCAAATATGAGCGCACGCTCGGCGGCCCGGAGGCGGACCTGGTGGTACGCACCGGCGACATCAACAATCTGGGATTTGGGTGGCCGCAGGGATTCGATCCATTTTCCGGGCAGTCAACACCGCCTCACCAGTGGCCCAATATCAATAAAATTCCGTCCGGCGCGCCGGATGGAACAGATCGAATCATGCTCGGCACGAGTGTGATGCCCGTGCACATGGTCACACAACATACCGCAGGTCAAGCAGACAAGACCCTCGTTGATTCCATCGTAAAGCTGATCGGAGGAGACGGGTATAGCGGTTCGCTCGGAGATTGCTTTTCAATACGTAATAACTTGCCGCGTAGCATCCGGGACAACCCACCACCGGACGGCAGACTAGACCAGCTACCGAATTATCTTCAGATCGCAACAGTGCCGACCGAGTTTGCGGCAAAATGCACACGCGAGCGACAGCTGACGATGCCCACTCCAATCGTTCTGCCCATGGGCGCATTGCCGGCGAAAATCGACTCAGTGCTATTCCAAATTTTCGTGGACGATTTTCAAGCCCCCAGCCTGCACTCGCATTTCCAGGTGGACTTGAATGGCACACGCATTCCCACTTTTGAATCCGCCATCAATTCAATCGATCAATCGGGACCCATCGGCCAGCTGGTGACTGTGAAGTTGTTGCCGGAATATTGGCCGCTCCTGAAATCCGGCACGGTAAAGCTGCTGTTTGACGATCCCACAACGCACGTGCCGGATGGCTACGCCGTCGATTTTGTGCGCATTTTGGTGAACCCGCATAAATTCAAATATCAGGTATCGCTCGCCGTTTCGGTGGTGGACTTGGATGCGGGGCATGCGCCGGTTGCGGGCGCGACGGTGACGGCGGCGCTCGAATCGGCGACGACCGACAAGAGCGGGAAATGCCAGCTCACAGGAATGCCCGCGGGCCTCGTTGTGGCAACCGCAAGTGCTCCGGGATACGACGAAAATTCCGCGCAAGTGGCTCTGGTGGCAGGACAGGCGGGCGCAGTAGAGATCCAAATGCACCGCCACAAGGAAAACATCGCGGCGCTCGAGCAATCCATCGCGCAGACGGGTTCGGCCGAGATTTACGGAATTCATTTCGACACGGGTTCGTCAAAGCTCCGCCCGGACAGTTTGCCGGCGCTGAACGCGGTGCTTGGCCTGATCAACAACCATGCCGGTTCGCGCTGGATCATTTCGGGTCACACCGACAATCAGGGCTCGGACAAGCTGAACGTTCCGTTGTCGAAAGCGCGCGCCGCTTCCGTCATCGCCTGGCTTACCGCGCATGGCGTCGCGGCAAACCGACTCGAGCCACAAGGATTTGGCGCCACGCGCCCCGTCGCCGATAACGCAACGGCGAATGGAAGATTCTTGAACCGCCGCGTCGAAGTCGCGCTGGCGAAATAATTCTTACGGGGAGGCGATGTGAAGATGAAATCTATGATTCTGGGACTGCTTTTTGTTTTCGCTGCGTGCAGTTCGCGAGCGGCTTACGCTGCGGCACCGAAGGATGCTTGTGCACTTCTCACACCGGCCCAGGTCAGCGCTGTTCTGGGCGTCCCTGCCGCAGGCAAGGCCCTCGGTTCAAAGAGTTGCATTTGGGTTCAGACCGGCGTGAAGCCGGGCTCGCCAAGAGGGAGAGTCGACGTCGTGATCCTGATTATGCAGGGATACACCCAGGGGTATGCGGTAGCGAAGATGCCAAACGCACCAACCTCCGCAATGCACGTGAGCGGCCTGGGCGATGACGCCTACTACCTCAGCATGACCTCCGGCGAGGCCATGGAACTCCGCGTCAAGAAGGGGAGCGTTGCATTCGGTATCCTAGTGCAGCGCAGCGGCACCCTCTTTACGCCTGACCAGATCAAGGATAAGGAAAAGACACTGGCGCTGGAAGTTCTCGCGAAGCTGTGAAGGGCTTGCCGTGGCAGTGGACGATTAGTCGCCGCTACAAGCGGAAGATCAAATTTGAGGAGGATAACGATATGAATTGGAAATCGAAAGCTGCAGTGACTTTCGGGGCCATTTTGGCGTTCGCGCTGGGAGCTTCGCGAGCAGCCTACGCGGCGCCGACGGCGGACAGCTGCGCTCTGCTCACACCAGCACAGATTCAGAAAGTTCTCGGACAGCCGTTCGGCGCTCCCGCCGCGAGCAAATGGCCGCCGGCCTACGGTAAACAGCCCTGGGGCACGCAGTGCCAGTACGATTCGCAAAAAGGACCGGACACGAAGGTTACTTTCATCGTTTACATCGAACAAACAGCCGCAGAGGCGAAGCAGACGTTCGACAAATTATCGATGTGGTTTCCCGCCAAATCGAAGCCGGCGGTCGGAGATGCCGCGTACATGGACAACAGCCATGCGATTCACGTGCTGAAAGGCAAAGTTCGCTACTACATCTCAATCGATCCTGCGAATGAAAAGCAGGTGAAGGATCTGGCAACGTCTGTCGCCGGGCGCATTTGAAATCGGCGATACGCAGCAATTTCTTGGGCCTGAATTGGATTTTAGTCTGAATTGAACCTTAAGAGGAGGAACCAATGAGGAAGACCACAGTGGGGTGGATGGTTTGTTTGGCGGCTCTAGGCTTCGCGGCCACAGCGCTGTTGGCGCAATCGCAGTCGGGAAAGCCCACGACAGACGTGGCGAAGGCGGCAAGCGCGCAGCTCACGCCGCTGAACATGAAGACCGGCGTTTGGCAAACGACTATGACCGGGAAGTACAGCGGACTTCCGCCACAAATGGCGGCAGCGATAAATCCCACTCCCCATGCGTACAAAAGTTGCGTCAAGCCGGAGCAGTTGTCCAAAGATCAGTGGGCCAAAGGGTTGGCTGGATACAAGTGTTCCTCCATGACTGTGCTGAAATCCACCGGCACCGACGTGGACGTGCAAGCCACAGGGTGCGACGTGAGCAATGGCATGACGGCCGGGGGACACGGCAAGTTCCACATGGTGGACTCGGGCCACCTGACAGGATCGATGGATGTGACGTTCAGCGGCAACACTCCTTTTGGTGACAGCGGATCAGTGCACATGCATGCGGATTACACCAGCAACTGGATTGGCGCAAGCTGCCCAGCCGACATGAACTGAAAAGACGAACGAGCGTCGCCGACGCCGTGCGACAACTTTCTACACGGCGTCCGTCAGCGACGCTAGCGCAGGGTTCGCCTTTATCCGTGTGGCTGTCTGATGGGAGAACCGCGTGAACCGAAGAATGGTTGGTGTCTCGCGGCGCGTTGCATTGACGTGGCGAGAATGGTCGCACTGATGAGTCATTGCTGAGCGTCATGAAAGGAAGAGATTGACGTGAACTGGCAATGGCTGGTCACACGCGGGTGTTTGCATTGGCGGCGACCGGTTTGCTGCTGGCCGCTATGGGATGCAACTTCGCTCCTCCCGAACAAGTTCAGAAGGGCGCTGCGGAAACGGCATCGAAGACAGCGGTCACGTCCGCTATATCTTCGACCAGCGGCGCCAATCCGGGAATTAATCTCCAGTGCGCAGCGGACCGTATTCAAAAAGCTTCCGCGCCGTTCCACTGGTCATACAAGAAAGTAGTACCGCCAATGACAAACGCGGATTGGGAAGCAGACGCGACGCCGGATTCCATTGCGGGCACGCTGATTGATAGTTCCGGCACGCGGGCAGTCCATGGCGTTCGTTCCGACATCACGGGGTGGAATACTGCCGTGCTCACCTTGACCGGCCCGCTTCCAGCGAGCACGTTCGCGTTGGTGAACAACTCATCCGCCATTGTGCGCGATGGCATCGAGAATGAAAACGGCCAAGACGCGATCAAATACACCATAGATACGACGCAAGCAACGGGTGGCGAAACAAACTTGATCAAAAGCGTGCTCGGCGCGAGCGGTTTTATCAAAGGCACGGCGTGGGTGACGCCGCAAGGATGCCCGGTGAAATTTGTTCTGAATGTTGAGCAGCACAATAACGACGGTACGGTGGAAAGACAGCATCACGAAGCGAACGTAACCACGCCGTAGGCTCTTGAATTTACAGCCAACCAAGGGCCGGGGCTGCCTGACGTACGGCGTTTCCGCTAACTCGGATTCATCGGCCAAGCACTGAACGAAGGGAGAACATAATGCTGCCAGAACAGGAAGCGCAAGGAATCAAAGATTATCTGGCCGCGCGAGTCCCTAAGCGGCCGAAGCCGCGCTTCAGCGGAAAGAAGCAGTGGTTCATCGTGCTCCTCCTTCTGATCGTGTTGGGCGTGATGTATGCTGCTCTAAATCCGTGGGCGTTTTTCATGGGCGGAAATTTTCATCCCTTCGGTTATTGGGAGGGCTGGGGGCGGATGCATTCCACAACAGCAGGAGATTATTTCGTCTATGTGATGATTTACCCGAACATGCACACCAGAGGCACAATCGTGCCCGCCGAGGCCGTCAATGCTCGTCTGTGCACGCCCAAAGGAGACCGCTACTACCTTCATCTCGGTGGCGGTATGCCCTGGGGCTACTATGTGGACTCGCTCGGTAAATCGATTCACGTCTACATGTACAACTACAAGACCTTCAGCCCGGACGATCGTCCAAGTTTCGACCTGTATGGCAAATGGGGCCAGGGTGAATTGATTGCCGACGATCGCAAACCCCTTTCGCGCGCTTTTTTGCCCGATGGAACGCTGCGGCCCAATGGCTCGCGTTTCATGCTTTCGGAAGCCGAAGACATTCAAGTGACGCTGCATGAGGGCAGCTTTTCGGACTGGAAAGCGGCCTGCTCGACAAGGCGTTGAGCAAATATTCCAAACGATCATGGCAACTGACGCTGTAAGGCCTGTCATTATCGGTCCGCGCGACCGCGAGAGCTTCTTTGAAGCGCAGCGTCGCAATCGTCGCGCGACTTGGCGCCTCTCGGCCGTCGCGGTTATCGCTACGGTCGTGATGGGCATCCCGCTCGCGTTGACCATTACACCCCTGCTTTACGCCGCCATGTTAATCATCGCTGACACTGTGAGTATCTGGGCGCCGCTGCCGCCTAGTTTCTGGCAGTACGCCAACGAACTCGCTCGATACGGAATGGTGGGAATAGGGTGGTTGACGCAGGGCAAGGCTGGGAATCCGCAGGCTCTGGTTCTCGGGTTGGCAGTACTGCTCTTACCCGGTGCTATTTTGTCCGTGGGACTGTGGCTCGGAGTGAATGCGCTTTTCCATCGCGCCGGAGTCGGAGGCGCGTTGCTGGCACTGAAGGCGCGCGCGCCGAACCAATCGGAGCTCAAGGAATTGCAGCTGGCCGACGTCGTTCAGGAAATGGCCATTGCCGCGGGCCTGCCAGTGCCGAAGATCATGTTGATTGACGCGCCCGCCGCCAATGCCGCGGCTATCGGAACGTCGCCTAACGACGCGCGCATCGTGGTATCGCGAGGACTAGTCGAGCAACTCAATCGCGATGAACTGGAGGGGGCTCTTGCGCATTTGGTTGCGTCAATTAGCAACGGCGATTTGCCCATCGCTTTCCGTGTCACCAGCGTTTTCGAAACTTGCGGGCTGCTGGTCGCGATTATCAACGCTCCGTTTGGTCGACGATCGCGCGGCACGCTGTGGCGAATTGTTCGTTATGGATTGTTCGGGAAAAAAGATAGCGAAAGCGCCGCACTGGAAGCAACTGCTATGTTCGCGCTTCTCACGCGCAGCGTCGGACTCGACACCGACGACATCGACGATGTCTTCGATAGCGCTTCGCACAAGAAGTCGATTTTCCGCTCCGTCCGAACCTTCCTGCTGTTCCCCATCTTTCTTACAAACACGGCCATCAAGCTATCGCTCTGGTTTTTCTCCTTCAGCATGCTTGGCCTGAGCATGGCGCTTCTCTGGCGCAAGCGCAAATATCTGGCGGACGCCTGCGCTGTGCAACTCACTCGAAATCCCAATGGGTTGGCGGAAGCGTTGCGAAAGCTCAACAGCGAGCGCGGCCCGATTCCGGGAGGAGCATGGGCTTCGCATTTATTCTTGGTCAACCCCGCGGGAAGCGACCGAATGGATGACCCTAGGGCAAACGCCGCGCAACAGCAGATGTGGACGCGGATGTGGGCCGCATCGGAAGCAAGCAAGACCAGCAATTCGTCACCGTCAGCTCCCGCGGATCTACCGTCCGTCATGAGACAAATCACTGCGACGAGGAGCGCGGCCTTGGCAGGAGACGCCAATGCGATAGCGCGCATAACGGCGTTCCGCCAAGCCGCCGCAACCGCGCTCGGCAAATCTGTGGATGAAATGCCCAGTCTTACGGAGATCGCTGCGGCGCAGCACGGCGATGCGGCGGCATTGCGCCGTCTGCGGGAATTCGGCAATACGAAAACAACGACGCAGCCGGCCGCGAGCAATTCTCAGGAATCCTTTGATTCGTCGAATACCGCATTCGCCGGCTTCTTCCCATCGTTGAAGCGCCGCCTGAAGTGTCTCGATCGCATGGGCGCGCACGTCGAGCTTGAATCCGACGGAGGCAAGTCTTGGATTGTGATTGCGGTGCTGGCTGTGCTTCTCGGGCCGTTTGCCTTGGCCGCCCTCGCGCTTCTTTTAATTCTGATCGCGATATTGACGTTGGCGAGTTTGGTATTTCTGATGCTTTGGATGGCGGTAATTCACCAATTATTCGTTGTGTTCCTGCATCATTAGCGCCAGGCATTTTGGAAAACAGGATGGTAAGACAGTGTCAAATGCTACGTTGATTGTGATAGGCCTTATCGCGGCCGGGCTGCTGATTTGGTTTATTGCCGTATTCAATTCTTTGGTGGCGTTGCGCGTCCGTGTTCAGAACGCCTGGGCGGACATTGATGTCCAACTCAAGCGCCGGCACGATTTGATTCCCAATCTCGTCGGGGCGGTGCAAGGTTACATGGCGCACGAGCGCTCGACGCTGGAGGCCGTCACTGAAGCGCGCACGAAAGCCGTGGAGTCAAGCAGCGGAACGGTTGCCGATCGTTCGCAGGCCGAATCGGCTTTGAGCGGCGCGCTATCAAAGCTGTTCGCGGTCGCCGAGCAATACCCGCAACTACGGGCTGTCGAAAGCGTGCAGTTGCTGCAAGAGCAGCTCACATCGACGGAAAACCGAATTGCCTTCGCCCGCCAGTTCTACAACGACGAAGTGATGAAGTTCAACACCGCGCAGGCGACGTTCCCGCGCAATCTCTTCGCTGGAATGTTAGGCTTTTCCCCTGCGACTATGTTCGCCGCCGAAGAGACTGAGCGCGCAAACGTGCAAATAAAGGTGTGAGTGTTAGATTTTTGTCGTACGCGCTGATGTCAACTGAAGGCGTCGTAAAGCCCACATCACTCTGCTTGCAAGCGCATCGAATCCAGCTAAACTGATGCCTCATGGCGAAGGTTTACGCAGGGACGTCGGGGTGGTCCTACCCTAGCTGGAAACCGCGATTTTATCCGGCAAAACTTGCTTCCGCGAAATTCCTGAACTTTTACTCGACGCGATTGAATTCCGTGGAAGTGAATTATACGTTTCGCCGCTTTCCGACCGAAAGCCTGCTGACGCGTTGGATCTCGGAGACGCCTGAGGAATTCAAGTTTGCGGTC
Source organism: Candidatus Angelobacter sp. (assembly GCA_035606955.1). Lineage (GTDB taxonomy): Bacteria > Acidobacteriota > Terriglobia > Acidiferrales > UBA7541 > DAHUXN01. Next base: position 9,234 of record DATNDO010000101.1, read on the forward strand.
AAAGCGCACCAGATGATCACCCATATCAAGCGCTTGCGTGAAGCGGGCGAGTGGCTGGCTCGCTTCGTCGATTCTGTAAAATTGTTGCACCAGGCGAACCGGCTGGGCCCGATATTGTTCCAATTGCCACCGTACTTGAAATGCGATGTGGAATTGCTGACGAGTTTTCTCAACGAAATTCCACGGACGGTGCGGGCGGCGTTTGAGTTCCGGCACGAGTCGTGGTTTTGCGAGGAAGTTTTCGCCGCGCTGCGCGAGAAAAATGCCGCCCTTTGCGAAGCCGAGAGCGACAAACTGGAAACGCCCAACGCCGAGACCGCGGACTTCTCCTATCTGCGCCTGCGCAAAGAGAGCTACTCAACTAAGGCTCGCGAGGCTATCTCAAAGAGAACAAAGCACCTTGCCGGTCGCGGGGACGTTTTTGTGTACTTCAAGCATGAGGACACTCCGGAGGGAGCGCTCTACGCGGAAGCGTTGCTTGCTAAGTCCGAAACTGCGCCTTGAATTGCGCGAGTCGCCAATTTGCCTTGAGTGCATTCTGCGCCAATCCGTCAGTGCCTTCAAACATGGAGGCGGATGTCTACGCGGTTTTAGTACTTTCGTACCGCAGTTTTGCCTCAAAAAAAGTGACTTGGCTCCTATCGACCTTCCTGGAGCTTTTCCCCACAATGGAGCCATGTCAAACACAAACGTACTTCTCGGACAAGCGTGGGTTGAGCGGCATTGGTGGTGCGTGGACTGTCGCGTTCCGACGGACCTCGACCGCCATGGACGCTGTGGGAGCTGCGGGTCAGATGCGGTGGACATGATGATCCGACCGAATCCGATGGGGAAAGAACTGCGACCGGCCCCGACCGTTTTCGAACGCCTGCCACAGTACACCCGCACGTCGTAGCATCGTAACCGGGCCCCCTTCCGTGCCAACCAGTCGGCCCTGGGTTCCGTCGATGTGCAGGCGTGCCTCTTAGTTTGCTCGCGCCATCTACTGATGCCTGCCGATAGAGCCGGCTTCTGGTGCCGGTCTCTTGCGCTCTACTGCGTTCCAATCGTCAGGCGGGAACGCGATATGCCAGAAGTAGCCGGCGGGGCGACTGAATTCAATTCCAGCCTGAATCTTGCCGCCTTCGGATTGGCCGATATAAGCAACGCGGCACTCGACTGCCTCTCTGCTTTTTACATTGGTCAGCGTCAGCTTCTGGCCGCGATTAACCACCTTTGCTAGACGGATCAAGCACCCGTGCGCACTTACCGATTCAGTTGAGGCCTTCTCCTCAAATGTTTCCGCGCCTTGCTGTCCTTTGACAATCACAGGCATGGCGATGTAAACGCGCTTGCTTCTGCGCGCATCGCGCTTCGGATCAACGGCACTAGATTCCCCCGAAGACGAAGCTGAATCCGATTCCCCTGAGGCGACTTCTTTTAGCGGAACAGACGCGCCCCGGCCACCAAGAATTTTTTCCCAAGCCATGAATGCCCCCCTGGCGGGAATGATGCCCTGCTTCCGCCTGCGGAGAAAAATTTCCGCGGGTTGCGTATCCATTCAGTCACTTCCCGCGGCGTCGTGTTTTGTTTTCACCACGATCGCACGGCTTGGGCTCAACCAATGATAGAGTCAGCGCAGAATTCCGGCTGCGGCAGACGTACGAAAAATGTGAAAGCGGCCTCGAAAGTCTATGAAGCCTTCAAGAAAAGAGCGCGTCCCGTCGATACAGACCGGGCCTTCCGGGCTCGCGGCGCGGCTGGGCCTGTTCGACGCCACGATGATTGTCATGGGCGGGATCATCGGCTCGGGAATATTCATCAACCCATATGTGGTGGCGCGCCAATTACACACGGCGGCGCTGATTCTCGGCGCGTGGGTGATTGGGGGCATCATTGCACTGGCCGGCGCATTTATTTACTCGGAGTTGGCCGCGCGAATGCCTAAAGTCGGAGGTCAGTATGCTTACTTGCGAGAGGCTTATCATCCGGCGCTGGCGTTTCTGTATGGGTGGGTGTTGCTGCTTGTGATTCAAACGGGCGGAATGGCGGCGGTGGCCGTCACATTTGCAAAATACTTTCTCGAACTTACTGGACTCCACTTGGGCGAAGGACTGGTCGCGACGCTCGCTCTCGGATTGCTGACCGTTATCAATTGCCTGGGCGTCCGCGTGGGGAGCACGGTGCAAAGCACGCTGATGGTGCTGAAGATTCTCGCGATTGCGGCGCTGGTGGGTTGCGGAGCATGGTTCCTGTTGCGCAGCGGGACGCCCGCGCCAGCCAAGTCTGCGCTCCTCGATCGGCCTGTGTCGTTCGACCTGGTGACAGCGATGGGCGCGGCGCTCGTGCCCGTGCTCTTTGCATACGGCGGATGGCAGACGGCGAATTTCGTCGCTGAGGAGGTGCGCGAACCACGCAAGAATTTGCCACGGGCGCTAGTGGTCGGAGTGATTGGGGTCGTGCTGCTTTATCTTTCCGTCAACGTCGTGTGCGTTTACGTACTGGGACCTGCCGGGCTCGCGGCGGCGACCACCCCCGCGTCGGCCGTGATGCGCGTGGCATGGGGACCAAAGGGAGCGGCGTTGATTGCAGTGGGCATCGCCATCTCCGCGTTGGGATTTCTGAGCCAGTCGATTTTGACCGCGCCGCGCGTATATTTCGCCATGGCAGAAGACGGATTATTTTTTCGTTCGGTGGGCTGGCTCGATCCACGGCGGCGCGTACCAGTGGTGGCGATTGCGTTGCAGGGAGTCGCTGCGATCATCATCGCGCTTTCCGGGCGCTACGATCAAATTTTGAGTTATGTTGTGTCGATGGATTTTCTCTTTTTCGGCCTGACGGCGACGTGCCTCTTTGCATTTCGCCGCCGCGATTTCAAAGAGGGCCGTCGAACTCCGGAAAAGGGCCTGGCCCGAATGCCGGGGCATCCCGTGACTACTTTTCTGTTCGTCGCCGCGTCCTGGCTGGTTGTGATCAACACAATTTTCAAATACCCGCA
>DATNDO010000144.1:0-7957 GCA_035606955.1 Candidatus Angelobacter sp.
GGGCGTCTCATACTCGACGTGCGACACCGCAATCGTGATTCCGCGCTCGCGCTCTTCCGGCGCGTTGTCGATCGAATCGAACGCCCGGAACTGCACTTTCGGGTTGTTCTTCGACAATACTTTCGTGATCGCCGCCGTCAAGGTCGTCTTGCCGTGGTCGATGTGACCGATCGTCCCAATGTTCAGGTGCGGCTTGCTGCGCTCAAATTTTTCCTTCGCCATGTCTCGCTCAGCTCCTCAGCGTGTACTTGTTCGTTGGTCAGTTAAAAAACTTCGGGTACTCGGCCTTCATAAAATTCGCCGGCTCGGGTGAATTCAACCGCTCCATCATTTGCCGCAGATGCTGGCGCGTGGCCTGCGAATCGCCTGCATGGCCCGCCTTCAGCCTCCGGATAAACTCTTTCGCGTTTCTCTCGAACCAGAACTCGTCCCAGAATTCGTCCACAGCTACCTCGCCTCTCCAGAACCCTTCATAAACAGCTCGAGAGCTTCGACACCACTCGCAGTTAACGTATAGGGCTTTTCGTTTTTCAGCGGACCCCTCAGCCGCTCACGCCTTAAATACTCCTCGCCTATCCGTATCAATTGCTCGTCGGAGTGTTGTGTCCAACCTATCTCTAATGTGACCTCGATAGCCCCAACCCCGTAGTCAAAAGCCGCGCCCACCCTCGCACCGCCGCTCTCCCCAATCAACGGACGCTTCCTGACGAACTTGATTTGTGGGGCTTTCCGTGCTTCGCTACCGCTCATCTCGCGACCTTGCCTGTGGCCTTCGAAACTACTTCTTCGGAAACGGCCGCCGGGGTCTGCGCGTAATGCGAAAAATGCATGGTGAAGCTGCCGCGTCCCTGCGTGCGGCTGCGCAAATCCGTGGCGTAGCCGAACATTTCCGACAGCGGCACTTCCGCGCGAATCACCGTGCTGGCCGCGCGATTTTCGGTGCCCTGCACCTGGGCGCGGCGTGAATTCAAATCGCCGAACACCTGGCTCATGTATTCCTCGGGCACCACCACTTCGACTTTCATAATGGGCTCGAGCAGCTTCGGATGGGCGCGGCCGCATGCTTCCTTGAACGCCATCGAGCCTGCAATTTTGAACGCCATTTCCGAGCTATCGACTTCATGGTAGCTGCCATCGTTGAGAACCACGGCGATATCCACCATTTCGTAACCCGCAAGGATGCCGTTTTCCATGGCTTCCTTGATGCCCTCTTCTATCGGAGCAATGTATTCCTTCGGAATCGCAGCGCCGATGATTTTGTCGATGAAAAGCAAACGATGCTCTTTGTCGAAGCGCCATTTCCCGCCTTTGCCGGCGACTTGCTTGGACAACTCGTCCAGCTCGTCGGTCGAAAGCTCGCGCATGTCCTCATGGCTCGCGTTCGGCAGCGGATGAACCGTCAATTTCACGTGGCCGTATTGACCGCGGCCGCCCGTCTGGCGAATGTACCGGCCTTCAGCGGGCGCTGACTTCACAATCGTTTCGCGGTAGGCGACCTGCGGTCGGCCCACATTGGCCTGCACGCTGAATTCGCGCATCATGCGGTCGACAATGATTTCCAAATGCAATTCGCCCATGCCGGAGATGAGCGTCTGGCCCGTGTCCGGCTCTGTATGCACGCGGAAAGTCGGATCTTCCTGCGCCAGACGCGCGAGGGCGTTGCCCATTTTTTCCTGGTCGGCTTTGGTCTTTGGCTCAATCGCGACTGAAATGACAGGCGCGGGAAATTCAATGGCTTCGAGTACGACGGGCTTATCTTCGTCGCACAACGTGTCTCCGGTGGAAACATTCTTCAAGCCCACGCATGCGGCGATGTCGCCCGCATCGATGGCGTCGATTTCCTCGCGTTTGTTCGCATGCATGCGCAGCAAACGGCCGATGCGTTCGCGCGATTTCTTCGAGGCGTTATAAACCGTCGCGCCCGTCTTGCAGACCCCGGAATAAACGCGGATATAAGTCAAATGGCCGACGTATGGGTCGGACATGATTTTGAACGCGAGCGCCGCGAATGGCTGATCGTCGGCGGGGCGGCGCAATTCCGGCTCATCCGTGTCCGGCGAAATGCCTTCCACCGGCGCAACGTCCGCGGGTGACGGCAAGTAATCCACAATCGCGTCGAGCAGCGGCTGCACACCTTTGTTCTTGAAGGCGGAGCCAGCAAGCACGGGAACGAGCTTCAAAGCCAGCGTCGACCGGCGAACGGACGCGCGCAATTCCGCCGGTTCGAGCTTATGCTCGGCAAGATATTTGGTGAGCACGGCGTCGTCATGCTCGGCAATGTACTCAACGACCTTTTCGCGATGCTCTTTGTAAAATTCAGGGCTGACCGCACTCGACTTGACGGCCGCGGCAATGTCCGGGCGCGACTTCTGAAACTCCGGATCCCAAAGCTGATCGAGCGAAATGTATTCGAATTCCGCGCCCAGCGATTCGTCCTTCCAGACAATCGCGCGCTCCTCGATGAAATCAATCACGCCGATGAAAGTGTCTTCCTTGCCGAGGGGAAACTGGAGGGGGACGGGGTGGGCCGAAAGCCTCTGACGCATGGTGCGAATCACATGGTCAAAATCCGCGCCGACGCGGTCCATTTTGTTGACGAACGCAATACGCGGTACGCGGTACTTGTCCGCCTGACGCCAGACCGTTTCCGTCTGCGGCTGCACACCGGCGACCGAATCAAAAATGGCGACTGCGCCATCGAGCACGCGCAGCGAACGCTCGACCTCGACCGTGAAATCCACGTGGCCGGGCGTGTCAATAATATTGATGCGATAGTCGGTACCGAAGCGCTTCCACGAAGCCGTGGTAGCGGCGGAAGTGATGGTGATGCCGCGCTCGCGCTCCTGCTCCATCCAGTCCATCGTCGCCGTGCCTTCATCCACGCTGCCCAACTTGTACGTGACGCCCGTATAGAAAAGGATGCGTTCGGTCGAAGTGGTCTTACCGGCATCAATGTGCGCCATGATCCCGAGGTTGCGCATGCGGTCGAGTTGGAATTGGCGCGCCATGAAATATTTGTTTACCAGCGATAATGGGCAAAGGCCTTGTTGGCCTCGGCCATGCGGTGCACGTCCTCCTTCTTCTTCACTGCTCCGCCCTTGCCGTTTGCCGCGTCCATCAATTCGTCGGTCAGCTTGTCGGTCATGTTCTTGCCTGCCCGCTGGCGGGCGTACAAGATCACCCAGTGAATCGCGAGCGATTGCCGCCGGAACTGATTCACCTCGACGGGCACTTGATAGTTCGCGCCGCCCACGCGCCGCGACTTCACTTCGAGCAGCGGCTTCACGTTCTCGATGGCTTTCTTGAACACCGTCAAGGCGTCGCCGCCTTCCGTTTTTTTTGCGACGTTTTCCATGGCTTCATAGAAAATCGCCTGCGCCGTGGCGCGCTTGCCGTCATACATCATGCTCGAAATAAACTTCTGTATCAGATCGCTTCCGTAGACGGCGTCTCCGGCAATCTTCCGGCGAACTACGAATCCCTTGCGTGGCATTCCGCGATTCTCCTACTTTTGTGCGGCCTTGGGCCGTTTCGCGCCGTATTTCGAGCGCGCCTGCTTGCGGTTCTCAACACCAGCGGCGTCGAGTGTCCCGCGAATGACGTGGTATCGAACTCCCGGCAAATCCTTCACGCGGCCGCCGCGTACGAGCACGATCGAGTGTTCCTGCAAATTGTGGCCGATGCCCGGAATATACGTGGTGACTTCGGCGGAATTCGTCAAACGCGCGCGAGCCACTTTGCGCAGCGCTGAGTTCGGCTTCTTCGGCGTTTGCGTGTAGACCCTCACACAAACTCCGCGCTTCTCCGGACATCCCTCGAGCGCGGGCGACTTCGTTTTCGTCCGCAGTTTCTCGCGGCCTTGTCGAACCAGTTGCGCAAACGTCGGCACTCTTCTCCTCCGAACGTAACCCGAGTTTCGTTTTGCTGCCGAGCGTGCGAGGCTCAACAGACGGTGGTAGAACAGAAAGGGCCGGTTAACACCCGAAGGAACCGGCTAAGACGCTCTGCGCGGGCGTGCTCGTTGAAGACGAGAACACATCCACTTCTAAAGCGAAGAGCCTGCAAGTACGGCTTTGCGGGGCAGGCGCCCCATTTCGGCCGCTCTCCCAAATCCCCATTCCTTCGTTCTATGTTCCGGGGCGGGAGAAGTACCCTTTCAGCACATTAACGAAAACAATTCCACCTACAAACTGGCGAGTATATGGAAACAGACGTTATGTGTCAACCCCTAATGCTGTAAAGATTTGGCGCGCATTGGGGCGAGCGGGACTCGGTCGGGACTGCGACCCCAGTCGGGCCAAGATCGGGCGTGCCCGCTTGCTCGGACAGACGGGCGTCGACGACCAGCTGCCTAGCTAAATCATCTAATCCGCCCATTATGTGATTGTTACGGATAAAATGTCGAATACCTCAAGATCTACACGACATTTGCGAGGCCCTAAACAGAAGACAGTGGGACGTCACACCGTCTGGGATTATCGCCTCGAAGGGAACGGAAGCCATTCCTCTGTCGGCATCCTTCCGATCCACGAGCGATGGGCGTCTCACACATGGCGGCGAATTCTTGTGGAAACTTTCGCGCACCCGATGCTTTACCAACTGATAAAAGCTCACTAGACTGCACGAAGCTGAGATGAGAATCCATCTACCTCGCATTCCCGCCGCATCGATGACGCGAATAATGACGAAAATTTCGTTCGCAGCGATTTATTTCGCTGCGAGTTTAGTTTTGTTTTTGGCGGCACCGCGAACGTCGCGCGCGCAAGCGGGCGCCACGCAAAAATCGCCTGCGGCAAATTCGAGCGCGAAAGCGACCGCACCGTTTGCCATCGAACTATATTCCACGAAAGTGCGATTCGAAACCGATGGCACGGGCGAGCGCATCCAGGAAATACGCGTTAAAGCGATGGACGACGCGGGCATCAAACAGCTCCACACGCTTACGTTCAGCTATAACTCCGCGCACGAAACATTCGCGCTGGCCTATTTGCGCATCGCGAAACTGGACGGAAGCGTCACCGAAGAAAAACCCGATGCCATCGCGAAGATGGTCGACGATCAGCCGTCGCCTGCCGTAAAAGATGCTCCGAGTTTTAAGGAAATCCGCGAAGTGCATGTGACAATCCCGCCCATTGCGATTGGCGATACGCTGAGCTATGAAGCGGACACGAAAATCGTGAAGCCCTCTGCGCCGGGAGAGTTTTGGTATTCGCAAAACTTCCTCACAAACACGCGGGCGCACGATGAAGAGCTACAGATCGACTTGCCGGCGGACCGCGCGGTTCATCTGAAAACGACGCCACAATTTCCACCCGCGGTGACGACGAGCGGCGCGCGGAAACTTTATACCTGGAAGCGCACGGATACGGAGGCTGCTCCGGCAAAAGCTTCCGCCGACGCGGACGCTGAAGGAAAGAGCAAGCCTCCCGACGTCGTTTTGACAAGTTTTGCGAATTGGGAAGCTGCGGGAAAATGGCTCGCGTCCATCGAATCTCCGGCTTCGAAACCCGCTTCTGCCATCGCGGCCAAGACGGAAGAGATCACCGCAGGTAAGAGAACCGACGCGGATAAGGTCGAGGCGCTTTACGATTTCGTCGCCAAGCAAATTCGCCTCGTCAGCATCCCATTCGAGCAACTGGGTTTCGCGGCGCATGATCCTGCGACGATCTTGACGGCAGGTTACGGCGACGAACTCGATAAATGCGCGCTGCTCGCGGCATTGGTGAACTCGGCGGGATTTCACAGCGATGTTGCGCTGCTTCCTTCCAGCGCGAAGCTCGACATGGATCTGCCCTGGCCCGGCGCTCTGAGTCGCGCAATTCTCGCCGTCACGGCCGGAAAAGACGTGCTGTGGATGGACCCTTCGTCCGACGTCCTTCCGTTTCAAATGTTGTTGCCGAATCTGCGCGGCAAACAAGCGCTGATTGCTTCCGCAGCCGCGGCGCCGCATTTCGTCGAAACGCCGTCCGCTCTTCCGTTCGCGTCAAAACAGATCGTGGAAATCACCGGGCGCGTAAGTTCGCTCGGCAGATTGGTCGCGCGGATACGCTACACTCTGCGCGGCGACAATGAAGTCGCGCTCCGCATGGCGTTCCACCGCGCCCCGGAAGCGGAATGGAAACAGGTCGCGCAAACCATGGCGACGCTCGATGGCCTGCAGGGTGAAGTGACCGACGCAAAACCGAGCGGCCCCACGGCGACGCACGATCCATTCACACTCGATTTCATTTTGGTCAACGAAAATTTCCTCGACTGGTCCCAGGAGAAGACCCTCCTCGCGCTTCCCTTGCCCACTTTTGGCATGCCCGATCCCCCAGAAAATTCCGCGCAATCTGTTGTGCTCGGAAATCCGCTGGATGTGACGGCCAAGCTGACGCTTACGCTGCCTGTGAACGACTCGGCGCAAATGCCCGTGGGCGCGGGCGTGACGCGCGACTACGCTGCGTATCGCTCCAGCTATAGCGCGCAGGAACACGTAGTCACGGCGGAGCGCACATTGCGTTTTCTTCAGCGCGAAGTGGCGTCATCGCGACGTGCCGATTATCTGGCGTTCCAACATGCGGTCGAGGGCGACGAGAGCCAGGGTGTTACGGTCGCGAATATTATTCCCGGAGTTCCGGAAGACGCCACGGCTGGCGAGTTGATGGAATCGGGCACTGGCGCGCTCAAAAATGGAAACAATGCAAAGGCTCTGCAATTGTTCCAGGCGGCGTTGCAAATCAATCCGCAACAGAAGAATGCCTGGCGCGCCCTTGGGCTGGCGCAGCTTGGACTTGGAAAATACGCAGACGCGGCGGCGGCATTCAAAAAGCATCTCGCTGCGAATCCGGCGGACGATACGGCAAATAATTTGCTCGGCATCGCCCTTTATGACGAAAAGAAATACGACGAGGCCGCGGCAGCATTCAACAAACAGATTACGCTGAAGCCGCTCGATCCGAATGCGTATGCGTATTTGGGCGCGGTTTATATCGACCAAAAACATTTCGACACGGCGGTCGTACAGCTTGAAAAGGCTGTGGCGCTCGATCCGGAAAATGCTGCTGTTCAACTTCGCCTCGGGCAGGCGTATCTCGGCACGGGTAAGACAGATGCCGCGCTCGGCGCATTCGACAAGGCGGCGAGCCTCTCGCCTTCGCCGTTAATCTGGAACCAGATTGCGTACGACCTCGCTGAGCAGAATGTGGCGCTCGACCGCGCCGAACATTATGCGAATCTGACTGTCGATTCCACGGAAGCGCTCATGAAGAATGTGAATCTCCGCCACCTCACGAATGACGTAGTCACCGCCACTGCGGCGCTACCCTCCTTCTGGGACACGCTTGGCTGGGTGCATTTCCAGCAGGCGCGCACGAAAGAAGCAGAGACGTTGATTGCCGCGACGTGGCTGCTCGATCAAAGGGGTGACGAGGGGTATCATCTCGCGCGAATTTACGAAAAGCGCGGCGACAAAGAGCTGGCGATTCGCACATACACTCTCGCGCTGGCTGCCGGCGGCGCGCCCGACGACACGCGAGCGCGCCTCGCGAAATTGCTTGGTGGCGACACGGCAATTGACGCGCGCGTAAAGCGAGCGGCCGCCGAACTCCTGCGCATGCGCACCGTCTCGGTAAGCAAGACTGGTGCAGCCACCGGCAAGGCGGCGTTTCTTGTTTTGCTCGAAACCACGCCGAATGGACCTAAGGTTCGCGACGCAAGATTCCTCGGCGGAGATGAAAAGCTTTCCGCGTTCGCGGAACAGCTTCGCGCGGCAAAGTTTCCGGCCGTTTTACCGCCGCAAACGAAGGCGCAAATCCTTTTGCGCGGAGTCCTCGACTGCGCGGCAAAAACGGCGGCGTGCGCTTTCGTCTTTGAACGCCCTCGTGATCTTCTCCGGCGCTAGTCAAAACATCCAATCCCCGGAAAATTTCGCGTCCCTGATTTCTCGTTTGCGGACAAGCACGAAATTCGGCAGTAG
>DATNDO010000165.1:0-7314 GCA_035606955.1 Candidatus Angelobacter sp.
CAGCTTGAAGCTTCCCGCGATCATCGGCCCGCGGCGGAAGCGTCTCTCGCGCTCCGTGGCATTAGGAGGCAACGGAGGCGGCGGACCGAATTTGGCCGTCACCGAATAAAGTGTGTGCGTTGACGTGTCGCACTCCATCGTGCGCGCGCCCATGTCGGTCTTGACGTTGCCCAGCACGGTGAAGTTGTCAGGCGAATCCTCGTGCATAATAGCCGTGATTGTCCTTCCGAGAAATAATCACACCATGGCTGCGCGGAGTCGGCGCAAGTTTGCCGACGACCTGATTCGTATCGGTGGAGATCACCAGAATCTCATCGCTGTGGGACACAAATAAATGATGGTTCGCTTCGTCAATCCCGAGGTAATCCCAGAAACCTTCATCGGGCGGGGAGGGTAAGAGAAAGCTGCTAACGCGCCCCTCCGCTGCAAAATGGACTTGCATTTTCAATCACCGCTGTTGTGAAATGCGCTGTCGCGAAGCTTTATGAGCAAATGTCAGAGCCGGCACGTGAGTCGGAGCCCCGTCGTCTAGTGCGTGCATCACTCGCTCGGCCAATATCTATAAGGTCCCGACCGAATCGCCGATCAGAAATGAATGTAGCTCATGTGGGCCATCCTCGAGGCGGCGCAAAGGTATGCTGTCCTGCAATTAGAAAAATAGTGCCGGTGGCGATGCCGTTGGAGGTTAAGCCGCTGCCCGCAAAACGAGCCTAGGTTTCTGGAATCAATTTATTGAGAGAGAGGCCATCTGCCATGTTCAAAGCACGTTGCGTTTTACTTCTTTCCTGTCTGTCGCTGGTCTTTTCTGCGGCGTTTGCTGCGCCCGTGCCACCGGACCAACTCACCAGTGCTCTGCACTGGCGCAGCGTGGGTCCCTATACCGGCGGCCGCGTCACTACCGTAGCCGGCATCGCCGCCGAGCCCAATGTTTTTTACATGGGAACGGCGGGCGGAGGCGTCTGGGAGAGTGATGATTACGGCCAGAGCTGGAAAAACATTTCCGACAAGGACTTCAAGAACAACAATATCGGCGCTATGGCGATCTCGCCATCCGATCCGAAGATTATCTATGTGGGGACGGGCGATTCCGCGCCGCGCAATACGGTCCTGACCGGCGAGGGGATGTATAAGTCCACCGATGGCGGAAAGACCTGGGCATACATCGGGCTGGGCGAGACGCACATCATCAGCTGGATTCTTGTGGATCCCAACAATCCCGATGTCGTGTACGTAGCAGCGCTGGGCCATCTGTTCGGGCCCAATCCGGATCGCGGCGTATTCAAGACCAGCGACGGAGGCAAGACCTGGCAGAAGATTCTGTATGTCAACGATGAAACGGGTGCGATCAGCATGGCGATGGATCCGTCCAATCCGAGCGTCGTTTACGCCTCGATGTGGCAGATGTCCCGGAGTCACTGGACTTTTTCGAGCGGCGGAACGGGCAGCGGCATCTACAAGACGACTGACGGAGGCGCAAACTGGACTAACATCTCGCACAGTTCAGGATTGCCGACTGGCATTTTCGGAAGAGTGGGCATCGCGGTGGCGCCCAGCAGTCCGAATGTTGTGTACGCGCTGATTCAAGCGGATTACAAGGACCAGGCGGGCGGCTTATTCCGGTCAGACGATGCGGGCCAAAGCTGGAACCTCATCAACAACAGCATGGACATTACGCAACGCGCCTTCTATTACATGAACGTATACGTGGATCCGAAAGACCCCAATACGATTTACCTGCCCAACGTCGGCGTCTATGTGTCCCACGACGAGGGCAAGACGCTAACCGCCCTGCATCCGGAGCATGGTGACAACCATGTGCTCTGGATCAATCCGAATAACCCCCAAATCTTCATCGAAGGCAACGACGGCGGCGCGGGCGTCACGCAAAATGGCGGTAAGACCTGGAGTTCCGAAAACAACCAGCCGACCGGGCAGTTCTATCACGCCAATCTCGATGATCAGTTCCCGTTCCATATTTACGGTGCGCAGCAGGATCGGAGTTCCGTAGAAGCGCCGAGCGCCGTGCCTGCCGGGAGTATTCCGCCGGCTTGGAAGAACGTACAGGGCGGAGAGATGAGCTGGGTAGTGCCGACGCCGGGCCAACCATGGGTGACCTACGGCAGCGGATATTACAGCATAGAGTGGAAAGAGAATCGCCGAACGGGGTTGATCACCAATGTCAGCCCGTGGCCAGAATACAAGTTTGGTCTTGCCGGGTCCGAAATCAAGTATCGCTATGGTTGGATTCATCATCCGGTTGTGTTTGCGCCCGGCAACCCTAAAGAACTGTTGATGGGAGCGAACGTGCTGTTTGAAACCTTCGATGAAGGTGTCCACTGGAAAGTGATCAGTCCAGACCTCACACGCGACGACAAGAGCAGGCAGGGGCGGCCGGGCGGTCCGATTAGCGCAGATGTGACTGGCGAGGAGATGTTCGACACCATCTCCTCGATTGCCTTTTCCCCGCTCAGAGACAATGTCATCTGGACAGGTTCCGATGACGGGTTGGTGTACGTGACCACGGATGCGGGCGTGCACTGGAGCCCGGTGCGCCCGCCGGAATTGCCTACGTGGTCCACGATTACCTGCATCGAGCCCTCGCACACTGACGCGGGCACCGCGTACGTGTCGGCGAGCCGGTTTGACTGGGATGACTTTCACCCGTATGTATATAAGACCAGTGATTACGGCAAACATTGGACGGAGATCGCCACCGGACTGCCAGAAGACCAGTACGTCGAGAGTGTGCGCCAGGATCCGAACCTGTCCAACCTCCTGTTCGCGGGCACCAGCGCGACGGTGTACTTCAGTCTGGATGGAGGCCAGCAGTGGCAGCCATTGGGCCTCAATCTGCCGACGGTACGAGTAAGTGATGTGGAGATTCAGCCCAAGCAGCATGCGGTCGTGCTCGCCACGTTCGGACGTGGTTTCTGGGTGCTGGACGACCTGCAGTTCCTCGAGCAGTTGGGGACCGCCCAAGTGGCGAGTGGCGCGCCCTACTTGTTCAAACCGCAGCAGGCCTGGCTGGTCACGCGACGTACTGGCGGGTTTGGCGGCCCGCGCGGGGCGGGAGGCGAGAACTTGGCGCCCGGAGCCACGGTGTTTTTCAACATGCCGGCTGACTACAACGGCAGCACGCCGGCGACCTTGAGCTTTTCCGACGCAAGCGGCAAGTTGATCCGCAGCTTCACGCTGCATCTTAAAACGAAAGCCAGAACAGAGCCGCCTTCACGCAGTCCCGCAGTGGCGCGACAACAGCAGGAAGAAAGATTGACGGCGATCGAGCCTGCCATGAACCGCTTCCTATGGGATCTGAGGTACCCCGATGCGGTAGACGTGAAGGGCATATTCAATTCAGGTTTTGCCGCCGAAGAACCCATCGGTCCGCAGGTCGTGCCGGGTACCTACTCCGTGACGCTGACTTATGCCGATACCACGCAGAAGAAGCCGTTCGTTGTCAAACTGGACCCGCAATTCCAAACCACGCAGGCGGAACTGCAGCAGCGTTTCGATTTGCTGATGCGGATTTACGACGCTCTGAACCGGCTCGATACCAACCTGAACCAGGCCCTTGACGCCCGCGATGCGCTCGAGAAGGCAGTGGCCAGCAATAACGCGTCCGGCGATCCGGCGCAACCGGCGCTGGACCGCCTGAACCATGACATAGACGAACTGGTGGATCTCAAGATCCAGTCCGGTGAGGGCGCACTCGTGTATCCGGGTCGGCTCCGTGCATGGTTGAGCCATATTGCCACCCAGGTGAGTCAGGCATTTATGCCGCCCACGCCTGCGATGGTGAAGGTGGCGGATGGATACATCGATGATGCGGGTGCGGGTGTCTCACGTCTGCAATCTGACGTTGCGGCTGCGAACAAAGTGCTGAATCACTGAGGCAGCGGCCGGGAACCGATCACCGGGAACTGACCGTGCTTTGTGTTGCTGACCCTGTTATTACCGGCCCCGGCACAGCATGCACCGAAGGCCTTCTGGCTCGAAAACCGCAGAGTCGTCAGCAATCCCCGAGGACGGCGGGTCGAATGTCGCGAACACCACCGTCGTCTTGGTGGCCACGCCCATCCCCGCGGCGACAGCGCTCATTGCCGCAGAGTTGGTACATCATCCTCTGCGCGGCCATCTCACCGGAAGACATTTCCTTTCTGCCAGCGCGTTGATGGATTCCAGCACCGGAGACGATAGCGTGAAGATCAAGGGTGACCTCATGGCTCCGTGCTGACACTCGTCGCCGTGAGGCCCCGCTTTACATTCGTTTTCGTAATCGGTAGAGTGCGCCTCATGCAAAATTCAAAACAAACGCTCATCGCCGTTATTCTTGCTCTATTCGCATCGCTTGTCTGTTCCCGCGCTGCCGTCTCACAGCCTCAAGCCGCAGCCGTCCCATCTGTTCCCACTCCCGTTTCCGTCCTCGGACACAATCCGGGTGATGATTTCTACCTCGCTAATTACGATGAATCCCTCGCTTATTTCGAGAAGCTTGCTCAATCTTCAAATCGCATAAGAATCATCCACGTTGGCAAGACTACCCGCGGTCTCGACTGGGAAATCGCCGTCATCTCCTCTCCGGAAAATCTTGCCGCCCTCGACAAACACAAGGAAATCAACCGCCGCCTGACCTGGGCGCGCGGTCTCGACGATGCTGCTGCCAGAGCCCTTGCTCGCGAAGGCAAAATTTTCGTCCACATCGATGGTGGAATGCACTCGACCGAAGTCGCCGGCGCGCAGCATTCCATCGTGCTCGCCTACAAGCTCCTCTCCGCGCAAAACGACCCGCAGATCGACGCTATCCTCAACAACGTCATCCTCGTTCTCTGGCCCACGCTCAACCCTGACGGCCAAAATGAAGTCGTCGCCTGGTACCGCAAGAATATCGGCACCACTTACGAAGTCAGCCCGCTTCCCGATCTTTATCAGGAGTACGTGGGCCACGATAACAATCGCGACGGCTACATGAACAACATGCTCGAATCACAGGAGGTCACTGCGCAGGAACTTCAGTGGAATCCCGAAGTGTTTTACACCCAGCACCAGACCGCGCCGTTCCCCGCGCGAATTTTCATTCCGCCATTTGTCGAACCGATTTCTTCCAATATCCAGCCAATTCTCCTGCGCTGGCTCAATGCCTTCGGCATCAATATGGGCGCTTATCTCGATGAACATGACATGCCCGGCGCGATTGACCGCGTTGGCTTCGACAACTGGTACCCCGGATTTCAGGATTTCACGGGCATTTTCCGCAACTCCATTTCGTTCTTCACAGAAACCGCGCTCTACGGCTATGCCACGCCGCATTTCTACACCGTGCGTGATTTCCCTCCGGAGTACCGAGCCCTCAACTCGCAGATTTTTTACAGCAGCCCTTGGACCGGCGGCTGGTGGCGACTAGGCGACGCCGTGCGCTACATGGTCGGTGCGTCCATGTCCGTCCTGGACACCGCCGCGAAATATCGCGAACAATTGCTTTACAACAAATATCAAACCGGCCGGGACAACATTGCACGTTTCACGAGTAATCCACCATATGCCTACGTCATTCCGGTCGAACAGCGTGATCTTCCCGAAGCCGCTCTGCTAATACAAAAAATGATGGTGAATGGCATCCAGGTTCACCAAGCCGCTTCGCCTTTTGCTGCCAATGGCCAGCAGTATCCCGCCGGTTCGTGGGTCATTCTCATGGACCAGCCTTTTGCAGGGCTCGTCAAAGAGCTTTTCGAGCCGCAGAAGTATCCTGACCTCCGCGAGAACGGCACGCCCATCAAGCCCTATGATGTCGCTGGCTGGACACTTCCCCTGCAAATGGGCGTGGATGTCGATGCTGTTCTTCAGCCCCTCTCGTCCGACGCGCGTTCGAATCTTCGCCCGGTCGACAAATTTTCTCTGCCTGCCGGCAAACTCGAAGGCGCTGGCGGCGTCTTCCTTCTCGATCCGCGCACCAATGCGCACTTCAAAGCGATCAATGAAATCCTTGCGGCCGGCGGCCACGTCAGTTTCGTCACTGATTCCGGCGCCTCATCTCTCGAAAACGGAACTGCGGTCATCACCGGTATCACACGCGACCGCTTCTCCGCCATTGCCGAGCGGAATTCCCTGGCGGCTGAGGCGGTTACAAAGACACCTTCCGGCGACATTTCGACTAAGAAGCCGCGCGTCGGCCTTTATCGCTCCTGGACAGCCAATATTGACGAGGGCTGGACGCGCTGGATACTCGAGCAATACGGATTCGCGCCCATCACCATTCACAATGGCGGCATGCAAGCCAGCCATCTGCGTGATCGTTTCGACGCCATCATTCTTCCTGATGCTTCGCCCAATCAAATTCTGAACGGTTTCCCTCCAGGTGCGGTACCTGGTCAATACGTCGGTGGCGTTGGCCAGCAGGGCGTTGAGTCGCTCCGCGAATTCGTCGCGGGCGGAGGTACGCTCATCACTTTCAACAATGCTTCTCTCTTTGCCATTGAACAATTTGGCCTGCCGGTAACAAACGTTCTCGCCGATCTCAAAGAGGATCAATTTTATTGCTCCGGCTCGCTGCTCCGCGTCGAAGTGTCGAGCTCAATCCTACCCGGCCTATGGGGCTTTCCTCGCGATCCAGTCGTCATGTTCGAACATGGTCCCGCTTTCGACGTCAAGCCAGCTTTTCGCGGCGCCGTTCTCGCTTCCTATCCCGCCAATGTCAGCCCTCTTGCCAGCGGCTATCTCCTTCATCCCGAGCGTATCGAAGGCAAAGCCGCGGCTCTTGAAGTCGCTTACGGCAAGGGCCGTATCTACCTGTTCGGGTTCAAGCCGCAGTGGCGCGCACAATCTCACGGCACATACAAATTCTTCTTCAATGCCATTTACGATTCGCCGAGCTTGGATAAACCCTCCGAGTTCCCCAAAACCCCTGTGCCTGCGCAGCGCTCCGCTCCCCCGCTTAAAGAACCGGGCGCTCCCAAAGAGCCAGACCATAGGCGTTCTGGCGTTTCTTGAAAGTGATTTGCTTCGGTTCCACATTTTCTTTTGACGAGTTCTTAATCAGCGGGTTCCTGGCTCGAGTCCAGACGAGCCCGCCATGTGGGAAGTCGGAGGCTCCATTTGTAGCTTGCCACCGATTGACGGCGCACACGGAAACAACCGATTAGCTTCCGGTTTGCCGGGAATTCGCCAGAGGGAATTGGAAATCGCCGCATGGAGAGCTGTGGTAGCGCCCAAGCAAGCGCGCTACCACGCTCCGCAGACAAATGCAGCTAGTGATTCGGAACCACAAGCAGCTTGAAGCTTCCCGCGATCATCGGCCCGCGGCGGAAGCGTCTCTCGCGC
>DATNDO010000166.1:0-6850 GCA_035606955.1 Candidatus Angelobacter sp.
GGCGCGAGCACTTGGTTCTGTCTCCAAGAAATCGAGATCCAGACGCGAACAGCCTTCAGGTTTGGGCGGTTTGCGACGGCCTTTGTTTGCAAGAGGCCAATCAAACGTCGAAAACACCAGCAACTGCCCAACAACGAAACACGATCATTGGAAAGCGATTTGCGCACTGTGGAGGAATGAAGAATGAGAATTCAGATGAGATTGCCCCATCGCGCAGGTCGCCTGTCGCCTGTCTTGCACAAGTCTGGAATTCAGAAAGTTCTAACGCGCGGCTGTCTTATTTTGGCGGTCGCTCTTCTAATGACGATTCCTGGTTGGTCGCAAGAGCCGTCAAAAGACCTGGGCAACCAGAGCATCGAAGACCTGATGAACATCGAGGTGACTTCCGTCTCGAAAAAAGAACAAAAGCTATCGCGCACGGCTTCCGCGATCTTTGTCATCACTCAGGAGGACATTCGCCGTTCGGGGGCGATGAACATTCCGGATCTCCTGCGCATGGTTCCCGGACTGGACGTGGCGCAAGTAAATGGCAGTACATGGGCGATCAGTTCCCGCGGTTTTAACGATGAGGCCGCTAACAAGCTATTGGTCATGATTGATGGCCGCACCGTGTACTCCCCTCTTTTCAACGGTGTCTTTTGGGATGCGCAGCAAGTTCCGCTGGAAACGATCGACCGCGTCGAAGTCATTCGAGGTCCCGGAGCCGCCGTTTGGGGAGCGAATGCCGTCAATGGCGTCATCAACATCATCACGAAGAAAGCGTCGGACACGCAGGGAGGACTCATTAGCGGCGGCGCTGGCACCTATGAGCAAGGATTCGGAACGGGACAATACGGCGGCCGGTTGGGAAGCGATACCTATTATCGGGTCTTCATGAATGCCTTCAATCGGAATCATCTGATTGGCCTGACTGGGCAGAACGGCCAAGATGATTGGGACGCGTATCGGACCGGATTCCGCATAGATACCAAATTTGGCGCCAAAGACTCGTTCACCGTTCAAGGAGATGCATACAACGGCAGCGAAGGTGATGTGGTGGCGGCTGTCACTTCCTTTCAACCGCCGCAGCCTCAGATACTGAAGCTTCGGCAGAACTTCGGAGGCTGGGACCTTTTATCTCGCTGGGACCGCAACATCTCACCATCTTCCAAAACAACGCTCCAGGTTTATTTCGATCGGACCAATCGCGGTGACCCCACCTATGGAGAGGGCCGAGACACCGTGGACGTTGACTTTCAACATGACTTCGCCTGGAGCGACCGCCAGGATTTTGTGTGGGGTCTCGGATATCGAGCCACGTCAGACAACATTCGTGGCACGATCAGAGTATCTTTCAATCCTCCCAGCGAAACCGATCAGCTTTTTAGCTCCTTCGTGCAGGACGAAATTGCGATCGTTCCCAGAAGCGTATATTTGACGATAGGCGCCAAACTCGAACATAACCACTTCTCGGGATTCGGTCTGCAACCTAACGCCCGCGTGACATGGGTTGTAAACGACAAAACCATGTTCTGGGCCTCCATCGCCAGGGCCCTGCAAACGCCTGCGCGTTTCTCGGAGGTGCGCTTCAATCAAACCGTTTTACCAGGCCCCAATGGGTTGCCGCTTGTTGTCGGAGTGCTTGGCAACAAACAAGGTGACGAGGACCTTCTTGCCGATGAAATTGGCTATCGCACTCAGCTATTGGAGAACCTCTCGCTCGACCTGACGGCCTTTTACAATTCCTACACCCACGTGATATCCAGCGAGACTGGAACTCCGTTCCTGGAATTCACCCCCCCTCCTATCCATTTGGTTCTTCCGATCAACTTTGCAAACTTAATCTACGGCGAGAGCCACGGAGTCGAGATGGCTGCGAACTGGAAACCAGTCAGCCGATGGACTTTGAGTCCGGGTTACTCCTACCTGCAACTGCATATGCACCGCGATCCGACCAGCACGAATTTGGTGACTCCTGTGACAATTGAAGGCAGCAGCCCGCGTGAACAGGCGCAATTGCGTTCCCATGTCGAATTATCACCACGGTGGGCGTGGGATGCCTCGGCATATTTCGTCGGGCGCCTGCCCGCGTTGCAAATACCTTCCTACACGCGCTTGGATACAGGACTGACGTGGAGTCTTGCCAAAAAACTGTCTGTCAGCTTTGTCGGGCAAAATCTTCTCCACGATCATCATTTTGAATCCGACGGGCCTGATCAAATCGTTGTTTCAAGCATGGTCAAACGCAGTGCGTATGCGAAGGTCACTTGGCAATTTTAGCCAACAAAGAAACAGCCTTGAGCGATACGAACCGAGTGCCAACCAATTCGCACGGTCTGCGCCATCGCGCACAATTCTGCGCCTTGGCTGTGGCGGCCCTGCTCTCCGTGGGGCGCACAACGTCAGCGCGGGCGCAAGACAGTCCATCAGTCGAGTATCAAGTCAAGGCGGCATTCCTGTTTAATTTTGCAAAATTTGTCGACTGGCCGCCTGGCTCCTATCAAGATGAAAAAACTCCAATTACGATTTGTGTTTTCGGATACGACCCATTTGGAAGCGCATTAGACGAGATCATCCGAGGAAAAAGTATCAACAATCGCGAGATCGTGAAACGCAGAATCGATAAAGCAGGGGATTTGAAAACCTGCCAGATCGTTTTTGTCAGTGCGAGGCAAGATAAATTTCTGTCGGAAATTTTGAGCAATTTGAAGGGTGTGAGTGCGCTTGTGGTCGGGGAAGGCGAGAATTTCGCGGAGCGGGGCGGTGAAATCCAATTCTATTTGGAAAATAACAGGATGCGGTTCGCAATCAACATGGATGCGGTTCAAAGGGCTCGCCTGAATGTCAGTTCCAAACTGCTCGCGTTGGCCAAGATTGTTCACGATCCGGAGCATCCGAAGGGAAACTGAAATGCGTTCCTGCCGCGACATACCCATCCGTTACAAGCTTCAAACATGGTCATAGTCACCTGCACCGTCGTCTTGTTCGTGGCATCCGCGACGTCACTGTGTACGAGGTCTTTGCGATCTACGACAGGGATCCCGACGCAAGCGGAGTTTTGTCCAGCGCCAGTCCAGCGAGGTGGCAGCGCGGTCGCCTCACTTCAAGTCCTCATCCACTGCTTCAGCCGACGCCGCATTCCATAGGGGGTAATGCAGTCCGGCGAGACGATTGATCATCAAAGCTTGAGCGACGAGCAGAAACACCGCCACTTCAATAATGACCAGTTCACGCGGCTTTGAAATAATCCCGAGAGAAACGATCAGCGTAGTTGCCCCCGCTGGGGGATGGCTAACATCGAGGAGGACCATGAATGCGCCCGTGGTGGAGAGCGAAAGGGCAGCCGCCAGGATTCTTGGCCAGAATATGCCTGGGTGCACCCCGAACGGTAGCGCTCCAGTCCCCGTCACAACAAACGCTGCATAACCGCAGATCAGCCCGATAGCGTGGCCGAGAATGGTGTTTCGCGGGCTGGATGTTTTGGCGAGCGGGGAGAAGAACACAAGATACGCAGTGGGTCCAAGTGAGGGGAACACAAATGGATTGCGGCTCACGAGTGCCAGCAGAGCAAGCACTGCGATGGTGATGAATCCGTTTACAAACACGTAGACTGCACGCACTAGTCGCGGTGGAAAGTGACGCAGCAGCCAGTCCAGCCGGAGCCGTCGCAGCAAGGACAGAATGTGGTCAGCAGAACCATGCGTGAAGGTATCCGGCCTCCGCATCAGATGTTGGGCAGCAAGTCGAAATACTCGTCGTCCTCGTTTTTGCCACCTTCTCCTTTGCCAAGCAACTTCTCCGATTCAACGAACTCGATACGCTCGATCCATTTAACCATCTTGTAGCCAAGCTGGTTCTCGACTCGCAGCCGCAAGGGCGCTCCGTACACCGGTGGAAGCCGTTGCCCGTTCATCCGCGAGGCCAACAGGCATTGAGGCTTCAGCAGATTCTCCAGGCTTTGTGTGTCGTAATAGGGGTCGCCGTAGAGAGCTTCGCCAAAAGAGAAAAACGCCACGACTTTGGCTTCAGGTTTTGGCTGCACCAATTCGATAAGGGCCTTCATAGGAATGCCGCCCCACTTCGCGATACCGCTCCAACCCTGGATGCAATGATGCATCGTGATGTGCTCGGTCTCACCCAGCCGCTCCAGATCGGCCAGAGAAAGCTCAACCGGATTTTCGACAAGGCCCCCCACCTTAAGCCGGAAATTCTCGAAGTCCTTTTCCGCAAGGCGCTTCCAATCCTCACGGACCGGCATTTTCCCGTTGGGCCAGAAGTACGGCGAGATTTCCTGCTCGGAGTACTTCTGCTGCGGAGTCAAGCGATTCAACGTAAGAAGCTGCATCGGATAGGTCACCGACTTGAGCGCATGCTGCAATCCGCGCGGATGGTACCAAGAGATGTAGTGCGCCAGGATCCACGAGAGGACGACCACGCCTATGCCTACAAATCCGAGATACATGCCTATAGGGTTCCCATCATCTGTGCCCATCACAATGTGGTTCATATTGCGCGCGAATCCCGTCATGACAATCAACGTGACGTGAACGACGAGGAACGCGAGGAAGCTGAACATCGTCAGGAAGTGGATCGATCTGGCCGATTGTCTGCCACCAAAGATGCGCGCGTACCAGGGAAAGCGATTCACCACGGCGGGCGACATGGAGATTCCCGTAAGAATCGCCAACGGGCCGAAGACAAAGACGACCGTGAAATAAGCAATCTGTTGCAGTGCGTTGTAGCCGTAAAACCCGTTCGGTTCTAAGGGCAAATGAAATGTCGCGTAGTGTACGAATGTGTTCCATGCCTGCAAGAGGACGAGCGGCGAAGTGGGCACAATGCGCCGCCACTGCTCGGTATCGAAGAGCATGACCACGAAGAGAATGCCAGTGATAATGAAACCGTGAACGTCAATGAAGTGCCAAACCCGTGCAATACCAATGGTGTGCCGGTAGCCTGGCGTCCCGACCAACGGCGAAATATAACGAGCGTCGTCTTTCGCGGTCCAGAGGCGGTCGCGTGGAACTTTTAGGGGTGTAAACCGAATCCACTCGCTCCCCGGCGTGCAGCCGTCATTGAAATACAGACGAGGATGATCCACCAGGATGGACAGGCCGCTGCGAATCAGCATCATCACAAAGAGGAAATTGAAGAAGTGGCAGTAACGCACCCAGACCGGAAACCCGTGCGGTCCGGCGAAGTTGTTGGGATATATCTGAGCGACAGCGGGAACATGAGGAAGGCCGACCACCGCGAACTCGATCCAAGACGCGGCGATTACAGAGAGGATCGCGACACCGATTCCGATCATGATGGAAGGTCGAATCCAGATGCGAAATCGGCGATCAGGAGGATAGTGGACGGCTCTGTGTGCAGGATCGAACGAGATCATGTTGCCTCTCCGAACTCCCCCCTAGGTCTAGCATAGTTGACTATGGCCTTCATTGACAAAGCCTGTATGCGATAACGAGCCCAGCGATTCTGCGGCTCGCATCGAGATTTGTCGCGCACCCCACGTACCACAGTCAAGCTTCAGTGGTGTCTTCCGGCCAAGCGATAGTCAGCAGAAAAGCGCTGTTCTCAGAGAAACCTTGCCTTTTTTCCGTCCAGGCTATCGCGGGTCACATCAGCAACGAAGACTACGGGTACGTCCGGCGCCATCGATGCATTCTCGGCGTTGTACGTGATATCGCCCCGCCCATGCCGCGAGCGTGTTGAAACCGCATGCTGACGGCGAGCGTCGAAGAAATCATCCGAGTTCAGGAGGATGCGTATGCACAAGGGGATTCTTAGCATTATCGCAGTCGGCGCCGCCGCGCTCTTCGGTTTTGCCGCGCAACAGGGGTCAGCGCCGCCGCCGCAAATGTCAGATAACGTGGCCGGCTATCACCTTTCCGCTTCCGTTCCGTTACCCGATGAAGGTTTCTGGGATTACCTCGGGATTGACGAAGCGAACCATCATTTGTTTGTGTCCCACAGCGATGAGATTCTGGTGATCTCCACCGACACGAACCAGGTCGTCGGCAAACTTGCGCCCACTCCGCGCAGCCATGGCGTCGTGATTTCTCAGAAGGACAATCACGGCTTCACCAGTAATTCCGGCAATAGCAGCGGACAGCAGGGTGTGAGCAGTTTCACGGAGTTCGACCCGAAAACGCTGGGCATCATCAAGCAGATCGTTCTGCCCATTGGCGGCTCCGACGGCATCGTCTACGATCCGGCATCGGATCGCGTGTTTGGCCTGACCCACGGCAAGAAGGATGTCGCTGTAGACGCTGCGACAGGAAACGTGGCCGGTGTCGTCGATATCCCCGGAGCGGCGGAATCGGCTGCTGCAGACGGCAAAGGGCACCTCTATAACGTCATGGAAGACCTGAGCACGATTGTGGACATCGACACGCACACACTCAAAGTCATCAATCAGTGGCCGTTGGCGCCGTGCGAAGGTCCTTCGGGAGTTGCCATGGATACGGAGACGCGGCGCATCTTCATTGGTTGTCATGGCGGCGGTGAAAATAATGGCGGGGTGATGGTTGTGTTCAATCCGGACGCGGGAAAGGTGGCAGCCACGCTGCCCATCGGCGGCAGAGGCAACGACGCGGTGCGTTTTGATCCGGGGACTAAACTGGCGTTCGCGTCCGAAGGCGAAGGCGACATCACGATTGTGCGCGAGGATTCGCCGGACAAGTTCACCGTGCTGGGCAACGTCAAGACCGACATGGGCGCGCGTACGATGGAGTGCGACACGTCAACGCACACACTTTATTCGGTGACGGCCAAATTCGGTCCGCCGCCTCCGTTGCCTCCTAATGCCACGGAGCGCGAGAGACGCTTCCGCCGCGGGCCGATGATCGCGGGAAGCTTCAAGCTG
>DATNDO010000172.1:0-4086 GCA_035606955.1 Candidatus Angelobacter sp.
CGAGCAGAGTTTCCGCGGCGGTTTGCGCGCGCTCACCGAAACCTCCTGTAAAGGATTGCGCGGTGACTTGCACGAAACAGCCCTGATGCAGCCAGCCCCAGAGCCGCTCCCAATCAGCGCGAATCAGCGGATTACGTTCCGGATGCGTGATGATGGGGTGAAGACCCATGAGTTGCATTTGGTGAAGCGTTTGATCCAGCGAAGCGGGAATGGAGAAATTCGCAAATTCAACGAGCAAATAGTTTTTCTGATTCAGCGTGAATCGCGCAGGCTCCTCGCGAAGCTCTTCGAAATTGTCGTAGCTTAAATGGAAGTCGCAGCCCGTGCCAACCAGGAGGCGCTCGCCTAGCTTCGATTGAAGTTCATCGCGGCGAGACCTTATCAATTTCGGAACGAAAGAATAGTCATTGTTTGCGTGCGGCGTGCCGATGACGTGCGTGATGCCGTCCTCAATGGCCATCTCGGCCATCTTGAGAGAGGTTTCCAACGAATCGGAGCCGTCATCGAGATCAGGCAGGATGTGACAATGAATATCAATCATTTGCTGGCGAAGATAACGCAGGATTCCGATATTGGAAAGCTCCATTCATAGCGCTCGACGCGTATGAGAACGCTCAGGATTTTCCCAGCGGAACAACCGAACACAGATTGAATTTGCGACTCGACGGCCGTTATGCGAGTCTCGTAACGTCGAAAAGCGCGCCGCATTGTCACTTCTGTAACAGAACAATTCGGAGCCGAGGCTACACGCGTTCATGAATGTGCTGCTGTTCACGCTGTTGATCTGGATCGTTTCGCTTGGCGCGGGGTTGCTCGGATCGTTGACCGGCTTGGGCGGGGGAATCATCATCGTTCCGCTGCTTGTGCTCGCGTTCAAAGTGAACATCCATTATGCGGCGGGGGCTTCGCTGATCTCTGTGATTGCCACATCGTCGGGCGCCGCCGCGGCGTACGTGAAGGAAGGTTATTCCAACGTGCGCATTGGGATGTTCCTGGAAGTGGCGACAACACTGGGCGCACTATTTGGCGCCTACCTGGTGGCGAAGGTTTCTCCTGCGGCGATTGCAATCATCTTCGGAGTTGTGCTGCTGTCTTCCGCCTATCTGTCGCTGAGAAAAATGCCGGACATTATTGATACGCGGCCACCGGATCGACTCGCGGCATGGCTCCGCTTGAATGGGGATTATCCAACTACGCAGGGATTGAAGAAATACACGGTCCGGCGCGCGCCGATCGGATTTCTGGTCTGCAACTGCGCCGGAATTCTGTCCGGATTGCTGGGGATTGGCAGCGGCGCGCTGAAAGTGCTGGGCATGGATCAAGCAATGGAAGTTCCGTTCAAAGTATCGACAGCGACGAGCAATTTCATGATCGGCGTGACGGCTGCGGCCAGCGCAGGAATTTATTTTCACCGTGGATACGTGGACCCCGCCCTCGCCATGCCTGTGATGTTGGGAGTACTCTTCGGAGCATTCATCGGAGCGCGCATCCTACCGAGGGCCACGACGAAATATCTTCGCGTGCTATTCAGCGCGGCGATTGTAGTGATGGGAATCGAAATGTTGGTAAAAGGAATTTCAGGAAAACTATAAATGGCGGAAGCGAGAAATCAGTGGGATGACGAGAGGATGGACCGGATTATCTCGGTGCTGTTGCGCACCGGAGTCATCTTGTCGTCGATCGTGGTGCTGATCGGCGGAATTTGGTATCTGGTGCAAAGCGGACGGCTGGCACCCGACTACCAGACGTTTCGAGGGGAACCCGCGAACTTGAATGGATTTCACGGGATTGTAAAAGGACTTTTTTCCTGGCACGGGCGGAATTGGATCCAGTTTGGGCTGGTGATGCTGGTCGCGACGCCGGTAGCGCGCGTAGCCTTTTGCGTGTTTGCGTTTATTAAAGAGAAAGACGGAACGTACGTGATCCTGACACTGATCGTGCTTTCGGTGCTAATGTTCAGCTTTATTTGGCGGTAGTTGCAATTCGCGTGGTGTGAGGAAGCATGCAGGAATTCATCAATCAGATTCGCAGCGAACTTCGCGAGAGCGCGAGCGTTAAACAAAACTTTTCCGACGAACTGCTTGGCCGCATTGCGCGATTCGCCGAAATGAGCGCCGCGGCGCTGAACAGCGGCCGCAAGATTATTTTTTTCGGCAATGGCGGAAGCGCCGCAGACGCGCAACATTTGGCCGCGGAACTTGTGGTTCGCCTGCAACGAAACCGAGCGGGACTCGCGGCGATTTCACTGACGACCAATGCATCGATTTTGACGGCGGCGGGAAACGACTTAGGCTTCGAGAATATTTTTGCACGGCAAATCGAATCGCTCGCGGCAGAGGGCGATGTCCTGGTAGCGCTCTCGACCAGCGGGAACAGCCCCAACGTGCTTCGCGGAGCAGAAGCCGGGCGCGCGAGACGCGCGTTTGTAGTGGGAATGACGGGCGAGACGGGCGGCAAGCTTGCGAGCAAAGTGGATCTACTTATCGATGTGCCCTCACGAAACGCACAGCGAATTCAGGAAGCGCATATCACCATCGGCCATATTGTTTGCGGGCTGATCGAGCAGATCTGTTGCGGATAAACTGCATCACGAGATTCGAAGTACAATAATTTTTTCCTCGCCAGACTTCCCTCCACTTGTTGCCGGCCTTCTGATTCTTCTTGCTGTTAACTGACTCGCAGTGTGTGGCGGAGTCGCATTTGCCGTGGCGCGCGGGCGACGCTAATGTAGAAGGATGTCGATTCCACCAAGCGCCGAGGAGTTGCCGCTCGACAAAGGGCGTCGCCGCAGCTTGCGCGTGATGCTTTCCGTGACGGTGATTGTTCGCGGGAAAAATGCCGAAGGAAATGCATTCGAAGAGGAAACGAAAACGCTGGTGGTGAACGCGCACGGCGCGCTGATTCACCTTCGGGCTGACGTGAAAGCGGATCAGAAAATCACGCTGGTTCACAAAGGGACCCAGGATTCCCAACAGAGCCGCATCGTTTATGTGGGAACAACGATGCATGGCGGCAAAGCTCAAGTGGGAATCGAATTTGACAAGCCCGCGCCGAAATTCTGGCAGATCAGTTTCCCTCCTGAAGACTGGAATGTGACGGAGGATTGAGAGGCGCGACACGTCGGGATTTTCTCCGGTCATTTATTTTATTTATGCAAGCAGGCGGGGAGATCGGCGAGATTGTCGAGAAGCAGATCGGGATGGCACGCCGGTAATTTTGCGCTACCCATTCCGTAGGTGACACCGCAAGCCCAAGTGCCGGCATTTCGCGCGGTTTGAATATCGACATCGGAATCGCCGACCATTATGGCTTCGCGAGGAGCGACGCCGAACTCCCGCAATAGAGTATTCAACCCCATCGGGTCCGGTTTTTTCTTCTCGAAACTATTGCCTCCGTAGACGAAACGAAAATACTTGTTCATCTGCAAACCGTCGATAATCGCCTGGCTGAATTTCACGGGTTTATTGGTGAGCACCGCAAGTGAACGGCTGGCGAGCGCGTCGAGGGCTTCGCGAACACCCGGATAGGGAAGCGTATTGTCGAGCATGTGCGCGCGATAGTAATCGAGGAAATGGACAATTCCCTTCTCGATTTCTTTTTCGGAGGTGGGTTCGCCGAGAGCGCGCTTGATCAATACGGGAACGCCATTGCCGACATAGCTGAAAATCTGGTCGTGATCCATGGGCTTGCGACCCAGATATTCGAGCGTTGCATTCATCGAAAGGGCGAGATCGAGTTTGGAATCGATGAGGGTGCCATCCAAATCGAAAATCAAAGCGGTTACGCCACGAAGTTGTTTTCCGTTGTTGGACATGTTTTGAATATGGGTCTCGCGCACAAATCCAACGCGATAGGTTATTGTAGCGGACAGCAAACAGTTGCGCTGCCGTTTTTTGAGCGATGAACGCGAGTTGGAGAGCGGCGAGACGCTTGTTACAATCGCACATTTAGACTGAAGCGAAATTTCCGTTAAGGGACTATGGCCGAGATTTTTCCATTTCGCGCGGTGCGGTACGATGCGAAGCGCGTCGCGCTCGAGAACGTGCTGACGCAGCCTTACGACAAAATCACCGCGGAGATGCAGGA
>DATNDO010000212.1:0-11383 GCA_035606955.1 Candidatus Angelobacter sp.
TCATGCGCTGGGTCCGTCGTCTATTTCGCAAACGCGCTCTCGACAACCAACTCGACTCCGAATTGCATTTCCACGTCGAGCAACAAACCGCCGACAACATTGCAGCGGGCATGAGTCCCATCGAAGCGCGTCGTCGCGCCCTCGCGCAATTCGGCGGCCTCGAATACATCAAAGAAGAAACCCGCGATGCCCGCGGCACCCACTTCATCGAATCCCTCGTGCAAGATATTCGCTTTGCCTTGCGCATAATGCGCAAAACTCCGCTCATCACAACGATCGCGCTGGTTTCGCTCGCGCTGGGCATCGGCGCCAACACCGCAATCTTCAGCCTTATCGACGCCGTCATGCTCCGCATGCTGCCCGTGCAAAATCCGGAGCAGCTTGCGCAGATCGGATTTTACCAGCCGACGTCTACCCAGCCGAATCACACAGTAACGAATCCGATTTGGGAACAGGTGCGCGATCATCAGGACGTTTTCTCCGGCGTTTTTGCCTGGTCACCGAGAACTTTTGACCTCGCCGCCGGCGGCGAAGAGAACGATATCAACGGCATCTACGCCAGCGGCGATTACTTCACCGTTTTGGGCGTCCGCCCAGCTGCGGGTCGTCTACTCACAACGTCCGATGACGTCCGCGGCTGCTCCGGCGTCGCCGTCTTGGGCTATGGCTTCTGGCAATCTCGCTACGCTGGGGCACAATCCGCTATCGGCTCCTCGATTCGCCTGAATGGACGCTACTTTCCAATCGTCGGCGTCAGCCAGCATGGCTTCTCCGGAACGGATGTTGGCACGCCGTTCAATGTTGCGATTCCGATCTGCGCGGCGGCGATTCTCGGAAGGTCTCTCGATGTGCGCGACGCCTGGTGGCTCTCCGTGGTCGGCCGCCTCAAACCGGGGATGACCATCGAGCAAGCCGACGCCCGCATGAAAGTTCTGTCGGCACCGCTTTTTGGCGCCGTTGTCCCTCAGGATTGGAGCGCCAAATCGCAGGACATTTTTCGAAAGGACACATTCCTCCTAAATCCCGCTTCCACGGGCGTTTTCGATGGCATACGCCGGCGATACGGCCAGCCGCTCGAAATCCTGATGCTCGTCGTTGGACTGGTTCTGCTGATCGCCTGCGCGAATATTGCCAGCCTGCTTCTGGCTCGCTCCGCCGCCCGTCAGAAAGAAATTGTTCTGCGTCTGTCTTTGGGAGCCTCGCGAGCCCGTTTGATTCGCCAGGTTCTCACCGAAAGCATCGTGCTCTCCGGCGCCGGTGCGATTCTCGGAGTTTTCTTCGCCCGATGGGGCAGTGCGCTGCTCGTTCGTTTCGTTTCCACGGACCAAAACCAAGTCTTTCTCGATCTGAAAATGGACGGCCGCATCTTGGCCTTCACCATTGGCGTTGCGGTGCTCTGCGGTTTGCTCTTTGGGATTTTGCCTGCCTTCCGCGCCACACGCGTCTCTGCCAGTTCTGCGATGAAAGAAGGCCAATCGCAAGGTGCAGGCGGGCGCTCGCAATCGGCTCTAGCGCGCTGGATTGTCGCCGTGCAAGTCGCTCTCTCCCTGATTTTGCTGGTTGGCGCCGGTCTCTTCGTCCGTACATTCGCCAATTTAATGACCGTTGATCCGGGCTTCGACCGCAACAACGTCCTGTTGATCGACACGAATGTTCAGCGTGCTGGACTGCCCCACGCCGCTCTCGTGCCGCTCTATGGCCAAATGCTTGCGAAATTGCAGGCGCTTCCCGGGGTCGTTTCCGCCAGCCAGTGCCTCTTATATCCGCTCGACTCGTGGGATGAGTGGACCTCCGGGGTTTCAGTGCCGGGC
Source organism: Candidatus Angelobacter sp. (assembly GCA_035606955.1). Lineage (GTDB taxonomy): Bacteria > Acidobacteriota > Terriglobia > Acidiferrales > UBA7541 > DAHUXN01. The sequence goes on from DATNDO010000212.1 coordinate 1,812, forward strand.
TATCAGCTGCCGAACGGCGTTGACCCGACTGTTTATATGAACTGGGTCACGCCTGGATACTTCTCCACGATGCGCACGCCGCTGCTGGAAGGCCGTGTGTTTGCCGCTCGCGATTCCGCGAACTCCACGCCCGTTGTCGTCATCAATCAGTTGCTGGCGAAGACCTACTTTCGCGGACAAGATCCTGTCGGCAAGCATATCCGGCTTGGAGGGCCGGAAATCGGAGACAAACCACTCGAAATTATCGGAGTGGTCCAGAACGCAAAGCGTGATTCGCTGGATCAGGACTTTCTTTCAACTGCATACGTCCCGCTCGCCCAGATTCACAACCTCCGCGAAGACACCACCTTTGAAATTCGCACAGCTACTACACCGGGCGCGCTGATTCCCGCCGTGCGCGACGCCATGGCCAGCGTGAGCAAATCCGCGTCTGTGCAATTCACCACATTAAAACAGCAAGCCGACGATTCCGTGCTGCAGGAGCATTTAATGGCTGTTCTCTCTGGCTTCTTCGGCGGCCTCGCCCTCTTGCTTACCGCCATCGGCCTCTACGGTGTGATGGCCTACGTGGTCACGCAGCGAGCGCACGAGATCGGCATTCGCGTGGCCCTCGGCGCGCAGCAAGCTTCCATTCTCCGCCTCGTCATGCGCGACGCCGCCATCGTTCTCCTCGGCGGCATCGCCGCGGGCCTCCTCGGCTCCGTCTGGATTACGCGCCTCGTCCGCCAGCTTTTGTTCGGCCTAACGCCGAATGATCCCTGGACCATCGCGCTCGCCATCGTCGCCATGGTCGCGGTCGCTCTGCTCGCAACTTGGATTCCTGCGCGCCGCGCCATGAAAGTGGATCCGATGGTGGCACTGCGATACGAATAGGAGGTTGAAGCACTCATGCGCTGGGTCCGTCGTCTATTTCGCAAACGCGCTCTCGATAATCAACTCGACTCGGAACTGCGCTTCCACGTCGAGCAGCAGACCGCCGACAACGTCGCGGTGGGCATGAGTCCCACGGAAGCGCGTCGTCGCGCCCTCGCGCAATTCGGCGGCCTCGAATACATCAAGGAAGAAGCCCGCGATGCCCGCGGCACACGCTTCATAGAAAGCCTGCTGCAGGATTTGCGTTACGCGTTTCGGATGCTGCGCAAGTCACCGGGCTTCACCGCCGTCGCCGTGCTTACCCTCGCCCTCGGCATTGGAGCCAACACCGCCACCTTCAGTATCGTGGACGCGGTGCTCTTGCGAGCGTTCCCATATCCCCATCCCGAACAGCTCGTTCTGGTGTTCAATGCCCCTACGAAACAGCCCGACGCAGTGTTGCCGATATCCTACAGGGACTTCCGCGAGTGCCGCGAGCAGAACCGCGTGTTCAGCGAGATGGCGGGAAATGCGTTTCACGATCTCACGTTGACCGGAGAGGGTGAGCCGTCGATTGCAAACACCGCGGCGGTGACGCCGGAAATATTTTCTCTGCTGAACGCAAAGCCTCTGGCAGGCCGCACCTTGCTGCCCGACGATGGCAAGCTAGGCGCAGCGCCGGTAGCTATTGTAAGCGAGAATCTCTGGCGTAGCCGCTTTGGTTCGAATCCCAAGCTGATCGGACAATCCATCTCGCTGGACATGCGTGCGTTCACTGTTGTCGGAATCCTGCCGGCGAGTTTTCACTATCCTGACGGCTCACCGCACCAGGATGTATGGATTGCTGCCGCGCAGGACCCGCTCTTTGGACCTTTACTTTCGCGGCCCGGCGTGCGCGCGCTGGGAGGGATTGGCCGGCTCAAGCCGGGAATTTCCGTGGCGCAAGCTCAGGCGGAGATGGATACCCTGGGGGCAAGGCTCGCCAAGGAATTTCCCGCGCAAGATTCCGGATTCACGATTCGGATTCAGCCATACCGGCAGGCAGTGGTCGGGAACGTGAAATCCGCGCTGCTGATTTTGCTGGGCGCGGTTGGCCTGGTCCTTTTGATCGCTTGCGCCAATATCGCGAACCTGCTTTTGTCGCGTGCCACTTCTCGCACCAGAGAAATCGCTGTGCGCATCGCGCTCGGCGCGGGGCGCGCCCGCGTGATTCGGCAGTTGCTGACGGAAAGCGCTTTGCTGGGCTTGCTCGGCGGAGTTGCCGGCGTGCTTCTTGCGGCGTGGAGCGTCTGGATTCTCCGGCCATTCTTGCCGGCCGAAGTGACGCAGATCAATTCGATTCACATCGGAGGATCCGTTCTCGTATTTGCGCTCGCGTTGTCTCTCGCTGCTGCCTTGGCGTTCGGACTCGCGCCTGCGCTGCTCGCAACTCCGTCCAATTTGCAAACGAACATCAAAGAGGGCGGTGCGCACGCCGGCCAGCGTGGCGGCCGACGCGTGCGGAATGTCCTTGCGACGGCTGAAATCTCTCTCGCAATGGTGCTCCTTGTCGCGGGCGGTCTGCTCATCCGCAGCTTTGCGCTGGTCACAAAGGTCAATCCGGGCTTCGATCCGCAAAACGTCATTGAAGCCGAGATATCGCTTCCGCAATTCCAATACTCGACGCCGCAGCAATGGACCACTTTCTCGAACGAACTGCTGGCGCGGCTCCATGCGCAGCCCGGTTTGCAGGATTCCGCTCTGGCGGCTCCGCTGCCTATGGACCGTCAAGGCGAAGCCACTTTCGCTTTCAGCATCGTGGGGAATGCCCCTCTGCCGCCCGGCAAATCGACTACCGCCGATTACGCCACGGTGAGCCCCGATTATTTTCACGTGATGCGCATTCCACTTCTGAGAGGCCGCTTTTTCTCCGAGCAGGACTCGCCGTCCAGTCCGAAAGTGGCGCTCATCAGCGAAACGCTGGCGCGGCGTTATTTTCCGAACCAGAACCCCATCGGGAGACAAATGAGATTCGGATTTCCGCCGAACTCCGACGTGTCGCGCGAAATTGTGGGCATCGTCGGCGATGTGCGGGATAGGTCGCTCGGCCGCAAACCCGGCCCGATGATGTACGTGCCCTTTGCGCAGGCGCCTCTTTATGGCGGCGAAGTCGTCGTAAGGACTTCCTTGGGCGCGTCGAGCGTGGCCGCTGGCATTCGCCAGGCAACTCACGCGATCGACAAAGACCTGCCCGTTACGGATATCGAATCGTTTCCGGATGCACTCGGCGAATCGATTTCGCAAGAGCGGTTTCGCACGTACTTGTTGGGCTCGTTTAGCGCGATCGCCCTGGTGCTCGCCGCGATCGGGATTTTCGGCGTGATCTCGTATTCGGCATTGCAACGCACTCACGAAATCGGAATCCGTATGGCCCTTGGCGCACAGCGGCGCGATGTTTTGCTCCTGATTTTGGGGCAGGGAGCGAAGCTTGCGCTGTTTGGTTTGGGCCTTGGTGTCGTCGTCGCGTTTCTGCTCACGCGGTTGATGACGAACCTGCTCTATGGTGTTTCCGCCACAGACCCTGTGACTTTCAGCGCCACGACGGTCATTCTTTTCGGAGTTGCGCTGCTCGCCTGCTACATTCCGGCGCGGCGGGCCATGCGCGTGGACCCAATGGTCGCGCTGCGATACGAATAGGAGGTTGAAACAGTCATGCGCTGGCTACGTCGTCTCTTTCGCAAACGCGCTCTCGATAACCAACTCGACTCCGAGTTGCACTTCCACGTCGAGCAGCAAATCGCCGACAATATTGCGGCGGGCATGAGTCCGACGGAAGCGCATCGCCGCGCCCTCGCGCAATTTGTAGCCGCGGTCGGTGCTCATTCCACCGAGGCATCCCGGTATTTTTCCGCCGGCAACCTTCGTCGCACGCGTCGATGCCCCCGCGGAGAGCCATCTTTTCGCCATCCGCGACACCATTCGCTCCGTCGACGCGGACGTGCCCGTTTTCAGCGTCAAAACCATGCAGCAGCGCCTGAATGAGCTGTTCGCTCATCCGAGATTCTATCGGTTCATCATCTGGACGTTCACGGGATTCGCATTGTTGCTGATCCTCATTGGGACTTACGGTCTGCTCAGCTACACAGTGGCGCGCCGCACCGGCGAGATTGGTATCCGCATAGCATTGGGCGCAACGCGGAGCAATGTTGGACGCATGGTGCTTGGCGAGGCCTTCCTGACGGTTTGTGTTGGCATTATCGGCGGTGCTCCTCTCATCTTCTGGATCAAGCGTCTTGCCGGTAGTTTGATGGGAAGCGCGCCGGGTAGCTTGACCGCGCCAATCGCGCTGGGCGCATTAGCGATTCTCGCCGTCGCGCTCGTCGCCGCCTACATTCCCGCGCGCCGCGCGATGCGCGTCAATCCCATGGTCGCGCTGCGATATGAGTGAGGCAGTGGCGAGTGGTTAGTGACGAGTGGTGAGAAAAACAGGAGAACTGGAAATTTCAACGCCAGTGAGTCACGGCGACAAGACCGCGCCGCGCGAATGAACTAGTTCCCCGACACGGCTTCGGTGCCCGGGGTGGCTGTGGGCGCATAGTAACCCGGTCGCGCGCGCACGATCAGTTTTCCGTGGCCTTTCACGTCGGTTAGCTCCACCTTCACGGTGCGAAACGTACCGTCCTTCGTCGTATTGGACGGATAGTAGCCGATCATGTACTGATCGCGAATGTCCTGCGCAATGCGGTTGCAAATGTCATCCACTTCGGCGATGGTTTTCGGGAAATAAACTTCACCGCCCGTCGCCTGAGTCAACGCCAACAGCGCTTTCTTGCCCTGGCGCTTATCTTCTCTGTCGTCGTCATTGTCCGTAAACAGTCCCACGGCATAAATCACGGTGTTGGACTGCTGCAGCTTCTGTACCGTGCTTGCGAGCGAATTTCTGCTGTCTTTGTCGACTCCATCCGTCACCACCAGCAGCACTTTCTTGTCTCGCTTCGCTTTTCTCAAGTGGTTCATCGAACCGAGAATGGCATCGTAAAGCGCCGTCCCGCCCCGCGAATCAATGCGCTCCAACGCTGCTTTCAGTATTTTGGGGTCGTTCGTAAAATCCGTATCCATGTCGAGGTAGTACTCATCGTTGAAATTCACCACGAAGACTTGATCCTGCGGATTGCTGGTTTGCACGAACGACATCGCCGCGGCATTCACGCGCGCGCGTTTCGATTTCATGCTCGCGCTGTTATCGATCACCAGTCCGACGGCGATGGGAATATCGTCATTGCTGAACGCCGCAATTTTTTGTGGAACTCCATTCTCTGAGATGCGGAAGTTCTGCTCCTTCAGTTCGGGAACGAAATTCCCCTTCTTATCGACGATGGTCACGGGCAACCGCACCATGTCCACGGTTTTCTTGAACGTGTACGGCGCTTTTTGCTGTGGCGCGTCGGGCCGGGGAATCTGGATCGGTGGCTGGTTCTGAATGGGTGGCCGGGTCTGCGCGGACGCACCGGTGGCGCAAAATAGAAACGCGGCGGCTAAGAAAAAACACAGGTATCCAAGGAGGGAAGGGAATGCGATTCGTTTACGGATTCGGTGCGTAGTACCCGTACCTCGAGTATACGGTGAGTGGCGGCAGTCCTCGCGGCGGACGGATCTTGACTTTAATCTTGCGCCATTTCCCGTCGCGCGTCGTGTTCCGTGGTCGGTAGCCCACCACATATTGATTCCTCAACTCCATGCTGATCTTCGTGGCGATGTCGCCGAGGTCATCCAGGTTCTTCACCGTGAACGACCGGCCGCCGGTCATCGACGCCAGTCCTTGCAAAAACCCGGGTCCCGCGCATTCCTCGGGAGTTCTGTCGCAAGCATCCGGGTCGATAATCCCAATCGCGTAGATCTGGACGTCCGTCTCGCGCAGGAAGCGTTTGACGTCGCTGTAATCGTAGCGACTATGATTATCGCCTCCATCCGATATGATGAGCAAAGCTTTTCTCGCGTTGCGTGCTCCTTTCATCTCGCTCATCCCCAGATACACTGCGTCAAGGAGCGCCGTCATTCCTTTTGGCGCGCTGAAAAGCAAGCGGTTCTGCAATTCCTCAATGCTGCTTGTAAACATCGTCGCCAATTCCGCGCGATCGGCGAAATCCACAAGGAAAAATTCATCCGCGGGATTTGCGGTTTTGAAGAATTGCACTGCCGCCATGCGGGATTTCGCAATCTTGTCCGTCATGCTGCCGCTGACGTCGAAAATCATGCCAATCGAAATCGGCACATCGTCCTCGGCGAACCGCATGATTTCCTGTTCTTTACCATCCTCAAAGACCCGGAAATTCTCCTGGTCTAGCCCGGTCACCAGCCGCCCGTACGGATCCGTAACCGTCGCATTTACCAGCACCAAATTGACATCTTTCCGGATTTCAGCTATGTGGGAAGTCTTGCTCTCAGGAGGAGGTTTGTAAATCAGAGGCCCAGTACTTTGGGCAACTGCCATGCCACAGGGGATTATGCCGACTGCCAGCGCCAGGACCGCGCATGCCGTCCAACTTCGTCTCGCTAGCCTGGCCGCTTTCAACACGCCACCCCCGGCCCAAATCTTGACGAGATTCTATCACCGCTGGGCCTCATTGCAAGCAGTAGAATTGGCGAAATTCTGCCCGGCGAACCTGTATAAATTGGCTCACGGCTGTTCTTGTTGGTAGCAGATTGCACGTCGCCGGACTCAGCCAGGAGCCGGCGCCGCAATTCATCCAACGTGGTAATATGATCTGGCAGCGTGGAAGTTTCTCGTGGCAAAAAACTCCCAAGCCGATTCACCTTCCGTTGTCGTGGTAATTCCCGCGCGCTACGACTCTTCGCGTTTCCCCGGGAAACCGCTGGCGCCCATCGCGGGACGTCCCATGATTCAGCACGTAGTCGAGCGTGCAAAAATGAGCCGCCGCGTCTCCCGCGTCATCGTCGCTACCGACGATGACCGTATCCGCGACGCCGTCGCGTCCTTTGGCGGCGAATCCGTTATGACCCGCCGCGAGCACCGCTCCGGCACAGAGCGAGTAGCCGAAGTCGCCGTCCATGTTCCCGCCGAAATCTACGTCAACGTGCAGGGCGACGAACCGCTCATTTCCCCTGAAGCCATTGACGCGGCGGTGGATGAAATTCTTTCAGAATCGGAATCGCAAGTCGCTACGCTCTGCGTTCCCATTTCCCACGCAGCCGAAATCATGGATCCCAATATCGTCAAAGTCGTTCTCGATTTCGACGGCAATGCGCTCTATTTCTCTCGCGCGCCGATTCCGTGGGTCCGCGATGCGGGAGAGCGCGTCTCCGCTCGCCATTTCAAGCACATTGGCCTCTACGTCTTTCGCCGCGATGCGCTTCTCGAATTTCCCGCGCTGCCGCCCGGCGAACTCGAACGCCTCGAACAGCTCGAGCAGCTTCGCTGGCTCGAAAACGGCTACGACATCCGCGTCGCCGAATGCGCTTACGAAGGCATCGCCGTCGACACACCCGCCGACGTAGTCAAAGTTGAAGACGCCCTTCGCGCCCGCCAAGCCGCTGCCAACTGAAGTGTTGGTATTTTCTTAGCGCAAGTTCCGGTGGTGTCTTCGTGGATCCCGCAATTTCAACCGCGCTGGATCGCTCCTTGTTTTCGGCCGAGAAACAGCGTCATCGTGCGTTGGGACGGTCCGGCGGGAAGATGTGTCGTCAAATGCCGCGCGAGGAGTTTATAAATGTGCATTGTGGTGCCGCGGCCCTCGGAGATTCCGTGCGTTCGATTCGGATACGCCATGAAGTCGAAAGACTTGCCGAGTTCGATCATGCGATTGACCAGCAATTGTGAGCCGGCAAAATGCACGTTATCGTCGCCCGTGCCGTGAACCAGCAGCAATTTCCCCTGCAATCCTTCCGCGAAGTTCACCGCAGACCCCGATTTGTATCCTTCCGCATTGTCCTGCGGCAATCCCATGTAGCGTTCCTGATAAATCGTGTCGTAGATGCGCTGATCGGGCACGGGCGCGACTGACATTCCCACTTTGTAAATTTCCGGGGAGCGGAACATCAAATTCAGCGTGTTTGTGCCGCCTCCGCTCCATCCCCATACGGCGACGCGCTCCAGATCGATGTATGAACGCTCGCGCGCAATCGCTCGCACCGCCGCAGCTTGCTCTTTCGACGAAAGCACTCCGACCGCGCCATAAATCATTTTCCGCCATGCGCGTCCCTTCGGCGCGGGCGTGCCGCGATTGTCAACGGACGCCACAATGTATCCCTGATTTGCAACGGCCCGATGAAACAATGAACCGCCGCTCCAGCCGTCAAGCACGGTTTGCGCCGCCGGTTCCCCGTAGACATTGAAAAGTATCGGATACTTGCGCGATGCGTCGAAATCAGCGGGCTTGATCATCCAACCGTCCAGTTTCACGCCATCGCCAACGTCCACTTGAAAAAACTCCGTGGGGCGCGTGCCAAAAACTTTTATCCTTTCGCGCACTTCCGAATTATCCGCGAGCACTCTTGCCACGCGATGATCCGGCAGGCTCACAAACTCCGTTGTCGGCGGCACATCAAAGGACGAAAACGTGTGCAGCGCCCATTTGCAATCCGGAGAAATATCGTAACGATGAATCCCGTCCATATTCGGTGGAGTCACGCGTTCGAGCGCCGCGGAGCCATCCATGCGCGCGCGATACAAATAATGCTGCGTGGCATTGCCCGGTGATGCGATGAAGTAAAGCCATTCCTCCGCGGGATCCACCGCGAGAATTTCAATGACGTCGAAATCTCCTCGTGTAATCAGCCGCGCGCCGCTACCATCTCGCGCGATAACGTAAACGTGCCGCCAGCCGTCGCTCTCGTTCGCCCACAGGAATCCCTTATGCTTCGCCAGCCACCGCGTGTCTTCGTTCACGTCCAGCCACGCTTTATCTTCATCGTGAAAAATGCGATGTGCGTGCCCCGTGGCACCGTCCGCCAGGTAAACATCGTTCGTGTTTTGCCGCCGGTTCATGTGCTGCAGCAGAATTTCGTTCGAATCCTCGACCCACTCCATGCGCGGGATGTACGATTTTTCGGGATCTGCCGTGACGTCGATCCATTTTGTTTTTGCGTTGTCGACGTTCACCACGCCGATGCGTACGGCAGAATTCGGCGTTCCGGCGGACGGTATGCGAAACGTCGAGACCTTTGGATACACGCCGTATTCGGGATAGGGAATCTCCGTGATAGGCTCGCGAAATCCGCCGCCAAGATTATTGATCATCGAGAATTCGCGCACGGGCCGCGTGTCGAATTGAAAATACGCGATGCTGCGGCCATCGCCGCTCCAGCGAAAGCCGTCGCGCACGTCGAATTCTTCTTCGTACACCCAGTCGGAAGTGCCGTTGATCGTAGTCTCGGAGCCGTCGGTGGTGAGCGCCTGGATTTTGCCCGAGGAACTTTCCTCGACGTAAATATTATTCGCGCGCACATAAGCCACCTGATCGCCGGAGGGAGAAAACTTCGCGAACATCAATGACGACGGAGCCGCATCTCCGCCGATTTTGCGCAGACGCTTCGCCTCGCGCTGGTAAACCCAATAATCTCCGCGAGTGTTTTCCCGCCACACGCGCGCTGAATTTGTGTAAATCAGAATTTTCTTGCGATCCCGCGACCATTCGAAATCCTCGACGCGCAGCGGCTCTTTGGTCCCGGCGGGAATTAACTCGGTGGACGAGAAAAGTACACTCCGTTCGCCGCTCGCGGAG
>DATNDO010000216.1:0-9992 GCA_035606955.1 Candidatus Angelobacter sp.
AATCCTGTATTGCTTTCCTGGCCATCCGGCCCCAAAACGAAGCTGCTCCTTCAACTGATGCCGACCAAATCCCAAAAAAGCGAGTTAGCTATATAGCAGTCACGGAGTGCTGTCAACAAGAAAGTTGTCCACGCAAATTCACAAAGAAGATCGTCTTGTTTTTCCAGATAGGACCTCTGACCTAAATTCGATCTCACCACGCACAAGAGGAAGAAATCCGATCCTGCGGCGCTAGCTCATTGATGTGGAGATCATTCCAAGTGAAGTTTTGGGCCCTGTCTCGAAAGTTCGGTACCCGGGGTGGGAGTCGAACCCACACGGCCTTGCGGCCTGAGGATTTTAAGTCCTCTGCGTATGCCATTCCGCCACCCGGGCACAGCACATGGCAATAACTTATCACGTCAGTTGCAACGCCAAAACATCGCCGGCACCGCCGCCGTCACTGAAATCGACGTGACGCGGGCGCTAACAGTAGGCTACTGCTCCGAAATGCGCTGCGCGCTTATGGTTATGGTTTAACTCCCTCGACGCAGATGCCTTGACCGTTGGCAACGCGACTGGGCTGCTCAATATGTTCGATGCCAGCGATTCGGCTTGTATGCAGCGGCATCCGTTCAACGTCGGCAAACCCAGCTGTTTCCATAAGGGCCTTTAGTGAATTCTCATCGTACATCCATTTGTGCTGGTGAAAATCTGCCACCGTCGTATACCAGCGATACATAAGATTGCCGCTTGGCGGTGCTGTCGGCCGCATCAGCAACCGCTGATTGAAGCGGTCAGCCGGCGTTAACGACTCGATGCCCCCTGACGGTTCTCCAATCTCCTGCCGTCCGAGGTATTCCCCGACAATCGATGCCAGGTCGGGCACAATCATGCGCAAAACGCCCTCGCTTGCCAGCACACGGAAACATTCGCGAACCAGCGTCTTGCCCTCCTCAAAATATAAATGCTCGAGCAAGTGGGAGGAGTAAATGGCCTCGGCGGAGCCAGACGGGAACGGTAGTGGCTTGCGAACATCGTGTATGAATATTCTCGAGCTCCACGGCACGTCGATTTTGTCGGCAGGAACCAGGTGAAGCGAGTGGGCCACGCGCCGGAGGATCGGGTGTCTTGCTAGCCGCGCGTTCCAGGAACCATCGATGTTGATCCATCCATCGGGCGTCATAAGACCGCATCCAAGGTGTAGCCGATTTTTGCGCGGGATCTTCGCTTGAGAAGTCATTTCGCCGGAACTTCAAAGAAAATCATCACGACAATTTCAGGTCGTATTATACGCGAATACGCTCGGGCTATCGTGCGACTGACAATGAGACCTTATCGGTTAACTAGCGCACGTAAGAATTGCGATGCAAATTGCATCCCGTAGAAGATATCTATTTTCGGCACCGGATGAGAGTGAGCATCGCGCAAAATAAGAACCCGCTGTGAAATTATGCCGGTGTCCAGCTCCTTTGTTTTGTCTGTCGCGGCGTCTTCTCGTCCTGCGGGGCGGGCCCCTACCGAGCCAGCCATTTTTCGATCTCGGTCACGTCGCCCAAGATCGTCCGCGCTCCCAACGCGCGCAGTCGCCCCGCGCGGATTCGGCGCTCCACGCTTCCCCGCGCCAGCACACCCACAAACGCCATGCTGGCCGCCTGCGCCGCAAACGCGTCATCCACATTGTCGCCCAGATAAATTGCTTTCGATGCCGGAAGGCCGTCGAGAATCTGCAGCAAGCCTTCAGGATCAGGCTTCGGCTTCGAAATGCTTTCGACCGTAACAATAGATGAGAAATATCGCCGCACATCAAATCGCTCGAGCGTGTGACTCAACTCCGCGTGCGTGCGACCCGTAAAAATGGCGAGCTTCACGCGGCTAGACAGTTTCTTCAATTGCTTCACCGGCAACAGCCATCGCTCGCCAGCCACGTTCCCGTGCTTGTCATCGGCCCAGTAAAAACTTTCGAACTGCTTCTTCACGTCCTCGTAAGAAAAACGCGCGCCCAGCTTATTCACCCATGCGTGCGTCAGCGTCCAATCGTCATTGAACCCGGAGCGATTTTTCCATTCGTGCAGCTCCTTGCGCCCAACACGCTTCCCCGTAAAGTGCCGCACCGTCTCCAGAACTGTCCGCTGATACGATTCGCGCACGTCGACCAGCACGCCATCCACGTCAAAGATGATCACTTCCCACGGTGCCGTTGCAGCGCGCGCAATCCCTTTCGCGTTCACAGAATGGTTTCCAGGACGTCGAGAAATCTCCGCATCTGCTTCTCGGTGCCAATCGTGATTCTGACGAATCCAGTGCGCTCGAAACTGCCAGTCTGATCACGAACCAAAATACCGCGCCGCTCAAGCACGGCCGTGATTGCAGGACCTCGCGCTCCAAAATCCACAAGCACGAAATTCGCGGCGCTCGGGAACACTCGCACGCCCAGCCGCGACAGCCCTCGCTCCAAAATCGCGCGGCCTTGCCGAATTGTCTGCACGGCGCGCCGCACAAATGCGCGATCTTTCGACGCCGCCTCCGACGCCACCAGCGCTGCTGTGCCAACCGGAAAAGGCGCTTGCGCGCGTTTCAGAATGGCTGCCACGTCTCGGTGCGCGAACACGCATCCTACCCGCAATCCTGCTAGGCCCGCGGCCTTCGAAAAAGTCCGCGTCACGGCCAGATTTCGTCTCCGGTGAATCTGCGGCAGCACTGTAACACCCGAAAATTCAAAATATGCTTCGTCTACGACTACAAGAGTTCGCGCTGCCACGTTGAGAATTGTCCCCAGCGTCCGCGCATCCAGCAAATTCCCCGTGGGATTATTAGGATTCGCCAAAAAGAAAACAGACGGCTCCGTTTTCAGAACTCGCAACACCTCGCGCAACGGAAATCTCATTTCGTCGTCGTAGCGCAGAGTGCGAATCCTCGCAGCTCTTTGCTCCGCGTAGAACCGGTACATCGGAAAAGTTGGCTCAACCAGCAGGACGGAACGTCCGCGCTCAATGTACGCGTCCGCAATCAGCCGCAGCGCTTCGTCGACTCCCCCCACAATGAGCATTTCATCGGCGTGAATTCCAAACTGCGGCGCCATCCTCGCAATCGCTGTCTCCTTTTCCGGATACATTGCCAGCGTTTCTGGATCGAGCCGCCGCAAAGCTGCCCGCACTTTCAACGAGCAGCCCGGCAAATTCTCATTCATGTCCAGACGCAGTTTGCCCGCGCGATTCTCAATCATCGGCGGACGGTCACGCCCTTCGGCCAGCGCGCGTCGCGGCATCACTGCATGGGTTACGCCCCGCTTCATCGGCGCATCCAAGACGCTAATTCAGTAAAAATGTTTTTGGAATTATTGGAACGCAGATAGACCCTCGAAGTTTTCATAACGCAAGCAAAAACCGTAGGGATAAAAAAGGACTTCACTCTCCAGAAGCTGATGTTGCTGTTTCCGAGGGGTCAGTCGCGGTCGCAGGCGATTCGCTGGCTGGCGGTTCAGCGGGAACTGCTGCAGCCACGGGCGTTGCGGCAGCCTCAGCGGCGACAGTCGCGGGTTCTGCCTGTGACTCCAGCCGCGCGCCAAGTGCAGCGGCAATCAAATCCACGACGATTCGCGCGCCGCGGCCGTCGCTATCGCGTTCTGGATTGTATGCCGCAACCTCGAAGGCCACCAGCCGTCCTTGTTTCGCAAAAACCTCCAGCGCCTGCCGAACTTCTTCCAGTCGCAGACCGCCGGCTCCCGGCAAATCGGTCGCTTGAAAATCTTCGCTCGCAATCACGTCGACGTCCAAGTGCACAACCAACTCGTTTTTGCCTCCGTGTATGCGCTCAACGGCCATCTCCGCCGCGGCCACGGCTCCCATTCGGTGAATGTCGTTCGCGCGAAAAATCCGTATCGGAAAGCGCGAAAGCATTTCCTCCTCGGGCGGATCCAGCCGGTTCACGCCAAAAAGCGCCACGTCCGGGTCGCGCACCAGCGGCGGCTCGCCCCAGAAGCGAACCATCTCCGCCGCGCCGCGCCCAGTCAGGTGCGACACCACCATTCCATCCACACAGCCCGAATGCGACGTCGCCGGAATATTCAAATCCGCATCGCGATCCATATACATGATGCTTGCGCCGCGATAATACCGTCGCACGCCGGCGATCACCGCCAGCGCCGACGAACAATCGCCGCTGATAATCAGCGGCAGTCCGCCGGTCTTCACCGCTGCTTCCACGCGTGGCTTCAGCGCTTCGAGCGCGCCAACCACCCGAGGCAAGTTTCGCGCGCGCGGACTTTCTTCGTCTGGTTGGTACATCGCGACTGGATCATCGCCCACGTCGGTGACGCTGTATCCCAACGATTGCAATCGTTCAACGAGCCCCGCGGCCCGCAGCGCCTGCGGAGCCTTTTCATGCCCCGCCCCAAGCGCCGCCGCACTCGTGGGCGCACCCAACAGGATAATCTGCTTCGGCTGGCGCACAATCCGCACCGCCATGCATCACTCCTCTGACTGGATTAATTCGGATCGGGGCTAACTTGCTACGGGCTTCCGTCGCGCGGCAAGCTCTGGCGGCAGCGTGAACCGCACGTCCTCGCGGATCAAATCGAGATCCCGCTGGTCCGTGAATCCGAAATTCGCCAAACGCTGGCTCACCTGCTCGACAAGAATTTCCGGCGCCGAGGCCCCCGCCGTCAGCCCCAATCGCGCGACGCCTTCGAACCACGCCGCTTGCAGATCGTTGCCGTCTTCTATCAACCGCGCCGCCACGCCCGCCCGTTGCGCTACTTCCACCAAACGATTTGAATTCGAGCTGTTCGCCGACCCTACCACAAGAATCATATCCACTTCGCGCGTCAGCGACTCGACCGCTTCCTGCCGGTTCTGCGTCGCGTAGCAAATATCGTCCGACGCCGGCCCGACAATTTTCGGAAAGCGCTGCCTTAGACGCGCAACTATTTCCTGCGTGTCGTAAAGGCTCAGTGTGGTCTGCGTCAAATACGCCAGCCGCTCCGGATCGTCCACCTGCAGTTGGTCGACCTCCTCAACGCTACCCACCACGACTGTCTGCTGCGGCGCTTCCCCCGAAGTCCCCACAATTTCCTGATGGTCGCGGTGGCCAATCAAAATCAGAGTGCGCTCTTCACGCGCGAACTTCCGCGCCTCCAGATGCACCTTTGTCACCAGCGGACACGTGGCATCAATTACGCGCAAACTGCGCTCCGTAGCTTCCTCGCGAACTCGCGGGGGAACACCATGCGCGCTGAAAACCAGCACCGCTTCCTTCGGAACTTCGGAGATTGTTTCCACAAATATCGCCCCGCGGTGCCGCAACTGCTCCACCACGTAGCGATTATGGACAATCTCATGATGCACATATACCGGCGCGCCATATGCCTCGAGCGCCAGTTCAACAATGTCCACGGCGCGCACAACTCCCGCGCAAAATCCTCGCGGACGCACCCGCACCAGCACCTTTCGTCCGTTCGCCGTCCCACCATTGCCCGTACCTTGAATGTGCGTCAGGCTCCCATGCATAGTTTCTTATGTTACCCCATCCCGCCTCACAACGTCACCCGCTTTCGCTCGTAGGTGCTGGACTGGCTTCGGCCAACGAAAAACGTGTTGCCCTTGTGGCTCATGTTCCGTTCGCGCGGTCTTTGCGCGAACTGACCTGAGGCTCTTGCGCCGCTCGCTTCGCCGTGCTGTCGTTCTTGTCTTCGTAGGGGCGGTGTTTACCCCGCCCATCGGCGCAAAGCGCCGAGCTTTCCTTTCGCAGAGCCGCCGCGCCTCCGTCTCAATCAGGGCACGGTTTTAACCGTGCCGTAAACGATTAACACCTGCGGCTTTAGCCGCTGAGGCCCGTTTTTGCAGTACGCCAAGAAGCCACTCTCAACATCTGCCGCTCATCTCACGCTTCAGCCACTCGCTGCTGCTTAATGGTATTCTCTGTTGCTCGAATTGGTTGGCAGGAGGATTCGCATGTTGCTGAAAGACAAAGTTGCCATCATCACCGGCGGCGGCAGAGGCATTGGCCGCGCTATCGCTAGGCGCTTCGCTGCCGAAGGCGCGGCCGTTCTCGTCGCCGCCCGCACTTCGAAAGAAGTCACGGCCGTCGCCGCGGAAATTCAAGCCGCCGGCCAGAAAGCCGCAGCAATTTCCGCCGACGTTGCCCAGGAATCCGGTTGCCAGAAAATCATCGAAGAAGCGCACAAGAGCTTCGGACAAATCGACATTCTCGTGAACAACGCCGGCCTGCTCGGCCCCGTGAAAGCAGCTGAAGAAATCTCGCCCGCGGAATGGGACGAAGTTCTGGCTGTAAATCTGCGCGGCCCCTTTCTGCTGTCGCGCCTCGTGTTGCCGGAAATGTATCGGCGCGGCTCAGGCGTGATCATCAACATCTCAAGCGTCGCGGCGAAAGCCGCATTTCAATGGAACAGTCCCTACGCAGCGTCAAAAGCGGGGTTGGTTGGCCTAACGAGAACGCTCGCCGCAGAATCCGCCCGCAAAGGCGTGCGCGTCAATGCGATTTGCCCCGGCCCGGTACCCGAGACAGAAATGTCCCAGGCGCTAGGCAAAGCCCTCGCGGAACGCTTGCAAATGGATGCCGAAAAACTCTTTCAGGGATTCCTGCAGGGAATACTTCAGGGAAGGCCTCAAACGGCTGACGAAGTTGCCGCCGCCGCGCTGTTTCTCGCCTCATCCGAGGCGAGCGCCATTACCGGCCAAACTATGAATGTTGATGGCGGAATGTCTTTTTACTGATGGCCTCGACGCGGCTCCATTGCTGGCGCGCCACTCTCACCAATACGCGGCTGTTTGCTTCTACCCACCCGAGCCCGCGATCCCCGATTTCGCTCACCAGGTAGACGGCTAGCAGCAGTATCAGGAAACTGCCAAACAGGATGCCGAAAATCAGATACGCGGCCACCAGCTCCTGGAAGAAGTACATCTGCAAGGCAATTAGTGCGACAGCAGCCCACCAAACCCACTTTGGCACACGCTTAATACTCATTCGGATACTCACCCCCGCCCTTTTAGATGCAAGTAGGTGACCGAAAGGACCGCGCCGGAAGTGTCCAGGGATCTTCGACTTAACAAAACTGCCGAAGAACAGCGCGTGAGATTACGCCAGGAAGGTTCCCAGAATGTGACACACTTTGCGGATGTTTCCCAGAAGTCGCGCACGCGCCAAACAAAACAGCAAAGAACTTGGGCATATAGCTGGCAGTCTATTCCTTCACAAAAGGATACAGAAGGTGTTCAAGGAACGTGAACGGACGGACAACAAAAAGGATTTCACCTGGCTCGACCTGCAGCGGGATGGCTGATGCTGTTGGTTCGTAAGGTTGGACGATTCCCTTTTTGACCACATCTTCTGTGGTCACGAGAGCCACGCAGGCACAATGCCAATATTTAGAAGTCAGGTGGACCCGTACTCCCAACTGCGCGGGGGCCGGTTTTGGGAGGATAAAGTGCGCGTCGCCATTGGCATCAGTCTCGAGGTGGTGAGGGGTGCCGTCCTCTGTTGGATTCTTTCCGTCTTTCTCATAAAGCAGGGAAAGAAAAACCTGTTGCTTTGGTAGCGGATGAAGATTCCTTGCATTGATTATGCGGATTCTCATTGCTTGACCAAAACAAGAGGTGCTGAGGCATAGTGTCAGAAACCAAACAAGGTGTCGAAGATAGCGCCTAAGTATGGAGACTATGCACAACTGCCTCATTCGTCTTCTCCACTGATGGCCCGATCTGCGACTGGCCTGCCCTCGTCTCTCAGTTTCCGTACCAGGCCGCTGCGGACTAGCCAAGCCAGCGTCTCTATAAAGAAATTCTGCGAGAGATGCTGATGCTTTTCCGCGGGCCACACGCGCATTGACCCGTGCCGCACCATCGCTGGCAGTTCCTGCTCGTGGAAAACAAATCGCGGAGGCCGATGCGTCAGCCATCGAATGTACTCGAAGGTCTTCCGGACGAGACTGCCAGGCTGTTGCACAAGCCGCCGGTGAAGCGCGCTTCCCACGGGAGTGATCCATGCAAAAACGAGGCATTCCGGCGGTTCGGGAGAGAAAAACGAATAGCCATCGCCGCTAGTGAGGTAGCCTACGAAAAACCCGGTTGCCTGTCCCCTGACTGGCGACTTCCCTACGAGTGTGCTCCCCGGTCGAACCCCCGCTCTAGACGAAGCGAGGAACCAATAACCTCGCAAGCTCCCGCCAGTCGCGGCCACGGGTTTGTAGCCCTTCAGGTATGGCGCGGCCAACGTGCGAATCCACGCAATGGAATCATTGGAAGACTTTCGCGTCTGCGTGCCACGGCGACGAGTAGGCTGCCGTTTGCGAATAGGCTCGCGCCGCTCTCGCACAACGGTGGTCGGGCGTTTTCGCGTAGCCGCTTTTTTCAACGGCCCTCGAACGGGTATCGGTCGCCCGCCAAAACCGCCGCAGCAACGCGCCGTCGCAGCGCAATCGTATCCACGGCATCGCGCTTGGCGAAGCGCCGCAGCACGGCGATCTGCGTGCGCAAGTTGTCGCCTTCGACGGTAGCAGCCAGCGCCGTTCGCGCCTCGCGCTCGATGCGGTCGGCTGCATCGGAAATGAACGCGCGCGTTGCATCGGCCATCAGCGACGCGGTCTCGCTCGATTTGCCATTTACCGTTTTTTGCGCGCGCCGCAGGCACGACTCCATCGCATAAATTTCCATCACCACGTTTGCCAGCGCTGCAACAATTTCCTGTTGCTCGGCCAGTTGCTCGCGGAATTTCTGCACCGCAGCGCCCGCTGCCAGCAGGAAAATCTTCTTCCCATTCGCCACCAGCCGCTCCTCTTGCGCCAGCGGCCCGGTCGGTCCTTCTTCCATCGACGGCCCCGCGAGAACCTCTTCCGCCAATTTCATCGCCGCGGGAATCAACGGCAGTCCGCCCGACATCGCGCGCTTCATCAGCATTTGAATAATCAGCATTCGGTTGATTTCGTTCGTGCCTTCGAAAATGCGGTTGATACGGCTGTCGCGATACGGCCGCGCCACTGGATAATCCTCGTGATATCCGTAGCCGCCGAAAATCTGCACAGCTTCATCAACGCAATAATCGACCACTTCGCTGCCGTACACTTTGCTGATGGAACTCTCGATCGCATATTCCTCGAGCATCTTCATACCCTGCTCGGTTTTCGTCATTCCTTCGGGCAGATTCGCCATGGCGAAATCAATCTGGCCCGCCGAGCGGTAAATCATCGACTCCACGGCGTAAATCCGAATCGCCATTTCCGCCAACTTCGCATCGATCAGCCCGAACTTCGCGAGCTGCTTACCAAACGCCACGCGTTCTTTTGAATATTTCGAAGCCGCTTCCAGCACTTTTTTCGAGCCGCCCAGACAATATGCGCCCAAGCTGAAGCGTCCCGTGTTCAGCGTGTTGAACGCGACAATGTGCCCGCGTCCGATTTCGTGAAGCAAATTCTCTTTCGGCACCGGCGTATTTTCGAAAAACAGCGCCACCGTCGAGCTGCCCCTGATGCCCATCTTTTTTTCTTCCGCGCCTGAGGAAAATCCGGGCGCGCCGCGCTCCACCAGAAAACATGAAAATTTCTCGCCATCCACTTTTGCGAACACCACGAACAAATCCGCGAATCCGCCATTCGTGATCCACATTTTTTGCCCGTTGAGGATCCAATTCTTGCCGTCAGGCGAGAGCACGGCGCGCGTCCGCGCGGCCAGAGCGTCGGAACCTGCCTGCGGCTCGGACAGGCAGTAGCAAGAAATAATTTCGCCTGTCGCGATGCGCGGCAGATATTTTTTCTTTTGTTCCTCCGTGCCGAAATAAACGATCGGCACGGTGCCGATGCCCGAGTGCCCTCCGTGCGTCACAGCAAACGAAGCATACGCGGACAGCTTTTCGGCCAGCAGGGTCGCGGAAACTTTGTCCAGCCCTGCGCCGCCATATTCTTCCGGAATTCCGCCGCCGAGCAATCCGACTTCGCCCGCTTTCTTCAGCACTTGCGGCATCAAGCCTTCTTTGTGCTGTTCGAGTTCGGCCGCGAGCGGCAA
>DATNDO010000017.1:0-7561 GCA_035606955.1 Candidatus Angelobacter sp.
CGCCGCGAACAGGAACAAAACAATCAGTCCCCACAGAATCATCGCCGGCCGGGCAACCACCAATCCCACCCACATGCAAAGAAGCCAGAAAAGCGAGGTCACGGCTCCCGGATCGAACAGTCCGTAGATCAAGCTGAGGGCAAAAAAACTGCTGAAACGCAGGGGAAAACGCAGCAGGTTCGCAAAATCAAATTGCACGCCGAACGACGCAGCAAAAAGCGGATACAACTGCCAGAACAGAAAAGCAATCCACAAAAGGCCCTCAAGCCACTGCCACTCATTGTGGGCCACCAGGAAGTAGGTTGTGATACCCAGTAACGCGCCGCCGCCAAACACGAGGCCCGTCATCGCCAGACCGATAAAAGCGGTGGATAGGGCTTCGAGGCGTCCTTTCAGGGTCCGTAGCGAATTGCGGAAAAGCTGCCAGCGTAGGCGAGCAACCAGCGCGATCTGCTCGCGCGTTGAGGGAATCGCATTTATCCCAGCCACGTCAGTTCCTGGTCTGTCTGGCGGCTGCCACCGACGATATCGAGGAAAATTTGTTCGAGCGTGAGCTTGCCGTCCGCCGGGACTCCTGACGTTGCGCCCTGGCGTGCTTCAACGCCCGCGCGCAATTCTTCCAGCGATCCCTGTGCAACCAGTTTGCCACGCGAAATGATGGCCAGGTGGCTGCAGAGGCGTTCGACAATTTCAAGGACGTGCGAGGTGAGGAAAATGGTTGCTCCGCGCGCGATCATTCGCTGCAGCATGGACTTCAGCGTGCCCGCCGCGATGGCATCCACGCCTTCGAACGGCTCATCGAGAAATAAAATCTTGGGTCCATGAATTACCGCGGCGGCCATGGCCAGTTTTTTCTGCATACCGTGGGAATAATCAGTGATCAAAGACTTCGGCCGGTCGGCGAGTTGCATGAACTCGAGAAGCTCCTTGGTACGCTGCGCTGCGGTCTCGCGGTGGAGCCCGTACATGCGTCCCGCAAAATTCAAATACTCGGCGCCGGTGAGCCGTCCAAAAAGCGCGAGACCTTCGGGCACAACTCCAATTTGCCGTTTAACCTCGACGGGGTTTTCAGACAGGTCGACGTTCAGGATCCGCATCGTGCCCGCGGATGGAGCCAACAGTCCCGTGAGCATCTTGATCATCGTGGACTTGCCAGCGCCATTTGGCCCGAGGAAGCCAAAGAATTGGCCGGCGTCCACGCGCAAGTTCACGTTGTCCACAGCGACCAGGTCGCCGAAACGTCGTGTCAAACCTTCGGTCACAATTGCGGGTTCGGCCAACATGGCAGACGAATCTAACACAAGGGGCGAGCGGGACGAAGCAGGCGTGCAATGAAACTGTTCTACCGGTTGCTAACAGGAGTAGTGGCGGCCAACTGCGGGAAGAGCGCGAGCACTGCCGGCAGGATCACGCGGAACGTGCATCCGCCCTCCGCGCGATTGAATCCGAAAATCTGTCCACCGTGTTCCTGAACGATGCCATAGCAAATGCTTAGCCCGAGGCCCGTTCCTTTTCCCACGGGTTTTGTGGTGTAAAAAGGATCAAACACGCGCTCTGGGTCGCGCAGTCCCGGCCCTGAGTCGGAAAAATCAAGTACTACACTGCCGCGTTCGGTGCGCATACGCACAGTCAGCACTCCGCCGCCAACCGTTTCCATCGCATCGACGGCGTTGTTAATCAGGTTATAGAAAACCTGCAGGAGTTGATTAGGATCGCCGCGGACGGCCGGAAGGACGGCAGGATTGTCCACATCGATGCGGATTTTTTTGTCACGCAGGTCGAGCTGGCGCAGCTCAATAGCGCTGGTGAGCACGGATTTCAAATCGAGCAACTGCTTTTCCGTTGGGACCTGTCGCGCAAAACTAAGCAAGTTTGTCACGAGCACCTTTGTTCGGCGAGCCTGCTCGCGGATTTTTTCGCCGAGCGTGCGCGAACGTTCGCTGGCGGTAGCGTCGGTTTGAATCAATTCCGCATAGCCGAGAATCGCGGTGAGCGGGTTATTAATCTCATGCGCCGCGCCAGCCGCCAACTGGCCGAGCGAGGCGAGTTTCTCCGCTTGCACGAACTGCATTTGCAGTCGCTTCAAGTGCTCCAGCGAATCCTGCAGACCCTTCATCAGGGTCAATCGCTCGCGGTCCACCAGTTGCTGGCGGAGGAAAACAAGACTCGCACCAATGATGATGGTGGTGAGGGTCAGCATCAGCCGGAAATTCCTGACCGGCGCAGGCGCGTGACTGAAAAAAGCGCTCCAAACGGCCATCACCGGCATGGAGAGAATGCACAGGATGGCGAGTTGAGCGGGCCATGGTGATTCGTGGCGCGGCGAATCCTCGGCCGACTCCGGTGACGGTGCAATGCGGTGCGCCACGATCCCTGCCGTCCCGAGCCACACAAACGCGGCAACAATGGGCAGGGTGACCAATCCACCCAAATCGACTTTGCCCCGCGTGGCCAAAACTACCACCACAACGATGCCGAAAACATAAGTCGCGGTCGCGCCAAACAGGTTTGCGTAGACCCTTCGCCATCCTCGTTTGGTGCGAATTGCCAGGATTCCGGTTCCCCCGAGAAACACGAGGTTTGCCAACGCATATATTTGCAAGTCCCGCATACGATCCAGGCCCGTTCGGGCTGGGTCTTGCGACCAAGCGACGGCCATAAATAAATACAGAAATGTCCACCAAACAGCGAGGAGCAGCAGATCAAGGTAGCCATAACGCAGAGTTTCGCGCATCTTTCGGGCATGAGGCAGCAGTGCGAGCGCGGCCATCAGAGGGACTGTGTGCAGAAAAAATATGATGTCCACAACAGAGAGCGTGTCAGGCGTGGTGTGGAGTACCAATCCCCGGTAGGTCGCGATCAGCCGGCCAGCAAGCCACAGCGTGCAGCCGAACGCCAGCAGCATCCAGAAATTGTTTTGCCGCCGGTAAGCGGAAGAAGCATTCCACAGCAGGCAGGCGTTGGCGAAAAGCGGCACGATGCAGAGAACGATGTCAGCGAAGGCTTTGCGCGAGTCGCCCGGCGGCATCGCCAGAGACACGGCTGCGAACCCGCCGACGAACACGACCCAAGCCGCAATGATCACCCAAGTGGATTTAGCTAGTTTCATGCCTACCCTGGAAAAGAAGCCTAGCTCAGACTAGCACGGGCGGGAGCCCTGCGGTGGTTGCAGAAGCCTATGAATTAACAGAGTTTTCGTGTCGTGAGGCGTAGTCCTGGTACCGCACTCCAGGGGTGCGCTAAAGCATTGCCATACTGACTATGACTTGCGGGACAGTGCGCCGCGCCCGGGAAATCTAGCGCTTGCGCCCAATTCTTCTTCGATGCGGAGAAGTTGGTTGTATTTGGCGATGCGGTCGGTACGCGACGCGGAACCGGTCTTGATTTGGCCGGTGCCCATGGCGACGACGAAATCGGCGATGAAGGTGTCTTCGGTTTCGCCGGAGCGGTGCGAGACGATGGAGGCGTAGCCAGCCTTGCGCGCGATCTCGATGGCGTCGATGGTTTCCGTGACGCTGCCGATTTGATTGAGCTTTATGAGAATCGCGTTGGCGATTTTCTTCTCGATGCCGCGCGCGAAAATTTGCGGATTGGTGACGAAAATATCGTCGCCGACCAACTGCAGTTTGTTGCCGAGGGTTTTCGTCAGCAGTCGCCATCCCTCCCAGTCCTGTTCGGCCATCCCGTCTTCGAGCGAAACAATGGGATACTGACGCGCCCAGTTTGCCCAGAATTCCACCATTTGTTCCGAGGTGCGCTGTGACTTGTCGGATTTCTTGAAGATGTATTTCTTCGCGCCCTGGTCGTAGAACTCACTCGCGGCGGGGTCGAGGGCGACGGCAATTTGCTCGCCGGGTTTGTAGCCAGCGGCGGTGATGGCTTCGAGGACACGCTCCAGCGCTTCTTCGTTGGACTTCAGATTGGGAGCGAAGCCGCCCTCGTCACCAACGGCAGTCGAATAGCCGTTCTTCTTCAGCACGGCCTTTAAATGGTGAAACACCTCGACGCCCCACCGTAGCGCTTCGCGAAAATTCGGCGCGCCAATGGGCATGACCATAAATTCCTGCACATCGACAGAATTGTCCGCGTGCGCGCCGCCGTTGAGGATGTTCATCATGGGGACGGGAAGCGTGTTGGCGGAATTCGCGCTCGAGAAGCGCGCGAGATATTTGTAGAGGGGCAGGCCGCTTTCGTTTGCGGCGGCACGCGCAGCGGCCATGGAGACAGCAAGAATGGCGTTCGCGCCGAATTTGGATTTGTTCGGCGTGCCGTCCGCGTCAAGCATCTTGCGGTCGAGCGCTTTCTGGTCGCGCGGGTCCATGCCAGTGACAGCTTTCGCGATAGGGCCGTTGATGTTTTCCGCGGCTTTGCGCGTGCCTTTGCCGAGGTAGCGCGATTTGTCGCCGTCGCGTAATTCGATAGCCTCATGCTCGCCCGTTGATGCTCCGGAAGGAACGGCGGCGCGCCCGCGCTGGTTGCTCGCTAGGATGACGTCAGCTTCGACGGTGGGATTACCGCGCGAATCGAGAATTTCGCGGCCAATGACGTGAGCAATTTTCGCGGTAGTTTTCGCCATTCTCGGCTCGAAAGCTCCGCGGCGTGCAACGGCAGCAGCGGCGGTTTCCACGACAGTTTTTTTAGTGCGAACCATGAAGCCTCCTGAAGATCACGGAATTGCGATTGTACGACGCCGGAGCAGAATCTACGAGAGGAGGTCGCATGCGAAGAATGACGATTCAGAACTTCCGCATCAAGATCAGTGTCGGGCTCAGGTCCACATGAATCATCTCGCCTGCAGCAGCCGCGGCGAATCGCGATTCGAGGTCGCCCCAGTACGCTTCAGGATCCGCGAGAGTACGCGCGTAGGAGCTGCCATAGGATGTTGAGCGCCAAAATCCGGTGTAGTCACGCGGCGACATCGCGACAACATAGGAAAACTTCGTTTCTTCAGCAAGTTCGAAACCGGGTGCGGCGCGCACTTCATTTTCCCAGATGCGATCACGTTTCAAGCGCGGGTCGCGATGCGGCTTCCATGGGCCGCGCAGCTCTGCGAGAACGATAGCATCGATCGCGGGAGTGGTTTTGGGTAGCGGGCGGTCGTAGACGGCGAAAATTCCGCCGGGGCGTAGCCAGGTATGAACGTTTGCGAACACGCGCGTGAAATCCATCCAATGCAATGCATTGCCAACGGTGACGAGGTCAGCAGATGAAGGTGGCTGCGAGCAATCTTCGGCGGTGACGGTGCGGACGATGGCGGCGGGAATTTCTTCTTTGAGTTTTGCAGCCATGCCGATGTCGGGCTCGACGGCGATGACTTCGCGAAAGTGCGGAACGAGGGTGCGCGTCGATTTACCGGTGCCGGCGCCAAGGTCGACAGCGCGTTCGCGGCGACCGGCGGGAACGGCGGCGAGGATGTGTTCGAAAAGCTCCTGCGGATAATCGGGACGGTAGCGCTGAAATTCTTCGACGGCATGACCGAAACGCGGGTGGAAAGTCGAGGACACGAGGATGTCTACTCCGGTTCCTCGAGCATGGATTCTTCGCGAACGACGACCACGACTCCGTTGTCGCTGATGTGGTAGCGCTTGCGATCTTCGTCCATGTTGTAGCCGATTTCGGTGTGCTCGG
Source organism: Candidatus Angelobacter sp. (assembly GCA_035606955.1). GTDB lineage: Bacteria > Acidobacteriota > Terriglobia > Acidiferrales > UBA7541 > DAHUXN01. Next base: position 5,629 of record DATNDO010000017.1, read on the forward strand.
GCAGTTTGACGTGGCGGTCGATAATGGCGCGGCGAATGCGCGAATGGCGGCCGACGTTCACGTGATTGTAAATTATGGAATCTTCGATGTCGCAGTAACTGTTTACGCGCACGTCATAGCCGATGACGGAACGCGCGACGCGGCCTCCGGAAATGATGGAACCAGCGGCGACGATGGAATCAAGAGCAGTTCCAGTGCGGTCGGGGTCGGCGAAGACAAATTTGACGGGTGGATATTGTTGCTCCCACGTTTTGAGGGGCCAGCTTTTGTCGTAGAGGTTGAAAACAGGCGAAACGTTGGTCAAGTCCATGTTGGCTTCGTAGTAGGCGTCGATGGTTCCGGCGTCGCGCCAGTAAAGCTTTTCCTTTTTGTTTTCGTCGTAGAAATTGTAAGCGAACACGCGAAACTTGCCGATGATCCTAGGAAGGACATCATGCCCAAAGTCATGTGAGGAGTTCGGATCCTCGGCGTCCGCCATAAGCGTGGGCAGCAGAAATTGTGTGTTGAAAATGTAGATGCCCATGGACGCGTCACATTTTCCGGGATGGCGCGGCGAAAGCTTCGGCGCAGCAGGCTTTTCTTCGAAGCCGAGGATGCGGCCCTCCTTGTCGGTCTCGATCACGCCGAACCGATGCGCGGCTTCGGCGGGATCCATCTCAACGGTGGCGACCGTGACCTCCGCGCCGCTATCCACGTGCTGCTCCAGCATCTTCTGGTAATTCATCTTGTAGATATGATCGCCGGATAAAATGAAGACGTAGCTCGATTGTTCGCTGCCGATGGAATAAATATTCTGGTAAACGGCGTCCGCCGTGCCCTGGTACCAGTGCGCGGAGACGCGCATCTGCGGAGGCAAAATCTCAATGAAGTCGCCGATACCCATCAGCGACGACCAGCCCTGGCGAATATGACGGTTGAGGCTGAGCGCTTTATATTGCGTGAGAACGAAGACGCGGCGCAGATCGCTATTGAGGCAGTTCGAGAGCGTGATATCGATAATGCGATAAATGCCGCCAAAGGGCACGGCAGGCTTGGCGCGGTCGCGCGTCAACGGCCAGAGACGTTCGCCCTGGCCTCCTGCCATCAGCACACCGATCGCGCTTTTCATCAATGACATCGAGAGCCTGTTCCAAGTAAGCGGTTCTATTCTAACAATATCTTTGCCGAGAAACGCGGAAGCGCGGAAAAAAAGCGACGGTGCGGCAACGGAGGCCGCATCGCAACGGATATCAACTGTCCTGAATTGGACGGAGCACGATTGAAGCTAAAGCGCCATCCAACGGCGGTGAAAACTGTAGGAAAGACGATTTACGAGTTGTGTACTAGTACACTTATAAGGAAAAATGGATAGCATCGCGGGTGGCGAGAAGAACGCGGGGCGTACGAAATATAGTACTTGACTTACAGTGAAGGGTTCGCTAGAAACGCCCCATAAGATGTGTCCTGTGGCGGGATTCGTCTAGTAGTACCCACACCAGCATATCGAGCACAATATCCTGAACGGGGGTGAAACTGCGTGGCGGAAGTCGTAATTCAAGAGGGCGAATCTTTGGAGAATGCTCTCCGGCGCTTCAAGAGAAAAGTCCAGGGCGAAGACATCATCAAGGAAATCAAGAAACACAGCTACTACATGAAACCTGGAGAGAAGCGGCGGGCCAAAGAAGCTCTTTCACGCAAGCGTCTCCGTAAGAAGCAGCGTCGGGAACAGGATTAGACTAGGCGGCGAAAAACTTTGGGTGTTTCCTATAACTTTCGTTCCGTGCTTCGCGTGTTTGAGGCGGGGAAAGCAGGGAGTCCCATCGATTTCCAGCGTAATCTGATTCTGGGAAAAGTGTGCCCGAACGTGTCCCAGCTACGACCGGGAGCAACCCATGGAATTCCACGATAAGGTTCTGAAGTGCGCCGAATGCGGTGCGGAATTTGTGTTTACCGC
>DATNDO010000018.1:0-9576 GCA_035606955.1 Candidatus Angelobacter sp.
TCGCGGGTTAGCGGCTCAATGGCCAGCAAATGGCGGAAGCGATGCGACACAGTCTCCCTCGAATGCGAGCGGAATGTGTTTCTGGAATCTGCCCATGTATGAGTTTAAAGAAAAAGCAGATCCCTCACTCCGTTCGGGATGACACAAAAAAACATATTTGCACGAGCTATCAGTCCACACGGTCCATAACCATAACGCGCTCTTCTTTGTCGATCTCGTTCAGGCGAACTTCGATAATTTCGGCGTCGGTGGTTTCTACCGTGCGGCCGATGAAACTGGCTTCGACGGGCAACTCGCGATGGCCGCGGTCAATCAGCACGCAAAGCCTGATGCGGCGCGGGCGGCCCAAATCGAAGAGGCCGTTCATCGCGGCGCGCACTGTGCGGCCGGTATAGAGCACGTCGTCGACGAGCAACAGGTCGCGGTTGTCAACAGGGAATGGGATTTCGCTCGATTGCACTACGGGCTGCGGGGCGACCGTGGACAGATCGTCGCGGTAAAGGGTGATATCGAGCGTGCCCACGGGAATCTCCGCTTTGGAAGAGGCGCGAATCGATTTTGCAAGGCGTTCGGCGAGCGGAATGCCACGGCGCCGAACGCCTATAAGCGCCAGGTCCTTGGCACCGCCCGTGTTTTCGACGATTTCATGGGCCAAACGTTCGAGCGTGCGGCGAATCTCGTCTGCTGACATGAGTTGGCGCTTCTCTACGATGCGCATAGGGCGCCCTATCGTAACACAGAGGCAGAAACCGCGAGAGTCGCCACGAGGGAAACGGTGGCGCGCAAATGATAGCTCGTGGTAGACTCTTTTGCGGTGAGCCTGCCTGCAAGCGCCCGGCGGCCCACGGACGCTGACCTCAGCGTCCGTATCGGATCCCTCCTTCTTTCCAACCCTGTTATTGCCGCCAGCGGCACTTTTGGCTATGGAGTGGAGTTTGCCCATCTGGTCGATCTGAATTCCCTCGGCGGAATCGTGGTGAAGGGACTGTCCGCGCAGCCGATGGCGGGTGCGCCTGCGCCGAGACTTTGCGAGACAGCCGGGGGAATGTTGAATGCCGTCGGGCTGCAGAACATCGGTGTGCGCGCTTTCGTTGCAGAGAAGCTGCCCGGGTTGCGCAAATACCGCGCGGCGGTGATCGCGAATGTGTTCGGGCACACGGTTGGCGAATATGTGGAAGTGATTCGCGTGCTGGAGGAAGCGGAAGGCCTTGCCGCTTACGAGCTGAACATTTCGTGCCCCAACGTGGACCACGGCGGAGCGGAGTTCGGGTTGGATCCGGCTTTGACTACAGAAGTCGTAACAGCTGCACGACGCGCGGCTAAACGGCCGCTGTGGGTAAAACTTGCTCCCAACGCCGACGTGAAGGCGATCGCACTTGCGGCCGAGGCGGCGGGGGCGGACGCGCTTACCGTTGCCAATACCTACCCAGCCATGAGTATCGATCCCCTGTCCGGAAGGTCAAGATTGGGTCGCCGGACAGGTGGATTGTCGGGTCCAGCCATAAAGCCGATGACGCTGAGGCTGGTTTACGAGGTTAGTCGGGCGGTAAAGCTGCCGGTGATTGGTCTCGGGGGTATCCAAACCGCCGCTGATGCGATCGAGTACATGACGGCAGGAGCAGCCGCAATTCAGGTAGGAACAGCTCATTTTGCCGATCCGAGGGCGTCGGAAAACGTGGTGGATGGTTTGCGGCACCACTGTAATGAGTTAAGCCTATCTCCAATCAATGATTTACGGAGGCCAATCGAGTAAAATTCTGGCTGGACTCGGGGAAGATATGTATTGAGGCACCCGCCTGGTTAAGGTACAATAGTTGTTGATTTTCAAAGGGTTACAAAACTATGAGATCAAAACGAACACTGATCCGGCAAGCAGTCTTAACCGTGGTTTTGGCGCTCGTTTTCGTCCCAGCAATGAAGGCGCCTGCTCGTTCCGCGAACGCGGATACCATGTCGGCGGCTAACTACGCCGCAATGAATCCAGGTCTGGCTAACCCAAACCCTCGATTGCACCCGAGGCCGCTGAAGACTTGGGTGTGCCTGTCCAGTTGGTACGGGGGGGACTTCGACGGGCAGGTGACGGCGAATGGCGAAATCTACGATATGTATGCTCAGACGGCGGCCCACCCTAGCCTTCCGCTCGGATCCGTGGTAAGAGTGGAGAATCTGCGCACTCACAAGAGCGCCATTGTCAGGATTAACGACCGGGGCCCATACGTACCGGGGCGTTCCTTGGACGTGTCGTATCAAGTGGCGCGGGAGCTGGGATTTGCCCACCGCGGGGTCGCTCGCGTAAGAATTGAGCTGTTAAAGGTGCCACCATCGAAGACACTGCACGAAGGCAACTGATTGTCGCGCTGGACTTTCCCCGTCTTTCTCAAGCTATTCAACTTATTCGCAAATTAAAGGGCCGCGTTGGTTTGGCCAAGATTGGCAGCCAGCTCTTCACCGCCGAAGGCCCGGAGGCGGTGGAGCGGGTCGCGCGGCTGGTCTCGGGCATTTTCCTCGATCTGAAATTCTGCGATATTCCAAATACTGTAGCGGGTGCAGTCGCTGCCGCAGTTAAACTGCCCAAGGTACGCATGCTAACGCTCCACACCACGGGCGGTCTTGAGATGATGTGTGCGGCCAGAGGCGCGCTCAAGGGAGTCAAGAATCCGCCAACATTGCTTGGCGTGACCATTCTGACAAGTCTGGATGACCAAGCTCTAGGACGCATAGGACTCGCAGGGCCTGCGGAAAGCCGGGTCGTGGCGTTGGCGCTTCTCGCCCAAGAAGCGGGCATGGGCGGGATTGTGGCGTCGGCGCGCGAGGTCGAAGCAGTTCGTATGGCAGTCGGGCCGAAGATGCGAATTGTCGTCCCGGGCGTGCGTCCGGCAACGCCCGACGGAAACGGCAAGACAGATGACCAGACACGGGTGGCCACGCCGGGGAGTGCAATTCGCTCCGGCGCTGACTACCTGGTCGTCGGACGGCCAATTACTGGGGCGGCTAATCCGGCGAAAACTGCCGATGCAATTCTTCTCGAAATGAAAGCCGCAAGGAAATCCCGCTCTTAAGAATTTCTCTGTTGTTTCTTGGTTTCGTCAGTTTCTTTTTTGGAGACTCTGTCGGTTTGACCAAGTGCAGCGGGTCGGCTAGCCTACGTCTGCGCCAAATGTAACCACGGGCAACTAAGTTATGGCCAAACACGTCGTCGTTGGAACCGCTGGGCATATCGATCACGGCAAATCAGCGTTGGTTGAAGCGCTGACCGGCACTCATCCAGACCGTTTGGAGGAGGAGAAGCGGCGCGGAATTACGATTGACCTGGGATTTGCGTTTCTCGATTTGGGCGATGTGCGTCTGGGATTTGTGGACGTGCCCGGGCACGAGCGGTTCGTGCGAAACATGCTGGCGGGGGCGGGAGGAATCGATCTGGTATTGCTGGCAATCGCGGCGGATGAGTCCATCAAGCCGCAGACGCTCGAACATTTCGATATTTGCCGGTTGCTGGGGATTAAGCGCGGAATCGTCGCAGTCACGAAAATGGATTTGATCGAGCCGGACGTTTTGGGGTTGGTGAAGCTGGAAATCGAGGAATTCGCTCGCGGGTCATTTCTCGATGGCGCGCCGATTTTGGGAGTGAGCGCCAAAACGGGCGCAGGCATCGAGGAATTAAAGCGGGAATTGGTCGAGGCCGCTGCGACCCTCCCGGGGAGAGATGCTTCGCGGCAGGTGAGATTGCCGATTGACCGCGCATTTGCGATGAAGGGTTTCGGTACCGTAGTGACGGGGACGTTGATTTCAGGGACGCTGCGGCCCGACGAGGAAGTCGAACTGTTTCCGACGGGAAGGCGGCTGCGCGTCCGTGGGTTGCACTCCAGCGGGCATGCGGTATCCAAAGCCGAAGCAGGACAAAGAACTGCGGTGAATCTGGCGGATATTGAAACTGGGGAAATCACGCGGGGGATGGTGTTGGCGACGCCGGGAATCTTTCAGTCGACGAAACGAATCGATGCGCGATTAACGCTGCTGCCCTCAGCGCGGACGATGAAGAATCGAACGCGCGTGCATTTCCATCACGGGACAGCGGAGACGGTGGCGAGCGTTAGCTTGCAAGGACAAGGAGCGCTCGTCGCCGGCGGCACGGGACTCGCGCAACTGCGGCTCGATGATGAGATTTTGGCGCTGCCGGGCGACCGATTCATTTTGCGGCAATTTTCGCCCTTGGTGACAATCGGCGGAGGCGTGGTCCTTGATGCGCTCGCGGCGCGGCACAAGAGGAGCGATTCCGGCGCCATTCAAGCGCTGGAGGCATGGGAGAGTGGGAAACGAGATGAAATTCTTGCGGCGCTTGCATGGGAAGATGCGCGCGGACTGGATCTTGCGAGGATTATTGCGCGAACGGGATGGCTCGAAGGCGAGGCGCGTGCCACGATTCAGAACCTCGTCGAGGCGCGGAGGGTCCGCGTAGTTTCCGAGCAGCCTCTGATCGTGGCTTCAGCGGAGGGATTTGACAGGCTGCTGGCTGATGTCGAGCAAGAGCTAGAGGAATTTCACAAACAAAATCCACTCGTGCAGGGAATTGCGAAGGAAGACCTGCGCGGGCGCGTGGCGGACCGAATGAGGCCGGAAGTTTTTCGCGCCGCACTCGACGATTTGGTTGCGCGGCGAAAAATCGTGGTGGCGGGAGACATCGTGCAGCGTGCGGGGCGTGAAATTGCGCTGTCGCCGGAAGAATCGCGCGCCAAGGAACAAATTTCCGCCGAATTCGAGCGCGCAGGGCTTGCGGCTCCAGCGGTGAACGAGGTGCTGGGGAGATTGTCCGTGGACACGCGGCGAGCGCAGAAGCTGCTGCAGATTTTAATTCGGGAAAAGACCCTGGTGAAAGTGACCGACGAACTGGTATTTCACAAGAGCGCGGTCGAACATCTGCGGGCGCTCCTTGTTTCGTATAAGAAGAAAAACGGGGAACGGCTGCCGATTGCCGCGTTCAAAGAGATGACCCAGGTGACCCGGAAATACGCGATACCCCTGCTCGAATACCTCGACCGGGAGCGGTTGACGCGCCGCGTGGGCAACGAGCGTGTTATACTTTGAACCAGATAGCTTTGCCGCAGAACTGGCAAGTGTGGATGTCCACTGCAGAAACGGGTGTTGTAAGGAGGCTTTATGGAACTTAGCCCGATGCATTTGTTGTTGATCCTGATTATCGTGGTGATTTTGTTCGGCGGGCGCAGGATCCCGGAACTGATGCGCGGTTTGGGGACGGGCATCAAGGAATTCAAGCAAGGAATGCGCGACGAGCCGAATACAACTCCGCCGCCTCAGCCACCGGTTAGCCCGACGACCCCGCCCTACGAAGAAAAAAAGTAGCGCAGGTTTTCCAGAATTTGATTTCCCGCGGCAGCCACGATGGCTGCCGTTTGTTTTTTTGACTCTTACTTTTGGCACGCACTCACCGATGCTCTCCGCTCAAACCGCGCAGCATCGCGTAGAGCCGTGCGAGCGGCAAACCCATCACGTTGAAGTAGCAGCCTTCAATGTGCGAAATGAATTTTCCGCCACGCCCCTGGATAGCGTAAGCGCCCGCTTTGTCGAATGGCTCGCCGGTAGCAATGTATCCCTCGATTTCTCCCTCGCTCAAGGGCTCGAACGTGACGCGCGTCTTTTCGACAGCGGTGTGCACGGTTCCGTTCCCTTGCAGAAGAGTCAGACCGGTGTAGACCTCATGGGTTTTGCCGTTGAGGCGGCGGAGCATTTCGCGCGCGTTCGCCGCTGACGAGGGCTTGCAGAGGATTTCGCTGTCGATGACGACTGCTGTGTCCGCTCCAATGATTAAAGTGGAATCGCTGGCGGCGTCTTTCGCGAGTTGCCGCGCAACCGTGTGAGCTTTGTCTTCGGCGAGACGACGAACATAGTCGGCGGGGTGCTCGTTGGGACGTCGCGTTTCGTCGACATGCGCGGGAACGACTGCGAAATCAAACCCTGCGTTGCGCAGGATCTCCGCGCGGCGCGGCGAACTCGATGCGAGTATCAGTTTGGATTTCGGCGTCACAGAGGTGGGCCTAAATGACGACCGATTCCTGGTATTCACCAAAGGCGCGGCGAAGCGCGTCCGAAATTTCGCCGAGGGTAGCGTAGGATTCGACGGCCGATAGAATGGCGGGCATCAGATTTTCGGTGGAACGAGCCCGGCGTTCGACTTCGGCGAGAGCTGCCTTCGATTTGGCGGTGTCGCGACGCGCGCGAAAAGCATTCAAGCGCGCGATTTGCGAACGTTCTACGTCAGGATCAATACGCATTGTGGGAATTGGCTTGCCTTCATTTTCGGTGAAACGGTTTACGCCCACGACCACCACGTCGCCGCGCTCAACAGCCTGCTGATATTCGTAGGCGGCCTGCTGCACTTCCGATTGCACGAAGCCCGTTTCAATGGCGCGAAGCATGCCGCCGAGCGCATCAATCTTGGCGATGTATTCAGATGCGCCGCGCTCGATTTCGTTGGTGAGATGCTCGATAGCGTAGGAGCCCGCAAAGGGATCAATCGTATTGGTCACGCCGGTTTCGTGGGCGATGAGCTGTTGCGTGCGCAGCGCGAGCAGAGCGGATTGTTCGGTGGGAAGCGCCAGAGCTTCGTCCAGACTGTTCGTATGGAGCGACTGGCAGCCTCCTAGAACCGCAGCCAGCGCTTGTAATGCCACGCGCACAAGATTATTTTCCGGCTGCTGCGCGGTGAGCGTGGAGCCGCCCGTTTGCGCGTGAAAACGAAGCGGCAACGAACGCGCGTCCTGCGCGTGAAAACGATCGCGCATCACGCGCGCCCAAAGGCGGCGAGCAGCACGGAATTTCGCGACTTCGTCGAGCAGACCGTTGTGCGAGTTGAAGAAAAAAGAAAGCTGCGGCGCGAAGTCATCGACTTTCAGGCCGGCGGTCAATGCCGCGTCAACATACGCGATGGCGTTCGCGAGAGTGAAGGCGACTTCTTGGATGGCGGTCGAGCCGGCTTCACGAATGTGATAGCCGGAAATGGAAATGGCGTTCCAGTTGGGAATCTCCGCGCGGCACCATGCGAAAATATCGGTGACGACGCGCATCGCGGGACGGATGGGATAGATGTACGTGCCGCGCGCAATGTATTCCTTGAGGATGTCGTTCTGCACGGTGCCGGAAAGGCGGCGGAGGTCCGCGCCCTGCTTTTTGGCGACGGCGACATAGAGCGCGAGCAGAATTGCAGCGGTGGAATTGATCGTCATCGAGGTTGAGACGTGGTCAAGCGGAATGCTGTCGAAAAGCGTCTCCATGTCTTCCAGCGAATCGATGGCCACGCCGACTCTGCCTACTTCGCCGCACGCGAGAGCGTGGTCGGAATCCAGGCCAATCTGCGTGGGCAGGTCGAAGGCCACGGAAAGTCCGGTTTGCCCTTGCGAGAGCAAATAGCGGTAGCGCTGGTTCGATTCGGCGGCCGTGCCAAAACCGGCGTACTGGCGCATGGTCCAGAAACGCCCGCGATACATCGTTGGGTAGATGCCGCGCGTGAATGGAAACTGGCCGGGAAAGCCCAAGTCGGCCTCGGCATCCCAGTCTTGAAGATGTTCCGGTGTAACGACCACGTCGATCGGCAGTCCGGCGGAATAGCTTCTTTGCGATTCCTCTGGTGTTTTGGTTCGTTCTTTCCCGGTGGGAGCTTCAGTCTTTGTGGGAATCTTATTCATGTGTCTGGGCAATTCAGCGCACGCGGCGCGCACTGCGGAAAGACGAAAAAGAAAACCAAATCATCATGACAGCGTAGCCCAGAGCGAAAGCCGCGATCCATTGGCCATCGGGCTGGTGACTTTGCTTCCACGCGGCCGCGCCAGCGTATAAAGCGAACAGAGCAAAGAGCGTGCCGGCGGCTTCGTGGAAAAGCTGGCGGGCGAGCTTCCAGAAAGCGCGAAACATGGCCGAGCCGCCGCGCCAAAGGGCTGAAACCCAATTGGGTCCGGAACGCGAATATCCACTTGCGCTCATGCCCCCATTCTAATACATAGGGCTGGCCAAAGGTGCAGTGGCAGGTGGCGCACTTGTGCTTGTATCCTTGCGCCTGCCGCCATAAAATCGGATGAGAGCGAGGAGGACGACCTTGCGGCTCGATGACAACCTAAAAGCTTTGCTTCGCGAACTCGGACATGCGATCAACGATTCCGTGGCAGATTCGGAGAAGATCGCCGAAGCCATTGCCAATGTGCGCTCAGCCGGCTACGACATTGTGCTGAAGCTGGACGCGACGATCGGCCTGGCGCAGCGGCCCGCGCAAGAATCGAAGATGACGACCACGGACCTACGCTTCCTCGAATCGCTGCATATTCGCGTGGACGAAGAAGTGCTCGACGAGCGCGCGGAGGAAGCAAAAGTCGATATCACGCCGCAGGACATCAAATTTCTGAAGTCGCTCAAGATTTCCCTGGACGAAAATGTCGAAGATGTCTAGACGAAACGGTCTGGTACTTTTGTTCACGGTACTGCTCGGCGCCGCGGCGTCGGGGCTTGCGGCGCCCTCCACGTCCGCTCAGGTGACCACCAGCAAAACCGTCACCGTTAAGCCGAAGACCGTAAAACTCCCAAAGGTGAAGCTCGATATTTTCAAGGGTGAAGTGATCCGCATGGACACCGTTTCGATCGTGGTGCGCGACCCGAAGAATTCCTATATTGTGCGCACGTTCACATTTTCACCGGATGTGGCGAAGAAGCTGCAACCACTGATCGACAAGGGCGGCTATCAATCCGGTGACCGTGTCACGATCAAATACGCCACCGGAAGCACGATGGCGCAGTCGATCAAAGGCAAGGCCTCAAAAGCGTTCTAAGTCAGCAGCAGCCGCGAAAAGCAGTACAATCCCACCGGAAGGCTTCCATGATTCGCCCCGCCGCTGTTGCTGGACGTTTTTATCCCGCTGATGCTGCGATGTTGCTTCGCCAAGTCGACGGCTGCGTTTCCATCGTCCCTCAAAAAATTCGCGCACGCGGTTGCATCGTACCGCATGCCGGGTACATGTATTCGGGACATGTTGCAGGTACCGTATACGGAACGCTCGACTTGCCATCGCGATTCATCCTGCTCGGTCCGCGGCATTATCCGCACGGCGAACGGCTCGCGATTCTCTCCGAAGGTGTGTGGACCACTCCGCTGGGAGAAGCGAAAATTGATGCGGTGCTGGCGGATGCCCTGAAGGACGCATTTCCCCGGTTGCGCGAGGATGCGGTGGCGCATTCGGCGGAGCATTCGCTCGAAGTGCAGTTGCCATTTTTGCAGAGAATCGTTGGAGACTTTACGTTTGTCCCCATCGTGATTGGAACGGACCGCTTCGACGCTCTGGAAATGCTGGGGCACGCAGTCGCGCACGTGGTTCGTGAGCAGAAGGAAACTGTATTGATTATCGCGAGTTCCGACATGAATCATCGGGAAAGCGACGCCATCACGCGCGTGAAAGACCGCAAGGCAATTGACGCGATTCTTGAGCTAGATGCGCGCGAACTCTACGACACAGTGCGTCGCGAATGCATTACGATGTGCGGCTATGGTCCAGCCGTTGCGATGATCACTGCCGCACGGGA
>DATNDO010000045.1:0-4050 GCA_035606955.1 Candidatus Angelobacter sp.
TCGGCATTGCGTGCCTATACGGTGATACGCTCAATTTTGTTCTTGCGTAGCACGTCAGCTTCGTATCAGATTACGAAATCGTGGAGTCGAATTTCGCAGGTTCCGGCAGACGTTGGGTAATCCTTTGCTTGGCCGTGGCAGCTTCCGCAACCATGGTTTATCAAGCGGGCAAGCTGAGCTTGGAATGAATCTTCAGCTTATAGCAGACGTAGAGAACCAGGATCGCGCCCAGTGTGGAAAAAGTGAGGCCATCGTACGCTCCTCCGACCCTGGATACAGCGAATTCCCTCCAGCGTAGTGACTCAATTTCCGGTAACCGCATCAGGACCTGACGGAAAGCGCGGTGCCTACGCGGCCGAATGAGAACAATCCGCCCAGCAATGTCCCGTGAAAGCGTAGTTACCTCACCCGCGGCGAGAAATCCGTCAGCGTCAGAAACGTCGAGTCAATCTTCTCCACCAATTTCCCATTCTGTTCCGATTTCGCCTTCACGCTCTTCCACTCCGGATCGTCCCGGAAGGCCTTCCAGTTCGCTGCCGCCGATACCGATGCGTACTTCGTGGATGGTCGGCAAACAGGAAGTAATTCGGATACTTCCGGATGGCCCGTCACTCCTTTACAATTCCGATGCTTCCTGAGGAAAGGCTGCCGCGTTGCCGCCGGGTGACCTCAAGGCGGCCACTGTCTCCTCGGGATTGTAAGTTATCGTCCCGCGCTCACGCCTGCACCCTAACATTACTTCTGCTTACCCACGAGCGCACGGATTTCCGCCGGAAAATTCAGCGTTACGGCAATCTGCGGCGAAACCTGTGCAGAGCCGCTCGGCTGGAGAAAAACAAATCTCTGGCAGTCCGCCGAAGCGTCGTAATTCACCACCGGATTGGTTTGCATGGCGGAGTATTCGGCGGCAGAGAGGTTGAAGAGCGGGCGAGCTGGGCCGGCGTGAAACGCCGGCTTCAAATCGATCTCGACATCCATCACCCGATTGCGCGGCTGGTCGTAATACACCATTTCGCGGCCACCATTGCACCACCTGGGAAGGGCCCCGCCGCCCTCCTGCGAAACCTGCCATTGCCCCGTCGCGCTCGGGAATGTGTTCACAAATATCTGATAAACGCCCGACTGGTACGACGAGTACGCAATATAATTCCCGTCCGGCGAAAATGCCGCGCCTCCAGCGTCCTTCTTAAAAAGCTGGGGCCTCGCTTTCTCGCCGAGCGCGAAAGTCCTTAGCTCGCCTTCCGCGCCGCCAGGAAACGTAAGCGCCATGATCTTCCCGTTCGATGACACCGTGTCCGGATCTGACGGCTTTTCTCCCTTCAGGACGAGCTGCTCCCCGCCGGTTCCGTCGATGCGCCTCGCGTACACGCTGCCGTCTCCTCCCCGAGTCGAATCATAGAAAATTGTTGAGCCGTCCGCCGACCATACGGGATAGTCGTTGCTACCCTCAAACGTCAGTCGGCTCATGTTTCCCGTTCCAAAGTCATAGGTCCACAGGTCTCCTTCGCCGCTGACAATGCTGTTGTCTTTGTCGTTGACGATCAGTACGAGGCGTTTGCCATCGGGTGAGAAGCGCGGAATGGAATACCCGCGCGGCGGCACCGGCAGAACGTGCGCCTCGCCTTTGCGATCTGTAATCACTACCACGCGGCCCGTCGAGACGGAACTCCCCCGCAGATACGTCATCGTGCCGTTTGCCGCCACTGCAAAATAGGCCACTCCGCTCGTTGGATCATTGTCCACGGCGTCCGAGAGTTGTACCGAGCTCCCCGTGTTTTCCATGCGACTTTCGTTGAAAGGCAACGCCGAGAGCGTGCCCGCGCGCGAGTAGAGCAAGTATCCCTGCGGAGAATAGCGCGCCATCCCTCCGTGCGCCAAAACTCGGGTTTTCCTGTCCGCAAATGAATAGACCGCAATTTCAGCATCATCGTAACTTGCCGCACTAGCGGACATGCCAATCGTGAAGATCACGCCTTTGCCGTTGGGCAACACATCCGGCCAGCGGTATGTGCGCTCGCCCTTGGACTGATCCGGCAAGGCCACCTGCTCCGGTTGCCCGCCGGTTTCCGAAACTCGCATCAGCCCTGAGGTATAGTCGGGAGAAAAAATAATCGTGCCATCGGGCGTCCAGCTTCCGCCGCGCTGATTCGGAGCATCGGCCAACGCCTGTGCCGTGCCTCCGGCGGCAGGTACTTTCTTAAGTTTGCCGGCGGCAAAAAAACCGACCCATTTGCCATCGGGGGAAAAAAATGGACCCGCGCCGTCCTCTGTTCCGGCCATCGGCTCCGCTTCCGTTTCATCCGCCGAACGGCTATAGAGTTGGTGGACATCGCCCTTTGTGCCCATGAAGACAACCTGCCTGCCGTCCGGCGATATAGCCAGGTTCGTTGAATCCCGTGTGACGAGGCTCACTCCATCCGGCGGGGAGATATCCAGCTTCGTGATCGAGCGTGTGCTTCCCGAGCGGGACGCGAAATACCCATAGCCAATCGCAGCAATAAGCAGCGCGAGAGCGACGGTCGCAACCGTCCACGGTAACGCGTTGCGCCAAAAAGGCGCGGGAGCCGCGTGTAGGGACGGCTTTATGCCGCCCTCTGCTGGTGCTGTTTCGTATTGCGTCGGAGCATCGGAGAGAACTTCTTCCAGCGCGATGCGCGCATCACCGATAGATTGCAGGCGTTGGCGCGGATCTTTTTTCAGGCTGCGCTGCAACAGTTCACGAATGCGCGCCGGCGTATTCGCAGGGAACGCGCCCCACTCCGGTTCGCTCTTGATCACCGCCGCCAGCGTGTCCGTCAGCGTCTCGCCGCTGAACGCCATCTTCCCCGTCAGCATCTCGTACAGCACGCACCCAAACGCCCAAATATCTGTGCGCCGATCCACCGATTTGCCTTTGGCCTGCTCCGGCGACATATACGCTGCGGTGCCCAAAATAATTCCCGCCTGCGTCGCCATTCGCGTGATCGTCGGTGAACTCGAAATATCCATCGCCGCCGGACCGGCCTCCAGCGCCTTCGCCAAACCGAAATCCAGAATCTTTACCGTCTCGTTTCCGGCAATCTTGATGTTGGCCGGCTTCAGATCGCGGTGAACGACGCCGCGCTCGTGCGCGTACTCGAGAGCTTCGCAAATCTGCTTCGCAATCGGCAGCGCTTCCTCCATCGCAATCGCGCCAACCTTGATTTTTTCCCCAAGCGTTGGCCCTTCCACCAGTTCCATCACCAACGCGTCGGTCGCGCCCGAATCTTCGAATCCGTAAATCGCTGCGATGTTGGGATGATTGAGGGAAGCAAGAAGTTGGGCTTCGCGACGAAAACGGACCATGCGTTCCGCGTCGGCGGAAAATGCGACGGGCAAGACCTTCAGCGCCACTTCGCGTCCGAGCTTGGTATCGCGCGCGCGATAGACCTCACCCATTCCGCCCGCGCCGATGGGCGCGACGATCTCGTAGGAACCAAGTTGTGTACCATTCGTCAAGCCCATGAGCAGCAGGGATTATAGGCCTGTTAGAACGGCGCCCGCAAAATAAACGATCGTTCGCGAACGCAGCATGCGGAAACATTTTCCGTTTTCACCTTGTTGGCGACGCAAGAAAGTCAGCGCGTTCGGGACGTATTGTTTGAATGTATGAGTCAGGAGGAGCGCTTGGTGTGCAAAGACTGAACTCAGCGAAGGCGCTGATTCAGCGACAACCAAGGAGGTTCCTCCATGGAAAATATGTATTACATCGGCTTGGATGTTCACAAGAAAACGATCAGTTACTGTGTGAAGGATGGCAGCGGTCAGATTCACGCCACGCGGGCGGACCTGGACCGAAGTTCTCCCTCCGCAAACCGCTCTCATGAATCTGGTGGCCAATACTTACGGAAACACAATTCTTGACTCGACGATGCGAGCTCAAGAATTTCGCGTGCTGGGCCAAATCGCCAAGTCTCTGCCGATTCGCAGTTTGGTCGCCCGCGATAGTGCCGCGCAATTGGCTCGGCTTTATGACATAGTTTGCGAAGACCTCGCTCGCAACCTCAGATGACATTCCCATCTGTTCGGCAG
>DATNDO010000058.1:0-11389 GCA_035606955.1 Candidatus Angelobacter sp.
AGCCCCGCGAAACCCTCCGTCTCAGCCGTCAGTTTATCTTCGCCGCAAAATGCGTTTTGCACAGCGCAAACACCTCGTAGATTGCACAAACCAAAGCCGCATAGCTCGATCTTGCTCCTTAAAAATTCTAATCGGACGCTAAACACCAGTAACAAAATACTAACTTGCACAAAACACGCCAGATGGCAATTTCTAATCGGGACTGAAAACGCGCTTTTTCGGCGTTCTTTGCCGTGCCGAGCGGAGTCGAGGGATTTCGCAATGCGGAACTGGCTGGCCACGGGCCCCGCTCGCCGACGCGGCTTTTCGGTTTTTATGCGCTCCTTGAATTCTAATCGAGTAAATATGGAAAATTAGAACATCATGCAAACCATTGAAAAAACACGGTCGAGGTCATTTCTAATCGAGTATTTTCGCCATTCTTTTATCGATATGTCCGTTTTCGCAAACGCGCTACTCGACACAAAGCAGTCAGTAGGGCGAGCCCCACGGCGCGGAAATTTCGTGCAGGATGTGGAGGAATTCGGGGCGTTTGTTGGGTCCGGGGCCGACTGCGGCGTATGCCACGTGAATCAAAGGCATATTTTTGCGCGTCGGATCGCGGACGAACGGAAACGGAGTGGGAGCGCCAACGGCCCAGAAAAAATCCGCTTGCGTGCCTTCTAAAGAATTGGGCAGATTGAAATGATTGACGACTTCGCGGGAAAGCGGCGACTCGGCCTGCGCTTCAAAAACATAAAACGTCAAATCGTTCGACTGAACCGACTCCATGGACGCGAGGTAAAAGCGCTGCACGTGAGATCGCCAGCGAGTGGCGCCGCTCGTTCGACTTATATGCAGGGACGCAGTCAGTTGGCTGGCGTAAAAATCGGCGAGCGTCGGCGAAAAAACGCAGTCGTAGGAAAAATCGAAATCGCGCGATTTGCCTGCGGCTTTGGAATCGGGATCGGCGTCGCCCGATTTCGAGCGAAATGCGGCGGACGCGTCGTCGAGACAATCGCGCGGCGGAGGAAAGAAAAAGTAGAAGAAGTAACCGAGAAGCGCCGGGCCGGAATTCGTCGCGCCGTCGATCTGCGCGTCGAGCGCCGTCTCGTCAAGACCGAGAAACGGATTATTCGAAACGCCCAACTCCAGCACGGAAGAGTCACTCGGATTATCCCAGACGTGCATCTCGGAGAACGTCAAAGGCGGCGCGGAATCGGCAAGTTTTCCAGGCGGCACATGGCGCAAATCTGTACGCGGCGTCCACGCCACCGGCAGTTGGATCGAGAAGCCGTTCGACAAACTGACGCGCTGCGTCGGCTGGTATGGATTTCTCGCCTGATTGCGCGCAAAGCCAATCGCGGCTAAGCCGCAGGCCAGTAAGCTCGCCATCGCGATCTTCTTCATTGTTGTGTTTGACGCACGGGAGCTTCCGTACGGCACAATTTTTTGCGCGGCTCGGATTATTCTGATGATGGAGCGAAGTTTCGCAGATTCGCAACCTTGCCGGCGTCCAGCTTTTCAAGCAAGGATGTCACCAGATCGACCATATGATCGAAGTCGCCGCGATTGATGATGCCGTTGTGTGAATGCGTGTAACGCGTGGGAACGACAAGATTCACCGTGGGCACGCCGCCATTGCTTTTTTGTATCGCCGCGGAATCGTCGCCGTAGCCGGTGATCAGATCATACTGCAGCGGAATGGAATTCTCCGCCGCGACGCTTTTCACCAGCGCGACGAATTTGCGATTCGGCAGTTCGCTCGAGTCCCACAGAAAAACGCCCGGGCCGCCGCCCAAAACTTCCTGAGCCTCCTCGGGTCTCACGCCGGGAACATCTTTCACAATGCCCACTTCGAGAGCGATGGCGACGTCGGGCTTGATTACGTCGGAAGCGGTAGTCGCGCCGCGGAGGCCGATTTCTTCCTGCACGGTGGAAGCATAGAAAACCTGATTTGCGTGCGCGGCATGCGCCAAGCGGTGCATCACTTCAATCATCACGGCGAGCCCGATGCGATCATCCCACGCCTTGGCCAGATAATTCCGCGAGCCGTTCAGAATTTCGAACGGCGAATCGGGCACTACAGGGTCGCCCGGTTCGACGCCCATGGCGCGAACGTCGTCAGCAGATTTCGCGCCGACGTCGAGGTAAAGCGAATCGCGCGGAAAAACTTTGGTGCGTTCTTCGGCGGATGCGATATGAACATCGCGAATCCCGGTGACCGCCAGAACCGGACCCTTCGAGCCGATAATCCACCAGCGCTGGTCAACCAAAGCCTGATCGAACCAGCCTCCGAGCATTTGCATACTCAGAAAACCGTTGGGCGTGATGCGGCGAATCAGGCCGCCGAGTTCATCCATGTGCGCGTCGAGCATAATCCGCGGCCCGCTGGAGCCCTGCGTGGCAATCACCGAACCCAACCCATCGTAAGTGATTTTCGCGGCGTACGGTTTCATTTCTTCGACCATGATTTTGGCCACGGGATCTTCGAAGCCGGAGGGTCCCGGTGCGTTTACTAATTTCTTGAGGAGCTGCACGGTTGCGTCGCCCGTTCCGGAAGCAGCCGCGGAGTCGGAAGAGGCGCGGTTCTGCTGCGCGAATGCACAAAGCGGCGCCGCAAAAATTATCAGAGCTGCGAGGATTGCTCGGTTCATTCGATATCCTCCTTTTGGCGGCTGAATTATACGGCAAATCCGCGGATGGAGCCGCTGCGATGCGACTCGAGAGGCAGTGGCTAGTGGTTAGTGGCGAGCGGCCAGAAAAACAAAGTCAAAAACCGCAGGGCTTCACAGAACGAAACCCTGCGCTACCAAGGCGAACCGCAGATTTCGAGAAACATAGGAAACAGTCACGGAGACGGTTTCATGTCGCCGTTGCCCTTCACGTAAAACGTTCAACAAAGGGTGCGGCACCTGGCGGTAAGCCGCTGTGCGCTTCAGGGGCGTCCCGACTAAAAGCGTCGGGACGCAAATGGCGCGAAGGCCCATGTTTTTGAAACGGCTTATGCCGGGGCCTTCGTGCCTCCCTTCGCCAATTCACTCAGAGCAAGCAGAGTAAACTGAAGCCTGCCTGCCTGCCTGCCTGCCTGCCTGCCTGCGCAAGTGCGATGGATGTGCTGTATCAGGAATTGCATTACACTTCATAGAAAAAAAAACCGCACCCAACGCGACTCTGCGAGTCGCGTCGTAAGCGATGATCACAAGGGTCTCGTTCCACTCCGAGAGCGATTGCAGGAAATTGATGGTATTCACAAGGAACAACTGCTCATCGAGTGGTGAAGAGTAGCCTGCGTGGCCGTCTTCCGCCTTCTTTGCCTTGAGGAAACTGACCGCAGGAAGATTCCCCGGCAAGCGCAGCCTTGAAAAAATCGGAAAGATCGTACTGGTGGTTAGCCTGGTCGGTACGACCAATCATAGCGACGGAAGCTGGCGGAAGATGGTGCGGATTGGACGTTTGCGGGTAATACTGAAAAGGTTCATGGTGCGCGCTGTAGTCGGCTTCCACGGTGCCATCGAGGCGCTTGGTGCTTGCGCCGCAAACGGCTTTTCCATCTGCTGTGGAAGTGGGAGCAAATCCGCCCTGAAACTATCCCCAAGTAATGTTTTTTGCGTTGAGCAAATCTCCAATGTTCGTGCCGGTCACGCCAAAGTTGGTGGAACTGCTGCAGTCATCGTAGAAGGGGTCCACGTCGCTGATGGCCACGCCATTCTCGACGACGCCGGAAAGATTTCCATTGGTGTGGGCGCTGTCGACGCCAGCAGTTTGACCGGATACGAGATTCAACGCGCCAGGGGTGGAGGGACCGAAAGTGGTGCCGAAGGAATTATCGTCGATGGCAAAATGCTGCGCGTAATTCCAAATGGCGGTGACGGTGTTGCCGTCGTAGTAGCCCATCACTGCGCCCGCGCCGAGATCCGTCCCATTCACGAGGCACGGCGTGGTGGCGGTAGAGGCCGGAAACTGGTCCATGAGGCCCTTATCGAAGGCCTCCTGCTCGGCAGTATAGTCATGGTCCATGTCGCAGGTGTAATTCTGCGAGCGATCGAAGCGGAAGGGCTGATCGGCGTTGGGGTTGTTGGTCAGCAATCCGGAGGTCAGTCCGTTGACGGACGGAGTGCCAGGACGGGCGTGGAACTGAGGCTCACCGGAAGGATTGGCAGCATTCGGATAGGTCGCGAAATAATGGTCGAACGAAATATTCTCTTGAAAAATCACGACGATGTGCTTGATGGGCGTTTTCGACGGCGAATCATCGTTGTCCCCGGCCCACAGAGAACCGGGCGCCGCAAAGACGAAGGTGAGGGCCGTAAACAACGCAAAAATCTTGCGCGAAAGGGCCGAAAAATCAAATTGACTCTTCATTCGCTTCCTCCTGTTAGATCTAGACAGACGGCGTAAATGTAGCAGCGGGCGAGGGGCGGAAGGTCAAACAGGGATGAAGTCCGTATGAAAAACCGGTGACACAAAAAAACGGCAAGTACCTTGGCAGCGTCCGTTTGTTTACAAACTGGCAAATTATTTCAAAAAGCGTAGGCGAAGAGGCGGGAAAATGGCGGAGTCGAAAATTTCTTTCTTGCCAACGGGACTGGAAACGGAGCAAATTAGGGCGTTGTTTTCGAGGGTGGCAGTGGTTGGGGAAAAATCATCGTCTGAGAAACCATCTGGGCCGGAGCACCGGCGCAGCAGCCGTTACCCCGTCGTCGTACCTCTGGAAGTAAATTGGCGCGAAGCCAATGGCGCGCAGTTCAAGGAAAGCGCGCAAGCCACCGAAGTAAACGCTCACGGCGCGCTCCTGCAAATGCGCAACTATCCCACGATGGGCGTCGAGGCAGAATTAAAAAACCTGCTGACGGCTCAAAAAATCCAGGCGCGCATGGCTGCGGTGCGTCGCTCGCGCAATGGAACGATTCAGGGAATCGCTGTCGAATTGCTTGCACCGAACGAATCATTTTGGGGATTGAATTTCCAGCTGCGCAAAACGAGCGCGGAACTTTTGACGCTGGAGCAAGGCATCAAGTCCGGCGAAATTGATCCTTTAATTCTGCGCGATTTCCGGGACGCGGTCGACCACGTGCGAAAGACCGCATGGGCCGTGCAGGAATGGCGCGAGCGGCAAATTCAGCATCGCGATCCTTCGACTGTGCTTTCGCTTCTGACGCTGGAGCGCATTCGTCGCGCCACGACGCTGACGCACGACCTGCTCGAGGATTTGAAGGCGAAAGACGTCAGTCACCGGACCGAAGGCATAGCTGAGCTTCATCAGGCGATCGCAGAGTTGCACAAACGCCTTACGGATTATTTTGAAGCTCCCGCCAAGTGACGTAGCTTCGCTTTATCTCCTTTTGATGAGACGAATGAGCCACAGGAGAAAGAGGGCTCCGATAACCGCGACGACCAGCCGCCCAATCAGTCCGTAAGCGCCCAGTCCGAGCAATCCGAAAATAAAGTTGCCCAAAAGCGAGCCGACCACGCCGACGACTAGATCGCCCAGCAGTCCGAAGCCGCTGCCGCGCATGATTTTCCCCGCGATCCATCCGGCGAGGATTCCGATCACAATTACCCAGAGCAGATAAGTCATCGCAAGCCTCCTGGTGCGTGACTCTACACCCTTTCAGAGAATGAAACATGAATCAAAACGGACAGAATGGTGGGCGAGGTAGAAGGGGCCGGTCGAGAAGCTGCGAAGAATGTAAGCATGAAAGGCCATGTGCGGCATCCTCAGGCTCATGCTAAAATCATTGCTCCCAAATGGGCCTGTAGCTCAGGTGGCTAGAGCGCGCCCCTGATAAGGGCGAGGTCGACTGTTCAAGTCAGTCCAGGCCCACCATTCCCGCCTCATCGCGAATAAGTTTTACGCCGACTGCGTTAGGCGATTGTCAGCCGACCATTCCTCGCAGTGATCGAGCGACTCGGCAATGCGGTCATGAACGTAGTGCAGTTCGTCCGCGGTGATCGTGTACGGCGGCAGAACATAAATGATGTTGCCAAGCGGCCGCAGCAGGATGCCTGCGTCGAGGAAAAATTTGTAAAGCTTCGGCCGCAGGCGCGACGAATAGCCGGCATCGTCCGCGCGCAACTCGATGGCGGCGACAGTGCCGATAGAACGCACGTCGCCTACCGCCGGATGCTTTGCCATTGCCGCCAGGCGTTCGTTATGAATTTTCGCTACGGCGTGGATGCGTTCAAACACAGGCTCGTTCTCAAAAATCCGCAGGCTGGCGATAGCCGCCGCCGCTGCAAATGAATTTCCCGTGTACGAGTGCCCGTGATAGAACGCGCGGCTGCGATCGTCGCTGACGAATGCGCGATGGATTTCGCCGGTGCAAACGGTCGCGCCCATCGGGAGCACTCCGCCCGTGATTCCTTTCGACAGGCAGATCAAATCCGGCGCGACGCCGGCCAGTTCGCACGCAAACATTTTGCCGCAGCGGCCAAATCCAGTGAGAACTTCGTCGGCGATCAGCAATACATTGTGCTGCGTGCAAAGATCGCGAACGCGCTGGAGAAATTCGACGGGATGCACGATCATCCCGCCCGCGCCTTGCAGCAGAGGTTCAACGATCACCGCAGCGATCTCCGCGTGTTTTTCTTCGAGCAGCCGCGCGAGCTGCTCAACGCAATCAATATCGCAAGTCGCGCGCGTCTTGCCGACCGGGCAACGGTAGCAATACGCCGAATGCACGCGATGCACCGGGAAACGGAAATCGTGGAACGGATCGTTGAAAATCGAATCGTCGCTCACGGACATCGCGCCGGCGGTGTCGCCGTGATAGGCGTGCTCAAGCGCGACGATGGATTGTTTTTTTGCGCGGCCTGAATTCTGCCAGTATTGCACCGCGATTTTCAACGCGACTTCGACGGCCGTCGAGCCATCGTCCGAGAAAAAGATGTGTTCCAACTCGCGCGGCAACACTTTGCGCAGGCGTTGCGAAAGCTCCTCTACGCCATCGTGCGTGAAGCCCGCGAGCAACACGTGGTCCATCTTTGCGGTCTGCTCCGAGATCGCGGACATCATCGCGGGATGGCAATGCCCGTGGAGATTCACCCACCACGAAGAAATCGCGTCGATGAAGCGCCGGCCGTCGGTGTAAATGTAGACGCCTTGCGCGCGCGTGATGCGCAGCGGAGCAGGGTCGAGCGCCTCCTGCGTGAAGGGATGCCAGACGCGCAGGCTGGAACTCATGCGGAAAACACCTGGCGATTGAACTTCTTGCGAAACACACGGACAAGCGTGGAGCGATTTATTTTTGAGAGTAGCGGCACCGCGCCGACGACTTCGATCTCGCCATAATGTTCGATGGCCGCGCGATTTTCGCGATTCTCTTTTCCCACCATCACCACGCCGCGAAGATCTAGCCGGGCGGCGCGCAGCGCTGCAATCGAGAGCAACGTGTGGTTAATGGTGCCCAACGAAGTCCGCACAATGAGGAGGACGGGAAGATTGAGATGCGCCATGAGATCCGTCATCAGTTGCGTGTTGTTGATCGGCACCAGCGCGCCGCCCGCGCCCTCGACAATTAAATTCTCCGATAGCGCGATTTGCGGCAATTTGATTTTCCGCAGCTCGATGCGCACGCCCGCCAGACGCGCGGCCAGATGCGGCGACACGGGCGGCGCAAAGCGATACGCCTCCGGCAACGTGCGATTTTTCGGCACGCGCGCGATGCGCATCACCGTGGCGCGGTCCGTGCCGTCACGTGTGCCCGTTTGAATGGGCTTCCAGTAAATCGCACCGGGCGCGGCGCACAGTAATGCGGAGACGACGGTCTTGCCAACGCCAGTGTCAGTTCCGGTGATAAAAAAACGGCTAGGCATTCGCGACCGTCGCCGTTTCGGCCGCTGAAAGGTCGCGTGAATGCACCGCAGCGTCGATTGCACCAACGAGACGATGAATGTCCGCAAGAGTGACGCGGCTGGTGAGGGAAATACGAATGCGCGCCGTGCCTGCGGGAATTGTGGGCGGACGAATGGCTCGCACCGCGAAGCCGGCGCTTCGCAACTGAGCTGCGATACGCAGAGCCGTTTCGTTGGCGCCAAGAATCACCGGGACGATGTGCGAGGAGCTCGCTCCATAATTCAGGCCTGCAGCGGATAATCCTTCGCGCAATGCGCTCGAAATCTCGTTCAGATGCTTGCGACGAGAATTTGCGTCGCGTGCAATCTGGAGCGCCGCGTGAATTTGCCGCGCGATATACGGAGGCGTGGCCGTGCTGAACAGAAAAGTGCGCGCGCGATTGATGAGAAAGTCTTTCAGCTTCGCGTCGCAACAAACGAACGCGCCAACGCTTGCGAGCGCTTTGCCACAGGTATAAACGATGGCGAATATTTCGCGCTCCAATCCTAGGTCCGCAGCCACGCCGCGGCCCTCTGGACCGCGCACGCCTAGCGCATGCGCTTCGTCGACAATTAATTCCGCGCCGTACTGTTGCGCGAGTCGCACGAGATCCCCGAGGCGCGCCACATCGCCTTCCATACTGAAAATGCTTTCGGTGACAATTACTTTCGCGCCTGTGCTGCGCGAGTTTTCGCGAAGCGCATCCTCGAGGAAATGCAGATCGCCGTGCGGATAAATGATTTTCTCCGCGCCCGAGAGTCGAATCCCATCAATCAGGCTAGCGTGATTCAACGCGTCGGAGAACACAATATCGCCCGGGCGCACAATGGAACTCAGGAGACCCACATTTGCGGCGTATCCCGAACCAAAGTAGAGCGCCGATTCCGTGCCAGCAAATTCTGCACATTCAGTTTCCAATTCTTCCCATTCACGCGAATTGCCGGAGAGAAGGCGCGAACCTGTCGCGGCCATTTGCGGCGCGGACGCGACCGCTTCGATGACGGCGTATTTCAAACGCGGATCGACGGCGAGTCCAAGATAATCATTCGAGCACAAATTGACGCCGCTGAGGATTTCGAGCGAGCGAAGCTGCGACTGCTCGCGGAGGCTTTCGAGATCTCCAGCGATGCGTTCGCGTAATTGCATCTTCTTCGCGTCAGCCACGTTGCATCGCCTTCATGCCCAAGTCTTCGAGCAGCTCCATATCCTTGTCGACGGAAGGATTCGGCGTGGTCAGAAGTTTTTCACCTGTGAAAATGGAATTCGCGCCGGCGAGAAAACAAAGCGCAACCGCCTCGCGCGAAAGTTTGTGGCGTCCGCCGGAAAGGCGCACGCGCGAGGCGGGCATCAAAATGCGCGCTGTGGCAATCGCGCGAACCATAATCATGGGGTCAAGGTCCGGAGCACTCGCAAGGGGAGTTCCATCGACGCGCGCGAGCACGTTGATGGGAACGCTTTCGGGATGCGGATTCAAATTCGAAAGCTGATGCAGCAACCCGATGCGGTCCTCTTCCGATTCGCCGATGCCGAGAATTCCACCGCAGCACACGGTGATTCCCGCCTTGCGCACGCGCGCGATCGTTTGCAGGCGGTCTTCGTAAACGCGCGTGGTGATGATGTGGCCGTAAAATTCCGGCGACGTGTCGAGGTTGTGATTGTACGCGGTGAGGCCGGCTTCCTTCAGCGCGCTGGCTTGCGTTTCGGTGAGCATGCCGAGCGTGCAGCACACCTCAAGATCCAGTGCGGCTACTTCGCGCACCATTTCCAGAACATTTTCGAATTCTCTTCCCTCGGGAACGTCGCGCCAAGCAGCGCCCATGCAGAAGCGCGTCGCGCCGTCGGCCTTTGCGCGTTTGGCGGATTCAAGAACCGCGGCCGGCTCTATTAATTTTTGCCGGGCGACGCCTGTTTTGTAATGCGCGCTCTGCGAACAGTAGGCGCAGTCCTCGGGACACGCGCCCGTTTTTATCGAAAGCAAGCGGCAGAGCTGCACTTCTCCGGATTTGTGAAATTCGCGGTGAATTGTTTGCGCCTGAAAAATCAATTCAGGCAGAGGCAGATTGAAAATGCCGCGAATTTCGGCGCGCGTCCAATCGTGACGGATTTGCATCGCGAAAGTTCCTCGATTCAATTCGTAAGTAATAGACCCGCTGGAAAAGCCTCAGGTCAGTCCCGATTGAAATACATCGGGACGGGACCTGAGCTACACAATCAACCGACTAGGCCAAAGCAATCAGATCGATTTCCACGCGAACGTCGCGGGGAAGGCGCGCGACTTCCACCGTGGAACGCGCCGGCGCATTCGCGGGAAAATAACGCGCGTAGACTTCATTCATTTTTGCGAAATCGTTCATGTCCTTCAGGAAAACAGTGGTCTTGACGGTCTTGTCGAGCATCGAGCCGGCGGCTTCGACGATGCCCTTCAGATTTTGCAGTACGCGATCGGTTTGCGCCGCAATGTCGCCTTCGACAAGCTGGCTGGTCGCGGGATCGAATGCCACTTGCCCGGAAATAAAAATGAAGCCGTTGGCGCGAACCGCTTGCGAATACGGGCCGATCGCTTTCGGACCATGCGTCGTTGAGATCACTTCTTTCACATTTCCTCCTGTGCATTAGCGACGATGTTGCTGGCAATGGGTCAGTTTGAATTTTAACTCCTTGTGTCACGATCAAGAAAATTCAAACTGACCCAACGCTATTTTCTTCGCTTTGATGTTGCATTCTCGTAGCGAGCGCGAAAATCAGCGGGAATGCCCTTCTGGTCTAGCCAAGTTGCAAACATGCTCGATAAATCCTGACGGCATTCCTGTTCGAGCGCAACGCGAAAATCGCTGTAGCCATATTCCTGTCCGCGCAAAGCATAGACCATGTGCGCGATGGCGTGGTCAAGATTTTCGCGCCCGCAACGGTCCTCCAGCGCAAAAAGAAATAGCGTTGACTTCGCGTCGCTCATCTCGCGCTGCTGTGCAGTGTCGCCAGAAGTCACAAATGCGATGGGCTTCTCGGCACCGTTGCCCAACTGATCAAAACGCGTCAGGCGTCGGCGAATGAGATCGTCACGCGCGGCCGTCGTACCGGACTTTTCATTTGCCAGCACCACCGCGTAGGAAGCGAGCGAACCGCCGAGCAGCCACGCCTCGGGCTGCGGCGTTATCACATGCTGAAACCACGAAAGCGCCAAGCGTTTGCCAAGCGCCGCTAGATCGGTTCCGGTCGAAGTGTTCCGTGAGAGATCAGGCGGAGAGAAAAGAATCATTCCGGGCAAGGTGACGACTGAGCGGTCATCAAGCTCCTGCTGAGAATCTCCAGGCGCGGGGGCTTGCGCAACGAGCAGCGGTTGGTTTGCTCGCCGAATTGCGCCGAATGTCGATGCCAGAAAGCTGTCTGTCGCGGAAAGACTGGTTGCGGTTTGCTGAAGAATCGCGGGCGAAAACGCCTGAAGCGTCCAGAACAAAACCGTGACACCGGAGCCCGAAATTCTCTGCTGCTGGTATTGACCGGCGACGACATATGGGTCGAAATCGTCTTTGTGTAAACGGAAACGAAACTCCGTCTGATCGCCGGCTTTGTGCG
>DATNDO010000061.1:0-3796 GCA_035606955.1 Candidatus Angelobacter sp.
ATCCGAGCTTCGACGCGCCCAGCAACAACTTCAGCTTGAATCCCTGCTTCGGGGCGAATATTCAGTCGAGCCCTGCATTTGGATGCCAGTGGCTGGGAGCCAGCCCCTCAGTCGCTGGTTCCGGACCCATCGGCAATGGCACAACATCCTCTGGCGGGGGATTCATTCAAGGCACGCTCGGGAGTTCTCGGTTCATCTCCATGTCGCTGCATTTGACGTTCTGAAGTATTGCAACTGAGGCGAGAATTTCGCGCCTCAAAACGACAAGGGCTCCTGCGATGCTCGTCGCAGGGGCCCTTTTTTGTTTTG
The DNA here is from genome assembly GCA_035606955.1 of Candidatus Angelobacter sp. Taxonomy (GTDB): domain Bacteria; phylum Acidobacteriota; class Terriglobia; order Acidiferrales; family UBA7541; genus DAHUXN01. The sequence continues at coordinate 310 of DATNDO010000061.1, forward strand.
GAAACTAACAGCGAGAAAACGGCGCGAACTATTCCACGTTGAGCGCCGGCCGCAGCAGCGCGATGGCGAAGTGGGCGAGGTGCGGAGCGTCCTCGTCGAGTTGCAGCCAGCGAACCACGCAATGCTTGCCGAGATACGCGGTGACTTGAGTGTCGTTGATCGAAAGGTGCTCGGCCATCTGCGCACGCAGGGAAGCCTTTCCTTCGGTGCGCGCGCCACGGCCGGCGCGTCCCGCGCGCGCGAGCTGGCTGGTGCCGATGCGCAGCGTCTGGCACGCCTCCACATAGTAGTTCGTCATCAAATCGGAATCGGAGAGCAGAAAGACTCCAGGTCCCGCCGGCGCGTCTTCCAGTTCATCCACTCGATGGAGCGGCGCGGAAATCAGCCGCCGGAGCATGGATTCCAGTTGCGCGAATCGTGACGCAAGCGCGGGATCCCCTGCGCGAATATACGTGGAGCGTTCGACGAGCGGGCCGGTAGGCTCCGGAACGAATCGTGCGATTGCCGGTTCTGGCCGTGACTCGGCCTCTGACGCCGGACGGCTTGGCGTCGCGAAAACAGATTCGGCCAAATGTGGCGTGCCTTGCGTACGCGGCATCGTCGGGCGTAACTCTGACGGTTTCGCGGCCCCCGCAACAGTCCCCGGCGTTGCTGCAGCACCGTGCCGCTTGTGTCGTCGTCCGCCGCGGCGTCCACGACGACGGCCGTGACGTTCGCCCGGACGCGCAGGCGTAGCGCCTTCCTTCGTAACTGGCGCGGAAATTTCTGCCGCCATTTCTGAATCAGCAGAGCTGCCAAGCTCACCAGCGTCCTCGGCATCAGCACTCAATTCGCTTTCAGCAGGCGGTGCAATATTTCCGGAAATTTCGATTTCCTCTGGAACAGAAGCAGCATCGGGAGTGGACGCCGCCGGTAAACTGCTCACGGCTTCCGGCACAGGCGCGCCGAGTCGAGTGAGCGCTTCGGCGGCCTTCAGCCGCCAATCGGCGCGGCGGAAACGTTCCGCGGATACCGTGTACCAGCGGATTGCCTCATCGGTTCGCCCGGCCTTCTCTTCGAGTGCCGCCGCTTCGAACGCGACCATCGCGTCACGCGTCTTCTGAAATAATTCCGTCAGCTTCGCCAGCGGGTCAGCGCTTGTGCGCGCCCGGCGAATGCGTCCCTGAATCTGCCGCCAGTTTGCCATGGCTCGGATTGTATCAACGCTTGTGCGGCCATGCCAGCGCGCTTCAGAGAAATGCGCAGCGAGCAACGTTTGCTCCCGTCGCCCAAATTTCAGGCATGATAAGCGCTTGCAGGAGCGCATGACTTGAGAGCGTCCGAACCTCTGCAGACCCAACAACTGGTGGAACACGCGCGCGCAATCGGATTTGAACTCTGCGGCGTCGCACCCGCTAAAGAATTCGAAGAGCTGCGGCGTTTGCCGGAATGGCTCGAACGCGGCTACGCAGGCGAAATGCGCTATTTGCACGATGCGCGGCGCGCCAGCGCGGAGAACGTGCTGCCGGGGACGCGCTCGGTGATTGTCTGCGCGTTGAACTACAACGCGGCTTTGCCGTATTCAACAGCCGCCGATGCGATTGCGGCGACGATTGATGAAATTGACGAAATTGATGAAGCCGACGTGCGCAAGCCGCGCGGCTGGATTTCGCGTTATGCGTGGGGCGACGATTATCACGATGTGATGAAAAGCAAACTCGAGGAACTGCTCGCGTCGATGCGCGCGGAATTCGGCGATGCATTTCAAGCGCGCTCGTACGTCGACACAGGGCCGGTGCTGGAACGCGTCGCGGCGAAATATGCAGGTCTTGGCTGGCTGGCGAAAAATACCTGCTTAATTAATCAGCAACTCGGCTCTTGGCTGTTTCTCGGCGTGATTCTGACGGATCTGGAATTGACGCCGAGCCTTCCGCGCAGAGCGCTGCCTCCCGCGGATTTGTGCGGAAGTTGCCGCCGGTGCATTGACGCTTGTCCCACGGAAGCAATCGTCGCGCCATACGTGCTCGACGCGCGTAGATGCATCGCGTATCTAACGATTGAGCTTCGCGGTCCGATACCGCAGGAATTCCGGCCAGCCATGGGCAACATGGTTTTCGGTTGCGACATTTGCCAGGACGTTTGCCCGTGGAACCGCAAAGCGCCGGCAACACAAATAGCGCAGTTCTTGCCGCGAAGAATCGCTGTCGATAATTCCGCCACAATCTCGGCTCAAGATTCTGCGCCAACGGACAAAACGGCCAGCTCGCTTTTTGCTCCGGCGCTCGATTGGCTGGCGTCGCTCGATGAAGAAGAATTCCGCAAAGTGTTTCGAGGCAGTCCCGTCAAACGCACCAAATGGCGCGGATTGATTCGCAATGTCTGCGTGGCTCTCGGAAACTCGCGCATCTCTCCCGAAAATCCGGCGTACAGCCCAGTCATCCGGCGCTTGAAACAATTAGCAACTGGCGACGACGCCACCATCGCCGAGCATGCGCAATGGGCCCTCGAACGCTTGCAACACGAGAGTAGTGGTCCAGTTTCCACGGATTGACATCCCGCACCGCATTCCTTAGCGTAGCTGCGGACAGCGCCGTAAGAGCACAACGATTCTGTTTTCTCAGGAGGATTCATAATGATAGCCGGCTTTATCTCGTTGCATTCCGCTGCACATTTCGCAAATCTCGCGCCCCATTTCAGTTTTCCGCAAAGCGCGGTGACCAATGAAGAAATCGTTTTGCGCTGGATTCATTTTGTCTCGGGCATCATCTGGATTGGCCTTCTGTATTTTTTCAATCTAGTCGGCACGCCGGCGATGAAATCCCTCGACGACGCTACGCGCAAAAAGGTTTATCCAGCGCTGATGTCGCGCGCGATGACATGGTTCCGCTGGTCTGCGCTCGTGACCGTGCTCGTCGGCTTGCGCTATTACGTGATTCTGTTGCAAGCAGACGCGGAGAACGCGGGCCATCCGGGGCTGATGGGAGAGTGGTTGGGCGAATGGTTTCTGGTGTGGATCGTGGCATACGCAATTATCTACGCGTTGCAAATGCCGTTTGGCGGCCCGCTCGGAAACGGCTGGGTGCGGGCGATTCTGATTGCGATTGTCGTGATTGCCGCCTCGTGGGTGATCCTCGATCTAAACGCCGGACCGGAATCTTCGAATGCGCATCTCGCGATCAGCGTCGGTGGAGGACTGGGATTCGTGATGCTCTTCAACGTCTGGGGAATCGTGTGGCGCGTGCAGAAGCGATCGATTCAGTGGACGCGTGCGAACGCCGAAAAAGGGTTGCCGATTCCCGTTCAAGCGGAACGCATGGTGCTATTTTCGACTATCGCATCGCGGACAGCCTTCTGGCTCTCGTTTCCAATGCTGTTTTTCATGGCCGCCGCCGAGCATTTTCCGTTTCTCAGCGCCTCGCTTCGCTGACCGGAAACACTCCGGCGCAACCTTACACGCGGCCTTCCTGCAAACCGCCGCCTGCAATTTTCAGTGGGAGAGAATGCGCGT
>DATNDO010000074.1:0-3041 GCA_035606955.1 Candidatus Angelobacter sp.
GGAATTCGGGACGGCGCGCACGGCGCATTTCGAGTACGCGTGGGGCCGTTTCGCGTGTGTTGGGAATTCGAGCATCGCGGATATGTGGAAGGACGCGAGTTCCAGGATTTCCAGCGCGCAGGCCCGTTCCGCCGCTGGGAACATACGCATCGATTCATTCCGGATGGCGCCGCGGCTTGCTGGCTGGAAGATCGCATCGAGTACGAGTTGCCCATGGGCGCGGTCGGGAATTTTTTTGCGGGCTGGTTCGTGAAACGGAAGCTGGAGAAGCTGTTCGGGTACCGGCATCATGTTACATCCGAGGCATTCGCGGCGAAAGGGCCGTAGCAACTCGCAGGAAGCTGACGTCAGGCTCCATACGCAGGCGAATGGATTTGCGTACGCGGCATGCATTTTTTGCAATGGCACTGAACGGAAATTTTTTCGGCGCGCCGCACTTGGTGTAAACTGAATCGTTGTTTACTGACCCGCCCGTACCGTAAGGCAGCGAGTCGAGGAGGCCCACACTTGAATCCGACAAAACCTATTGTTGCGCCGGCGAACGACAAGACCAGCGCGGCGCAACGCGAGTCACTGACAATTACCGATAATCGCACGGGCCGGCAGTATGAAGTTCCCGTACAACACGACACGATTCGCGCGATCGATTTGCGCCAGATCAAAGTGAACGAAGACGACTTTGGCATGATGACCTACGACCCGGCATATACGAACACGGCATCGTGCATCAGCCGCATCACATTCATCGACGGCGACAAAGGCATTCTTCGATATCGCGGCTATCCCATTGAGGAACTCGCGGAGAAAAGCACTTATTTAGAGACGGCATACTTGATTCTGCATGGAGAATTGCCCACCAGCACGCAGTTGGAAGATTGGACCTACCACGTCACGCACCACACATTTATTCACGAAAGCATCAAGAAATTCCTCGACGGCTTTCATTACGACGCCCACCCGATGGGCATGATTATTTCGGCGGTGGCGGCGCTTTCGACGTTTTATCCCGACGCGAAAAACATTTTCGATGAAGATTCGCGGCGCAAGCAGACGTGGCGGTTGATCGGCAAGATGCCGACGCTGGCCGCGTTTACCTACCGGCACAGCCTCGGAATGCCCTACGCCTATCCTGACAACGAGCTTAGCTATCCGGGGAATTTTTTGAACATGTTGTTCCGGACGACAGAGCTGAAGTACCGGCCGAATCCCACGCTTGAGCGCGCTCTGGATGTTTTATTCATCCTGCACGCGGATCACGAGCAGAATTGCTCCACCAGCGCCATGCGCGGCGTCGGCAGTTCTCACGTGGATCCGTATTCGGCGATTGCCGCAGCCACGGCGGCGCTGTACGGCCCGCTGCATGGCGGCGCGAACGAAGCGGTTCTGCGGATGCTGCTCGAAATTGCCTCGGTGAACCGTGTTCCGGACTACATCAAGCAAGTCAAGACGGGTGAGAAGAAGTTGATGGGGTTCGGCCACCGCGTCTACAAGAACTACGATCCGCGCGCGAAAATTGTGAAGCACATCGCGTATGAAGTGTTCGACGTAATGGGACGCAATCCGCTGATCGACATCGCGCTGGAGTGCGAACGAATCGCGCTGGAGGACGATTATTTCGTCAAGCGCAAGCTTTATCCCAACGTTGACTTCTACACGGGACTCATTTACCAGTCCATGGGCTTCCCCATGACGATGTTCCCGGTACTGTTCGCGATTCCGCGGGCGTCCGGTTGGATCGCGCAGTGGCAGGAGATGTTGCTCGATCCCGAGCAAAAAATTGCGCGGCCGCGGCAAATCTATCTGGGCAGCGACGAGCGCAGCTACATTCCGATGGACCACCGCGGCTAGTTCGCTGCTTGAAATTGCCGACGCGGAGAGCGTCGCCAATCCGTCAGGCGACCCTGGTTCTTTTCGGTACAGCTCGTAATCAACACGTATTGCCCCTGCAGCTTTGCTTGACTTTGGGGATTCAAAGTCCATACTCCTAATACCCCTTCCTGCACGAAATCAAAACAGGCTTCTCGTGGTTTGCGCTTTGCGTGCCGAATTTTAGCGCGGCACACACTCCGCATAACCCTCTTCCGGGGAAACCTCGCGGCAGTCCCGTCTATATAGACTGCAGCCAAAGGTGTGTACCCGGCGGAGCCTCCGTTCGTTTCCGCCCACTGACAGGAAATCATGAGCGAAACCTCCAAGCCGGCTCTGGCCGGGCCGTTTCCAATCCGCGTGCTACTGCTCGAACAAAACCAGGACGATATAGAGCTGTCGCTGCGCGCGTTGACACAGGATGGCTTTTGCGTGGAATCTGATGGAGCGCGAACGTCCGAGGAATTCGAGCAGAAGGTGCGTGACAATTCTTACGATGTTGTTCTGGCGGATTATCAGTTGGCGGGATGGACCGGAATCGACGCGTTACGGATGATCGAAAGCATGGGACTGAATCTACCGTTGATTCTTGTCACGGGAACGCTCGGTGAAGAGCGGGCCGTGGAATGTATCAGGCTGGGCGTTTCCGACTATGTGTTGAAGCACCAGCTTTCGCGCCTGCCCACGGCCGTGCGGCATGCACTGCAACGAAAGGAAATGTGGGAAGAGCGGGCGCGCAATGTGAATGTGCTGGAGCAAAGCATGGCGAGTTTCCGTTTTCTTTTCGCCAAGAACCCGATCCCGATGATGGTGTGCGACCGCGAGACGCTTCGCTACCTGGAGGTGAATGACATTTGCGTCGAGCAATACGGCTATTCGCGCGACGAATTCCTGCGGATGCGCGCGACGGACATCCGTACTTCGGAAGAAGCTGTCCGCCTCAGCGAATTCCTCAAAGACGAATCGAGCCAGCTGACGCATGCAGGTATTTGGCAACACAAGACGAAAAGCGGCAAGACGATCGACGCCGAAATCATGCTCCACGGCATGGAGTTTGCATCGCGGCCGGCGTGGCTCATAGCCGCGCTGAGCGTGACCGAGAAACGTGAGCTCGAAGCGCAGCTGTGGCAATCGCAGAAATTCGAAGCCATCGGCCAGCTCGCCGGCGGAATCGC
>DATNDO010000088.1:0-2791 GCA_035606955.1 Candidatus Angelobacter sp.
GGCGGCGTACAACGAAGATACGGATATGACGCCGGAAATCGATCGCGGGTTCGCGGAGATTGCACGCGAGCGAACCGCGCGGCATCCGCTGCGAACTTATTTTACCGTGCCATTGCTGAGGTGTTTTTCGATGTGGTTCACACCGCGCGTGGAGATGCTGCCGTTATCGGGAAAACTCTGGCCGATCGGCTATTGGTGGGAGGATAGCCCGTCGCAATACTGCTATTCGCTGGGACTGTTCTTGCTGGGCATAACGTATGCGCTGATGGCGCTGGGTGGAGCGTGGCGCGTGCGAAAGAATCCCGTCGCGCTTTTTCTCGTGGCGTACATCGTGATTCGCACTGCGTTTCTGACTACCGTGGAAACGCCGGAGCCGCGCTATGTGCTTGAATGCTTCCCCGCAGTGCTCGCGCTGGCGGCGCTGCTGTGGATGAAAAGAAGCCCTAAAACCATCACGAGTTAAAGATCGAGGTCCCAGGTCTCCGCGACCAAATCCAAACCGAAACTGTGATGGCGTTTCCGATGGACGAGATGGAAACCGGCGTTTTTGTAGATGCAGCGGGCCGAGTTGAGATGGCTTTGCGTCCAGAGGGTGATTTTCCTGTAGCCGACCTGACGCGCGAAGGAAACGCATTCGTCCACGAGGCGACGACCGATGCCGAGGCCACGCGCCTTTGGTTCGACGAGCAACAAACGCAGCTTGGCGATCGTTGCCGATTTTTTGACAAGGGCTACAGAGCCGACTATTTCTCCGTCGCGTTCCGCGATCCAGCAGCGTTCATGCTTCGCGTCGAAATTTTGAATGAATTCGGCAACGATGTTCGCGACGAGAGCTTCGAATTGTTCGTCGTAGCGGTGCTCTTCAGCATATAAAGCGCCGTGGCGATGAACCACCCAGCCCATATCGCCCGGCCGGTGGGGACGGAGCAGGTAGGGAAGTTTGTCCTGTTCTGGCTGTGGGCGATGCGCGCGGGCGCCGAGGAGCGTTTCGATGGTTCGCATAGCGTCCACCAGCCGGCGCTGATCCGCGGAAAAGAGGCCGCGCAACATCTCCGCGATTTCCTGGTTCGCGCGCGAGTCGAGCGGCGCAAACGTTTTTAGACCGCGGGGCGTGAGCGCGAGGAGACTTTGGCGGCCGTCGCTCACCGAGCGCTTCTTGTCGATCAGGCGGCGCTTCGTGAAATCGCGCAGAATGCGACTCAGATAGCCAGCGTCCAGGCCCAACTCGCCGGCGATTTCCGCCGCGGTGGGCCTTTCGCGATGCGCCAGTTCGTAGAGCACGCGGACTTCGGTCAACGAAAACGGACTGTGCAGCAGACCGTCGCGCAGCACGCCAATTTGCTTTGTGTAAAAGCGATTGAATTCGCGCACGGCGGCAATTCGTTCGTCAAGAGCAGCAGCGGCCACAAGAGTCTCCTTCCCGCAGCATTCATTGGATGTTCGCGCAGATAGTTGACTCAGTCAAGTATGTATAATTAGCGAAGGCACGCGCTCGCTGAAATTAAGGCGTAACCTTTTCGCGCGCCGGCAGTTATGGTAGTGAGGGCGCGTACTCCGGAGAATGGTTTGAGGCAGCCGAAAAGCGAAGCTGACGAGCGGCTTCTGGTGGAAGCGGCGCGGAGTGATCCGAGCCGTTTTGCGGAGCTTTACGAAAACCATTTCGAACGGGTGTATGCGTACATTGCGCGGCGCGTCGGAAATCGCGACGACGCGCAAGACCTAACCTCCGAAGTGTTTCATCAGGCGCTGGCGAATATCGCGAAATTTGAATGGCGCGGGGCGCCGTTCGCAGCGTGGCTAACGCGCATCGCGTCGAATGCGATTGCCGACAAATGGCGGGACGCCTCGCGCGAACGCGGCAATGCCACCGGGGAAAATTTTGAAGGAGCGGATTTCGAGGAAGTGAGTTTCGAGGAGGCCGATGAGCGCACGCGGCTTTTTCGGCTGGTGAAAACCTTGCCCAGCGCGCAGCGGCGCGTGGTGGAGATGCGCTTTGCGGAAGAGAAGAGCATACGCGAGATTGCGCAGGCCATTGGCAAGACGGAAGGCGCGGTGAAGCAGTTGCAATTCCGCGGACTCGAAAGCTTGCGGTTGCAATTCATCAAGAAGGCAGCAAGAAAGTCGGGCGCCGTGAAACCGGGTAAGGCAAATGGCTAAGCAAAATTTGAACGAACAACTCAACGAGGCCATCGACGCGATTCTCGCGCGGCGCGAGTCGAAAGCCCGCGACTCGAAGGAAGACGCCCGCGCGAAGGGGAAAGCAGGTGTGAAGCTCGCGGCGCTTGCTGGCATCGCCACGGACTTGCGCGATCTGCCCAACGATAGGTTCAAAAATATTCTGAAAGCAGATTTGATAAGGAGAGCGAATATGGCTAGCAATCCGGTGGCAGGCAAAGCTGAGACGCAGAGGCAGGAAAAAACGAAAGCGGTGAAATATATACGCGAGGGGTTCCGGGCGGTTTCGCCGTACATATTGGTGGGCGGGGCTGCGAAATTCATCGAGTTCATGAAGGAGGCGTTTGGCGCGGAAGAACGCGGGCGCGTGCCGATGCCGAACGGGAAAATCATGCACGCGGAAGTGAGGCTGGGCGACTCGACGATTGAGATGAGCGACGGGAATGAGCAGTATGGACCTTCGCCCGTGACGATCCATTTGACGGTGCCGGACGCGGAGGGGGCGTATCGCAGGGCGTTGAAGGCGGGAGCGACTTCGCTATACGAGCCGGCGACGCAATTCTGGGGAGAGAACGAGTCGGGCGTGCGGGATCCGTTCGGAAATGAGTGGTACATC
>DATNDO010000151.1:0-3222 GCA_035606955.1 Candidatus Angelobacter sp.
ACGCGCGGCGCTAGGCGCCAGCCGCGGGCGATTGGTTTCGCAATTGTTGACGGAAAGCTTGATGCTCGCGGCGGCGGGCGGGGCACTGGGATTTTTGGCGGCGCAATGGGGGACTTCGTTGCTGGTCACGGCGATTCCCGATCAACTGCTCGCGTCCATGCCATTTTTGCGGGACACGCAACCCAATAGCGTGATTCTGGTCTTTCTTTGCGGAGTGGCGCTGCTGACCGGGATTTTGTTCGGGCTGGCGCCGGCGCTGCAAATGTCGCACGAAAAAGTCGGCGACGCGCTCAAGGAAGAGACGCGAACTTCAGCGGGAGGAGTGCGTACGCGACTGCGCGACGCGCTGGTCGTCGCGGAGATTGCGCTTTCGCTGGTGCTGCTGGTGGGAGCGGGACTGATGGTGAAGAGCCTGGGAGCGCTGCTGCATCGCAGTCCTGGTTTCGACACGAAGAATTTGATGACTTTCGGAGTGAATCTTCCATCGACTTCGTATCCGAAGGATCCGGACGCGATTCGTTTCGATAAGGAATTCAGTTCTCGGATTGCGAGTCTGCCCGGAGTGGCGGGAATTGCGAATACGAGCGTGGTTCCGCTGAGCGGTGGCGGGAACAGTATCCGCTTTCTGATCGAAGGGCAGCCCGTGGAGACGGGGCACGAAAACGAATGCGACATACGGGACATTTCAAACAATTATTTTGCGGCGATGAAGATTCCGGTGGTTGCAGGGCGGGCGTTTAATGACTCCGCCGATTTGGCGACTGGGCCGAAACACGTGATCGTCAACCAAGCTTGGGTGAGAGAATATTTTCACGGCGAGAATCCCATAGGCAAGCGCATAAAATTTACATTTTCGCCGACGCAGCCGTATCGCGAAATCGTCGGCGTGGTCGGCGACATCGCCGATGCGCAACTGGACAGTCCGGAGACGCCGGCGCTTTTCTGCCCGTTCGCGCAGGATGCGAACTCGTACATCAATTATATTGTGCGCGCGGCAGGGAATCCGGCGAGCGTGCTTGGAGCGATTCGCTCCGCGTTGCGCGGAACGGACACGCAATTATTTCCCATACAGCCGCTTACGATGGACGAGATTATCGCGCAATCGCCTTCCGTGTTTTTGCGGAGGTACCCGTCATATTTGATTGGGAGTTTCGCGGGGCTTGCGCTGATGCTGGCGATGATTGGGCTGTACGGCTTGATTTCGTATTCGGTGTCGCAGAGGACGCGCGAACTTGGGATACGCATCGCGCTCGGAGCACAGGAGCGGGACGTGATGCGATTGATTATGGGGCAGGGAGCACGGGTGGCGGTGATCGGAGTTGCAGTGGGAATCGTTGCGGGACTGGCGTTGACGCAACTGATGCGAAGCCTGCTTTTTGGGGTGAATGCCGCGGATCCGTTGACGTTTGCAGGGGTGGCGACATTGTTGACGGTCGTGGCTGTTGCGGCTTGTTACATTCCGGCGCGGCGCGCAATGCGTACGGACCCGATTGTGGCGTTGAGGTATGAATGAGGCAGTGGTCAGTGGCCAGTGATGAGTGACGAGTTAAGGACAAAGGCGAAGAGCGAGAAGCGAAGTGCAAAGCGGCGTCGAGGCGCCGTACTCCACAAAACGCAAGGCAAAGGCGCACAGGCTGAAGACTGTGCCACGTGAATCGGAGGCGAAAGCAAACACACAAGAAACAAAAGGTGAACGTTGGGTCTGTCGCGAGTAGCGGGACAAGGGAAAGACGGGCGAGGTGAAACGTGAACACGCTGATGCAGGATGTGAAATATGCGCTGCGGATGTTGGTGAAGGCGCCGGGATTTGCGGCGATTGCGATATTGACGCTGGCGCTGGGGATTGGGGCGAACACGGCGATCTTCAGCGTGGTGAACGGCGTACTGCTGAATCCGCTGCCGTATCCAAATCCGGAGCAAGTCGTCACCCTCGCCGGCAGAACGTCGGACTTTCCCGAAAGCTCTATTTCGTATCCGAATTTTCAGGACTGGGTGCGCGAGAACCATACTTTTGCCTCGCTCGCCGCCTATCGTCAGACGAGCTTCAATTTGACAGGCCAGGGCGACGCGCAGCGCGTGTCGGCCATGGAAGTGTCCGCGACTTTCTTTCCTTTGCTCGGCGTAAATCCCGTGCTCGGCCACAACTTTTCGTCTGAGGAAGATACCTTCGACGCTGCTCCGACGGTGCTGCTCAGTGGAGGGTTTTGGAGAACGAAATTCGGGTCTTCTCCCGACGTCGTCGGCAAGACTTTGAATCTCAATGGCACTGACTACACCATCGTGGGCGTGATTCCGCAGAATTTCTACTTCTGCTGCGGCTCCATCAATTTTCGCTTGAGCGATGTTTATGTGCCCATTGGCGCATCGAAGCTCCCGTGGATGCGCGACCGCCGCATCGAACCGGGCATCCGCGGTGTCGGGCGAATCAAAGCAGGAGTGACGCTGGCCCAGACGCGAGCGGACATGGACGGCGTGGCGCGGAATCTCGCCGTCGCGTATCCGGACGCAGACAAAAACGTGGGAATCGCGGTGATTCCGCTGAAAGAAGTAATGGTCCGAAATATTCGACCGTTTCTCTTGGTTTTGCTCGCCGCGGTGGGATTTGTTCTATTGATTGCCTGCGTCAACATCGCCAACTTGCTGCTGGCGCGCTCGATGGGACGCGCGCGCGAGTTTGCCATTCGCGCCGCGCTGGGAGCGAGCCAGGGCCGCGTCGTCCGGCAACTCTTGACTGAAAGCATTCTGCTCGCCGTGGCCGGTGGAGCATTAGGCCTATTGTTGGCGTCATGGGGAACGAGCGCCGCGCTCACCATCCTGCCGAGCACGCTGCCGCGCGCAAACGACGTGCGCATCGATCCGCGCGTGCTGCTCTTCACGGTGATTGTCTCGCTCGTCGCAGGATTGCTCTTTGGACTCGCGCCGGCCCTTAAAACTTCGCAGCCGGATTTGCACGAAACTCTCAAAGAGGGCGGACGCGGTGCAAGCGGCGCGCGTTATCGCACACAAGGCGTCTTTGTCGTAATCGAAATGGCGCTCGCGGTGGTGCTGCTGATAGGCGCCGGGCTTACGATTCGAACGCTTGCGCATCTTTGGAGTGTGAGTCCGGGATTCAATCCGCAGAACGTGCTCACTTTCGACGTTGGCTTTCCGCCATCCGTCAGTAAAGCCGGCCCTGCCGCGATCCGCGCAACGCTGCGCCAGTTCACTGAGAAAATCGCGGGC
>DATNDO010000159.1:0-5604 GCA_035606955.1 Candidatus Angelobacter sp.
GCGTCCGTGTCAAACGAAACTGGCGTTGTGCCTGCACTACGATGCCGATAGAATTGAAACTTCGCATGCGTTTCGCCACACCAAAAACACGTCCACGGATTGCGTCTCTTGCGCCGAGCGTGACTTCGATTTTGGTGGCGATTGGCGCGCGAAGGCAACTCGTCGCTGTGAGCCGCTGGTGCAAAGACGTTGCGGACGTTCACGGCTTGTCGGAGTTGGGCGATTGCTGGGAGATCGACACAGCACCTTTGATGAAGTTGCAGCCGACACTTATCATTGGCTCGGTGCCATTCAAAACGGAGACGGTGCAGAAAATTCTGGCCCTGCCAGTTCCCTTTCTCGCATTGAATCCGCGTACGCTCGCCGACGTCGAAAACGATATTCGCGTGCTCGGCGCCTTGGCCGGCGCTAACGCTCGAGTCGAAACGCTGATTCGCGAGATGCGCAGCAAATTCGCGGGTATTCGCAAAATGGCGAAGCGAGCGAAGACGCGACCGCGCGTTTATTGCGAGGCGTGGCCGAATCCGCGTATCAGTTCCCCGCCGTGGGTCGCGGAGTTGGTCGAAATCGCCGGCGGAGAGATGGTCGTGCAGGCGGGAGAAAAAGTTTCCGATGAGGACGTCGCGCGCGCGGGCCCCGATGTGATTGTGCTGGCATGGACCGCGACAGGCGGAAAGTCGAAGCCGGAACGCGCGCTTGCGAATCCGGCGTGGCAGGACGTTCCGGCGGTGCGCGACCGTCGAGTGTTCGCAGTGCGCGACGAATTGCTGAACACTCCGGGGCCTCCGCTCATGCGTGGCGCGGAAGAGTTGCTGCGAATTTTGCATCCGGAACTGACGAATGGCGTGAGCCGTGATAAAGCGAAAAAGAAACGAGACGCGTGAGAAGATGAATTTGATGACGGGAATTATCAATGGAGATTGAAAAGGGCAAAGTCCACGCGCCGGAAATTGGCGCGACGTGGCTGAATTCGGAGCCGATTGAGTTGCGCTCGTTGCGCGGGCGCGTGGTGCTGGTGGATTTTTGGGATTACACCTGCGTGAATTGCCTGCGAACTCTGCCCTATCTTGTCGAATGGCACAAGCGCTACGCGGACAAAGGCCTGACGATTATCGGCGTGCACACGCCGGAATTTTCATTCGCCGCAAATCAGAAATTCGTGCGCGCCGCCGTCGAGCGATTTGGAATTCGCTATCCCGTGGTGCTCGACAATGGCTATGCAATCTGGCACGCGTACGCGAACCGCTACTGGCCCGCGAAGTATTTGATCGACGGCAAAGGCTACATTCGCTTTTTCCATTTCGGCGAAGGCGATTACGGCGCGAGCGAGGAAGCGATTCAAACCCTGCTGCGCGAAATCAATGCGCAGGCCGAATTTCCTCCGCCCATGGATCCCGTGCGCGACACGGACAAGCCTGGCGCGGTGTGCTATCGCACGACGCCTGAACTTTATCTGGGCAACAAACGCGGCAAGCTCGGGAACTCTTCGGGATTTCTGCACGAAAATGAAAATCTCGCGGGCGATTACAAATTGCCCGAGCAGGTGAACGCGGACACGGTTTATCTTTCTGGGGCGTGGATCAGCCGTGACGAATCCGCGCGTTCGTCACCGACAGCGGAAGCGCCTGCGTCGATCCTTCTGTATTACACGGGCAAAGAAGCGAATCTTGTGATGGCGCCCGAGAGCGAGCCGCAAACTCTGGAGCTTTTGCACGAAGGCAATCCGCTGGCGGCGGATGAAATGGGAACAGATGTGATTCGCGACGAAGAAGGGCGAACGATTATCCAGGTAGATTCGCCGCGAATGTACAATCTGGTGCGCAATCCGGCGATGAAGCAGCGATTGCTGCAATTAGTTTCGCGCCGGGCGGGCCTGGAATGCTACGCGTTCACGTTTACCTCGTGCATGGCGCAGGATGATCCTCCGTGGTGATGCCTCGCCACATTTTCATGGATGTGCCGTGCTAGTTGTCGCGGCGGTGATTGTGCGCGATGGGCAGGTACTCGTATGCCAACGGAGTCGCTCCGGAAACTTTCCATTGAAATGGGAATTCCCGGGCGGCAAAGTGCAGAGCGGAGAATCGCCGGAGGCTGCGCTGGTACGCGAATTGCGCGAGGAATTGGCGATTGATGCGAAAGTCGGCGCGGAGATTCACCGGACGAAGCACAAATATGCGGAGATGCCTTCGGCGATAGAATTGGTTTTCTTCGCGGCTACGATTGAATCCGGCGAAATCGACAATCGCATATTTGAAAGAATTGCATGGGTGGCGCCGCAGAAATTGCCGGAAATGGATTTCCTTGAGGCGGACCGCGAGTTTATTTCCAAACTGGCTACGGGCGACATTCAATTGCCGCGTGTAACGAGCGCGAAGCGGCACGCTTCTTCGTAAAAGTATCGGCGACTTTTTCTGCTATTCTCTTCGCGTGCGACGCGCGCTAATACTTGCTTGGTTTTTATTTGCTGCCGGCATTTGCGCCACGCTTGCCGCGCAATATCCGCAACAGACGCAGCCGCCTAAGCCTCCGCCGGTTGCCCAACAAACAATTCCGCCCCAACAGGCCGCTCCAATACAGATTCCCGCGCCCCCGCAAAATCAAACGCCCGCAGCGCCTCCGCCACCCGCCGCGCCGGCGCACGTATTGCGCGTGGTCGTTCTCGATCCGGCGCACGGAGGCGCGGACACAGGCGCGCGCGGTCCAAGCGGAGCGGCGGAAAAAGATCTGGTGCTCGAATTCGCGCAAATCGTCGGCGACACTCTGCGCGAGCAAGGCTTTGAAGTGGTGATAACGCGCCGAGGCGACACGGATCCATCGTTTGACGATCGCGCAACGATTGCCAACGCGCAGAGCGATGCGATCTTCATCAGTTTGCATATTGGCTCGACAGGGCCAGCGGGAACCGTGCGCACGTACACGTATTTATTTCCTGCGGCAGAAGCTCCGGGCACAGCTACAGGCGGACAAACTCAGGGCGTGAATGCGATAGCAGTGCAACCAGCTACTCCTCCGCCAGGATTTTTGCCATGGAGAGAGGCGCAGCAGCCTTACGCGCAGCAGAGCCGAAAATTAGGTGACTTGCTTCAGGTTGAATTGGCGCAGAAATTCAAAGGCTCGCCGGAAATCTCATCCAGCTTGCCGGTATTCGAACTGCGCTCCGTCGCGACGCCGGCCGCAGCCGTGGAGATTTCGAACATCGCGGCTGGCTCCGAGCAGCTCGAGGCGATGGCCGCGGCCCTGGCCGATGGAATTACCCGCGCAGTGGTGGCGTACAAAACGATCTACCCACCGGGAGGCAAATAGTTGCCGCGACGCGCGAAAATCGCGGTGGTGGTGCTGGTAGTTGCGGTCGTCGCAGGATTGGTTTATTTCCGCGTACTGCACCAGCGAGTCGCGCGTCTTGCGCGGACACAAGCAACCGAAGAGCAGGAGCGCCGCGAAGTGGTGGCGCCGCCTATTTCAACGCCAACCGATGTGGTCGCGAGTGCGCAGATATTTTGGCTTTCGACCACGGAACCGGATCGGCTCGCCGCGGTTACAGTACAGTTGCCGCTGTCGGCTGACCGGGTGGAGCGCGCGAAGCAGTTGATCGGCGCGTTGATTGCGAATCCGCCGACGCCTGCGCAGCGAACGCTGCCGGTTGGCGCGACGTTGCTGAGTTTTTACATTCTGCCGGACGGCACGGCGGTTGCGGATTTCTCGGACGCGCTCGCATCGGAAATGCCCTCGGGAATTTTGAGCGAGTGGATGGCCGTGAACTCCATTGTGCAGACGCTCGCAGCCAACATGCCCGGAATCACGCGGCTGAAAATTCTGATTCACGGACAGGAAGCCGAGACGCTGGCTGGACACATCGACATTTCCGGATTTTTTGATCTGCGCGTTCAGCCTGCGTTGGTGCCAGGGACGGCAACGCCCGCGGCAACACCGGCTCCCGCTCCCACACAGCAGCCAAAAACAGGCGCGTCAGGCGGTTGACACTGGCCGCGACGGCCTTCACACTAATAAGCGAAACGCATTTACCCACGGAGGATTTGTGCGACCCGACGGACGCGCGGCGAACGAATTACGGCCAGTTAAGTTGACGCCGGATTTCGTGTCGACGGCGGAAGGAAGCGTGTTGATTGAAGCGGGGCGCACACGCGTGGTGGCGACAGCGACGGTGGAAGACGGCGTGCCGCAGTTTTTGCGGAATCAGGGAAAAGGGTGGGTGACGAGCGAGTACGGAATGTTGCCGCGCGCCACCGACAAGCGCACGCCGCGCGAGGCCGCGCGAGGAAAACAATCGGGACGCACGCAGGAAATTCAGCGGTTGATCGGACGCGCGCTGCGCGCCGTCACGGATCTCGGCGCTCTGGGCGAGCGAACCGTGTGGGTGGATTGCGACGTGATCGAAGCGGACGGCGGCACTCGCACGGCGTCGATTTCGGGCGCGTTCGTGGCGCTGGCGCTGGCGTTTGAACGAATGAAGGCGGCGGGAATTCTGCGTACAATCCCGTTGCACGATTCCGTGGCAGCCATCAGCGTCGGCATCGTGAAGGACGAACTGCTGCTCGACCTCGCCTACGAGGAAGATTCGCATGCGCAAGTGGACATGAACGTGGTGATGACCGGCTCGGGAAAACTCGTGGAAGTGCAGGCAACAGCGGAAGGGCGGCCGTTCACCGAAAACGAAATGCAGTTGCTTTTGCGCCTGGCCGCGGCGGGGATACATCATTTGACCGAAGTGCAGCAGGAGCTGCTCCACATGGAATTCCGTGCCCGAGCGCGTTAAGTTATTGCTCGCATCATCGAATGCAAACAAGCTGCGCGAGTACCGTTCGATGGCCGAGGGAGCCGCGATTGAACTGGATCTGCTGCCGCGATTTCGCGAATTGCCTGCTTTTCCCGAAGACGCTCCCACGTTTGCCGAAAATGCCGCAGGAAAAGCCCTGCATTACAGCCGGTCAAGCGAAGAAATAGTTTTCGCGGACGATTCAGGGCTGGTAGTGCCGGCGTTGGACGGAGCGCCGGGAGTGCATTCGGCCCGATATGCGGGGCCCGACGCGAACGATGCCAAACGCATCGGGAAATTGCTGAACGAAATGAGGGGTATGAAGGGTGATGAGAGGCGCGCGCGGTTTGTGTGCGTGATTGCGGCGGCGCGCGCCGGACAAATGCTGTCGGTGATGTCCGATTCGGCGGAGGGCATTATTGCCGATGAGCCGCGCGGACACGAAGGATTTGGCTACGATCCGATATTTTATTTTCCACCGCGCTCGAAAACATTCGCCGAGTTGCGCGAAGCGGAAAAGAACGAAGTGAGCCACCGGGGCAAAGCATTTCGCAAATTGCTCGCCGATCTTTCTCCCTGAGGGCTCCGTGAAGGGATTTCGCGGCCGCGTACATTTTCGCTGAGACGCAGTAAATACCGCAAATCCTGTAGAATCCTCCGCTGACAATTTGAATCTAAAATCGTTGTAGAACCCGCCGCAAAGGAGTAGAAAGGAAGCTTCTGTCCGCCCGGGATTCTCCCATGGCCACTCCCAAACCAACGATGGATTCCCTTTACCCGTTGCAAGAGCGCATGAAGCAAGCGCGCGCGCAAACGGATTTGCTGTTTGC
>DATNDO010000041.1:0-5785 GCA_035606955.1 Candidatus Angelobacter sp.
TTGTATTTGTCGATCAGAGCCGACCAGGCTGCTTCAGTGCCGTGGAGACATTCTTGTACAAGTCGCGTGTCAGGCCACGCGGTTCGTTGTTCATCGCTGACCAAAATATTTCGAGGCACGGCGGGCTCTCATCCACCACAACTCAGTGGACGTATAACTCTTCCACGTTCCACAAAGCGTAAGGATCGAGAATCGCGGGATGAAAATTCCCGATGCGATCCTTGGCGCCAACGAGAATGTCCGGACTCGCCAGACAGATCACGGGAAGATTTTGGGCGATAATTTGCTGGACTTGATCGTACAGACGCTTGCGCGGATCATAGTTCAAGGTAATGAGTTGCTGATTCATGAGGCGGTCCATTTCCGCTTCCCAGGGTGTGGCGGGTTTCGTTTCGTTGAGATGCCAGAGGTGCGTGCCTCCGGTGGAAACCCACACATTCATCTCCGCTGTGGGATCGGTATCGCCGCTGGCAAGTCCCATGATGGCGGCTTCATAATCGAAACTGTTGAGCAAACGGTCCACCATCGCGCCGAAGTCCAGCGAAACAACGTGCACGTTCATTCCCAGCTGGCTCAAATCATCCTGAACGATCGTAGCGATTTTCATGCGCTCGGCATTCGTGGAGCTTGTGAGTATCGAGAATTCCACCGGGTTCGAATGCGAATCGACGAGAGTGCCGCCACTTTTCCAGGAAAAGCCGGCGCTCTTCAGCAATTCGCGCGCGTGGTCAAGCGAGCGAGGCGGATGAGGAAGCGCGGAGTTGACCCAGAGCTTATTTCCGGGCGTGACCTGACTCCAAAGTGGCGTGGCGCGGCCGCCGTACACGAGCCGAACGATACCGTCACGGTCAATCGCAGCGGACACTGCTTGGCGGAAACCGACATTTTGAAACCAAACTTGTTTGCGGGAGATTTGCGAAAGATTTTTGGCGGCGAGGTCATTCAGGTTGAAGAATAGGAAGTTGTATTCGAGTCCGGGTCCGACGTCGAGCAAATGATAGCCTTTGGACGCTTGCTCTCGCGCAAGCACCGCGAAATTCTGCGCGCTGAAACTGCTGAGAATGTCCGTATCTCCGGCCTGGAAACGAATTACCTGGGCGTCTTCGCTGGGGACAAACAAAAAAACAATTTCGCTGAGATACGGCAACTGGTTCCCTTGGCCATCCACTTTCCAGTAGTACGGGTTGCGTTCCAGAACCAGGCGCTGGCCGGGAACATACTCTTTCAAGCGGAACGGCCCGAGTCCTGCAAATTCGCCGGGCGACATGGAAATACCCCACGCCTTGGAGAAAGCGCCGTTGTGATAGGCATTCTCGAGAAGACGCTTTGGAAGGATGGGTAATCCGTCAAACAGCCGTTCGGCCGCGGCATAGGGTTGGGTCAATTCAAATCGCACCGTGTAGTCGTCGATTTTCTGAACCGAGATGGGTTTTCCGCCAACAATAAGCAAGTCGCGCTGTGGAGAATGGAGTTTTTCGTCCAGGTAGACCTGGAAAGTGAAAATCACATCATCGGCGTTGAAAGGCTTTCCATCCGAGAATCGCAGGCCACGGCGAAGCTCGAGAGTGTATGTTCTGCCATCGCGCGAGACGCTCCAGGATTTCGCGAGGGCCGATTCGGTCTTTTGCGTTTCTCGATTGATGTGAATCAGATCAGCGTTCATGCAATAAATTATGTCGCGCGAAGGGACGTCCGCCGCAAGTGCGGGATTCAAAGTTTTCGGATCAGAGCGCAAAGCAACGACGATCTGGCCTCCGGCACGGCCGGGTGGATTGTGCGCGACCATGCGGTCCACGGTCTGCGCCGGCACAGCGCCGGCTGACGAAAGCGCGAGCAAAATCGCGACGAAAAAGGAAGCGCGCAGTGCCGTCAAGCGACTGACTTTGAGCATGGCAAAAGTTTTAGCAGAGAGTACTGAGTTTTCACAGCGGTACGGTCTTCAGACGTTCCTGTAAAGCATCGGCGGCCATGTAATAGGCCAGGAAAACGGGAATCAGGAGCAGCGCGGGCAAGAACATCCACCAATAAGACGAGAGCACGTAGTATTGCTGCAAGGACGCCAGCAAGCTGCCCCAACTTGGCATAGGTTCGCCGACTCCGAGCCCCAGAAAAGTCAGCGTGACTTCGGCGAGCACGTACTGCGGAACGAGAAGCGCCATTTGCGTGAGAACAACTCCGTAGGTTTGCGGCAGGACGTGACGGCGCAGCAGGTAGGCGTCGGAGGCGCCGAAAGCCCGCGCCGCGACGACGAAGTTGCGCTCTTTGGCGCTGAGCACCACACCGCGAATCAATCGCGCCGGCCGTGCCCATCCAACCAGACCGATGACCACGATCAAAAGCAAGAAGACTTGCCACTGCGCGATATGCAAAGGGAGAGCTGCTCGCATGGCAAACAGGAGATAGAGCCAGGGCAGCGCCAGAAAGAGTTCGCCGCCGCGCATGAGAAAATCATCAATCCAGCCGCCGTAGAATCCGGCAAGTCCGCCGATAATGATTCCGAGCAAAACGGACAAGGCCGCCGCAATGAGGCCGGCAGCCAATGAAATTTGACCGCCGTAGAGGAATCGCGTGAACTGGTCGCGTCCATAAGCGTCGCTGCCCAAGATGAAAATGCGGCCGCGCGCGTCGACGCCGAAAAGATGCAAGCGCGATGGAAATACTCCAGCGATTTTATACGACGAGCCCTGGACGAAAAGATGGATTGGGTAAGCCTGCGTGGAATCCACTGCAAACGATCCAAGGGCTTGGGTATCGTTTTTCAAACCGTACACAAACGGGCGCGCGTGGAATTTGCCAGATGGATCAACAAAGTGAAGGCCCGTCGGCGGGGCAAACGGCAAGTTACGATCCTGCATCGAGGAATTATACGGGGCGAAAAAGCCGGCGAACAACACGACGACGTGCAGACCCGCCAGCAGGATTAGAGCGCCCCAGAGTTTGTGCCGATGCTTCACGATTTCACTCCACACGAATCCGCGGATCGCTGACGAACAGAAGCACGTCGGCCAGCAGATTGCCAGCGACCAGAAAGACGGACGACAGCATCACGACGCCAACCACCACATAGACGTCACGAGAGAGGATTGCCTGAACCATCAGCGGGCCAAGGCCGGGCCAGCTCATGATGACTTCCACAATCACGGAAGCGCTCAACATGGTGGCGACGGAAAATCCCAGCAACGAAATTAGCGGATTCGATGCAACGGGAAGCGCGTAACGGAAGAGCAGGCGCATGCGTGGGATACCGTGCCCGCGAGCGGCGCGAATGAAAGGCGATTCTAGGGCTTCAATCATCGCGGACCGAATGTGGCGGACGAGCACCGGTAGGGTGACGACCGCAAGTCCAAGGGCCGGCAACGCAAAGTGAACCGCGATATCTTTCAATTTGCTCCAGAAGTCGAAACTGGCGAAACTATTGGAAACCATTCCGCCGACCGGGAACCAACCCGTCCGAACAGCAAGCAAGAGCAAAACGAGGAAAAGCAGGAGGTCAGGAATTGTCAAGAGCGCGGATGTGCTGAAGGCGCACGCGCGGTCGCCCCAGGTCCCTTTATTTGCGGCACTCCAGATCCCCAGCGGGATGGCGAGGAGCCATGCAAGAAGCGTGGCAATGCTGGTGAGGAAAAGCGTATTGCGCGCGCGCGTCAATAGAAGCGGGGCTACCGCGGTGTTATACGAAAACGAAAATCCCATGTCGCCTTTCAGTACGGAATGGGCCCAGTACGCGTAACGCACAGGAAGCGACTGGTTCATTCCATGTTCGAAGCGCAGGCCATTGACCGTTTGTGCGGAGACGCGCGGATTCAAACGCATTGCATCGAAGAAATTGCCGGGCGCCCATTGCAGAAGAGCAAAAGAAAAAATAGAGATGGCGAAGAGGAGCAATATCGCATGCAATAGCCGTCGTGTGAGATATCTCATGGAGAATCCTAAGCGGAACGCTCCTCACAAATGGATTCGAGCGACGGCATCGCGTTGAGCAAATCTTGGGTGTAGGGGTGCTCGGGGTGCGCGAATAGTTCCGGCGTGCTTTTCTGTTCGACAACGCGTCCTTCGTACATGACGGCCACTTCATCGGCCAAGCCGGAGACCATGCGTAGATCATGGGACACGTGAACGTAAGTGAGAGAGTGCGTTGCCTGCAGATCGGCGAGCAGCCGCAGGATCATATCTTGATTCGCGAGGTCGAGACCCGAGAGCGCTTCGTCAAGGATGAGGAGTTTCGGCTCGAGAGCGAGCGCCCGGGCAATCGCCAGCCTTTGCCGTTGTCCGCCGCTGAATTCCAAGGGCAATTTGCTTTCCCACTTCGCGGGCAAGCCTACTTGCTCCATTAATTCCAACGCTCGACTTCGCCGTTGGCTTTTCGTTCCTTCGCGCTGGATTACGAGCGGTTCGGCGATGATTTCTCCGGCAGTCATGCCCGGATTCAGGGCGGAAGTGGGATCCTGAAAAATAATCTGGACTTGGCGGCGCAAGGGTAAAAGAGCTTTGCGAGGGAGCGCCAGCACATTTACGCCATCAAACCAAATTTCGCCTGACGTAGGAACTTCGATCAGAGAGAGGCAACGAACTACAGTTGACTTGCCGGCACCCGATTCTCCGACCAGCGCCAAGGTGGCGCCGCGATGAATCGTCAGGTCCACATTCTCGACGGCTTGAATAGTGAACTTTGCCGACGTAAGCGGCCGCCGCTGGACGTACTGCTTGCTGAGTCCTCGGATGCAGACCAGCGGGTCTTTGGGACTCTTGGGGAAACCGCTCATCGGACCAGTTGCTCCTCGGCAAAAGATTCAGTCTCGCGACCCAAATGTGTATTCGTCACGCGCGATGAACGGCGCAACATCAGGCGGGTGTAGGCATGAGAAGGATTGCAGTAGAGTTCGTCGAAACTCCCTTCTTCGATGATGCGGCCGTTCTTCATCACCAGCAGGCGGTCGGCGAGACTCGCCTGAATTTCCGGAGTGTGGCTGATGAGGAGAATTGAGATGTGAAACTGCTGCTTCAAGCTGCGAAGCAATGCAATGAAGTCAGCCTGGCTGCGCGCATCGAGAGAAGCCGTGGGCTCGTCGGCGATTAAGAGCGCGGGATCGCACGCCAGAGCTTGCGCCAACACAACTCGCTGGCGCTGACCGCCACTTAGCTGGTGCGGATAGGCCGAGAAAACCCGGTCCGTTGGCGTCAACCCAACTCGCCCGAGCATTTGCTCTGCTTCCATGCGGCAACGTTTCCAATTCCAGCGCCGATGGGCATGAATCACTTCGGCGACTTGATCTCCGGCGCGCATCATCGGGCTCAAGGAAATTCCGGGCTCCTGGAACACGAGCGAAATTGCCGCTCCGCGGATTTGCTGGAGTGCCCGTTCGGGCATCGCCAAGAGTTCCTGGCCGCGGAATAAAACCGAGCCAGAGATTTCGACGGAATCGGCGGGCAGTAATCCGAGCAGAGCCAGCGCGACGCTTGATTTGCCGCTGCCGGATTCACCCATCAGGCCGAGTACTTCGCCGGACGCGACGTGAAAGCTGATACGGTCGACGGCTGCGTGCGGGCGCAGGTCCGCCGTGTGATATTGAACAGCTAAGTTGCTGACCTGTAGCAAGTTATCCATGGTTTCCAGCGTTCTATGCGCGAGGAGGGAAATTGCGAAATGCGATACGAAGCGCGCTGTCGCTAAGAACAGCCAGCTTCGTGCCCTCCGCCCCTTTTAATGGTTCCTGGTTACGATAGGAGGAACGTCTGCGCTTGGGGATAGGCGGGGAGGTTCATTGGATTGGGTGGAAAGTACTAG
>DATNDO010000183.1:0-4626 GCA_035606955.1 Candidatus Angelobacter sp.
ACGTTCCCGATTCCTTCCTGCCAGCGGATCCGCAAAAAAGTCTCGCTCGGCGCCACGCCCGAGCGAAAACCGTTCTGCTTCACCAGTTTTCCCAACTTCATGTCGTCAAGCACTTCCATCGCCAGCCGTCGATGCGTTCCAATCGCTTCGTATGTCGACCGTCGAATCATTTGAAACGCGCCGACTCCCATATACACTTTCGATTTCGAATTGCTCACGCGCCACGGCCGCACGCCCAACGCAAAGCACACGCCCAAATACCCCACGGCTGTCGGCTCCCAAAATCCCCGCAAATCAAGCCCCGCCAGCAGCGTTAAATGGTCTGAGCGTTCCTGCTCGGTCAGCGCGAGCGCACGCCGCAGCAGATCCGGTGCGAATTGCACGTCCGCGTCAGTGAACACCAGCCATTCGCCCTTCGATTCGCGATACGCCATTTCGAGCGCATGCGGTTTTCCCAGCCATCCTTGCGGCAATTCGGTGATGTGAACCACTTTCAATCTCTTGTCGCGCTGCGCGAAATTATTTAAGATTTCGAGCGTAGCGTCTTCGGAGCGATCGTCGGCGGCAATCACTTCGTAATTCGGATAATCGAGCGCTAGCAGCGAAGCCAGCGCCTCGGACAGTTTTACAGCTTCATCGCGCGCCGCGAACAAAATTGAAACTCGCGGAAAGCTCGATCCGTCGAAGGGCCTCACCTGCGTCAGCGCAGGGATACGCGCCATTCCCCGATAGCTGAGAATCGCCGTCAAAATCCAAAAAGCCGCCAGGCCGCTGAAGAAAATTATGCCGAAGATGTGCAATGATAGTGTTTTCCGAAGCGTGGATTAAACGAACACGGTATCCTATCATGCGCGATGACTGCTGGATGATTGCCAGTTGATCGTTAAAGAATGCCGGTGAGCACAGCCCAGTGAGCGACTGCGGGTGACCAGGACAACGACGACCACGATTGCGATCGTCGGCGCTGGACGTGTTGGTCGCGCGCTCGCGCGCAGCCTGCGCGCACACGGCTGGAACATTGGCGCGGTCGTCACGCGCTCCGCGGCCACCGCTCGCTCGGCTGTGCGCGCGATTGGCGGCGGGCATCCGCACGGAGTTCTGACTCGCCGCGTGCTCGACGCCGATGTAGTCTTGATCGCCACGCCGGATGACTGCATTCACGACGTCGCCGTCCGGCTCGCGCGCGCGGGCGGCGAAGAATGGCGAGGCAAAGTTGTACTGCACACCAGCGGCGCACTGGATGATCGCGCGCTCGAACCGCTCGCTCGTCTCGGCGCGGCGACTGGCGCGATGCATCCGTTGCAGACATTCAGCGGCCGTGGCGTGCCGTTGCTCGAAGGAGTCGCTTTCGTGATTCAAGGCCATGGACGCGCCCGGCAGGAAGCTCGGCGCATTGCGCGAACACTGGGCGGCGCTCCGGTGGCGCTTCGTCGCGCGGCCAAGCCCGCGTACCACGCTGCTGGCACGTTCGCGGCGCCGTATTTTCTCACGCTCGTCGAAACCGCCGCCCGCATTTTGGTGCGCATCGGTTTTTCGCGACGCCGCGCGCGTGCCGTTCTTTTGCCGTTGATTCGGCAAACGCTCGCAAATTATGAACGCTTCGGTGCGCGCAAGGCCTGGACGGGTCCGGTCGCGCGCGGCGATTTCTCCACTGTGGCGCGGCATCGTGCTGCGCTTGCGGAATGGCCGGAGGAATTTTCACAATCGTACGCTGCGCTGGCGCGCCTTTCCGCGCGTGTCCTTGATGCGCATCCCGAGCGGAAGCTCAAGCAACTCGATCGCGTGCTGCCGAAGACTTCAACGAAGAAGAGCTAATGTGTCATTGCAAAACGGAATGCAAAGGAGCGTTGATTGCCCTTTGAACTAACTCGTCGTTCCTTCATGCTCAGTGCCGGCGCCCTCATCCCAGTTCTGCGCTCGTCGCCAAGCAAATTTCAGAAAGCTGGCGCGCATACTGCCGGCCAACGCCTCGCCGCCATCGAAGCCCGCCTTGGCGGTCGCCTCGGAGTTGCCGCGCTGGATACACAAGCCGGCCAGCGCGTCGAGCACCGCGCGAGCGAACGTTTTCCCATGTGCAGCACGTTTAAGTTTCTGCTCGTTTCCGCCATTCTGTCTCGCGTCGACGCAAATCAGGAAAAACTCGACCGCTTCATTCATTACACAAAGACTGACCTGCTCGACTACGCTCCAATCACCAAAGCGCACGTGCAGGAAGGCGGCATGACCATCTCAGCGCTCTCTGCCGCGGCCATCGAGTACAGTGACAACACCGCTGCCAATCTTCTCCTCGACGTTCTCGGCGGCCCGGCCGCTGTCACGCATTACGCGCGCACCCTTGGGGACTCCGTTACGCGTCTCGATCGCAATGAACCTACGCTAAACACAGCTATTCCCGGCGATCTTCGCGACACCACAACTCCATCCGCCATGCTGACTGACATAAGAGAAATTCTGCTCGAAGGGCAAACGCTGTCTTCTGAGTCACGCAAACAGCTCGAAGTTTGGATGATCGCGGACACGACCGGTTTGACTTCCCTTCGTGCTGGTTTGCCCTCTGCCTGGCGCGTTGGTGACAAAACTGGTTCGGGGAAGAACGGTGCAACCAACGACATCGCGATTTGTTGGCCGCCCAATCGCGCGCCCATTCTCATCACGGCATATTTCGTTGGCTCCAGCGCTTCCGACGCGGATCGGTACGCTGCTCTTGCGGAAGTAGGCCGCATCGTTACTGATGAATTTTCTTAAGGGTTTCTCTCAAGGAATGCTTGTATCGTGCGCAACTTGGTTTGAAACTTTGTGGAAATTGTCAGCTCTAATCATCAGGAGGAACATTGTCGAAACTGCAAATTCCCGTTGAAACCGAAACGCTCTCGAATGGCCTGCGCGTCGTCATTTCGCCTGATCATTCCGCGCCCATCGCCACGGTCGGCGTTTATTATCAAATCGGATTTCGCCTCGAGCCGCGCGGCCGCAGCGGTTTCGCGCATCTCTTCGAGCACATGATGTTTCAAGGCTCGGAACATGCCGGCAAAATGGAGCACATCCGCCTGATTAATTCCTCCGGCGGCGTTTTGAACGGCACCACCAATTACGACATCACGAATTATTTTGAAGTCGTGCCGTCGAATGCGCTCGAGCGCGTTCTGTGGCTCGAGGCGGATCGCATGCGCGCGCTCAAAGTCGACGACGAGAATCTGCGCAACCAGCGCGACGTCGTCAAAGAAGAAGTCCGCGTCAACGTGCTCAATCAGCCCTATGGCGGCTTTCCGTGGCTCGATCTTCCACCCGTCGCTTATCGCAACTGGCCCAACGCGCATAATTTCTACGGCGACTTTGCCGATCTCGACGCGGCCACGCTCCACGACGTCCGCACTTTTTTTCATACTTATTACGCGCCCAATAATGCGGTGCTGCTGATTGTCGGCGACGTGGAACCGAAAGAAAGTTTCGAACTCGCTCGCAAATATTTCGAAAGTATCCCGCCGCATCCTGCCGTGCCTTCCGCGGATGTCAGCGAGCCTCGGCAGCTCGAGGAGCGGCGCGGCGAAGTTGAAGAGAAATTCGGCCAGCTTCCTGCCCTCGCCGTTGGCTACAACATGCCGCAGCGCCACGAACGCGATTGGTACGCCTCCGCGCTTTTGGATCGCGTGCTTCACGGAGGCCGCGCGGGGCGCATTCATCGCGCGCTCGTTCTGGAAAAGCAAATCGCCATTGCCGCCGAAGGTGGCATGGGCTTTCCCGACGCGTTCGAATACAACGGGCCAACGCTTGGCACCACGACGATTTATCACAAGCCCGAATATTCGCCGGAGGCGACCGTCGCCGCATTCGATGAAGTGATCGCGGAAGTCTGCGACAAAACGCTCGACGCCGACGAGCTGGAACAAATCAAAGTAAAATGCCGCGCGGATTACTTTTCCATGCTCGAATCTGGAGGCGCCGGCGTTCCGCGATTTGGCCTGATGCACGCCCTTGCGTGTTTCACTTTGTTCGACAAGGATCCGCAGCGCGTAAATACGGTGCTCGATAATTTTCTTTCCGTAACGCCGGCGGAAATTCAAGCGACAGCGCGAAAATATCTGCTGCCCGCAAATCGCTCAATCGTTTTCCGCAAGCCGATTGTGCAAGCCGCGCCGGCCGGTATGCATGAACCATCCCAACAAGGAGCCCAGCAAGGAGTTCAACAATGACGAGCGCGACTTCGCAGACCGCATTTCCCGTCACCGCTCCAGCCGTCGGACCCGAACGCCCCGTCGCATGGCCGCGCCGGACTGTTCGCACGCTCGCGAATGGTATGCAAGTCGTTCTCGCGGAGCAACACACGTTCCCGAAAATCGGCGTTGAATTATTTTTCCGCTCCGGCAACGCACTCGTGTCGCGCAAGTCGCCCGATCTTGCGGAGCTGACTTCGCGCGTGATTCGCACGGGCACGCATTCGCGCACCAGCCGACAAATTGAAGAGGATCTGCGGCGCATGGGCGCGAGTCTTGGAACAATGGCTGGCGCGGATACGAGCGCCATTGCAATCTCCGGGCTCTCGGAATTCGCCGGCAAATTGCTCGCCATGGTTGACGATCTCGCGCGCAACGCCGCATTTTCCGCGGACGAATTCGAGCGCGAGCGCCG
>DATNDO010000222.1:0-17939 GCA_035606955.1 Candidatus Angelobacter sp.
CCCGAGTTCATGAACCGGCTCGACAAAGTAGTCGTGTTTCACCCGCTGCGCGAACAACAGCTCGAGCTGATTCTCGATATCGAACTTGGCATGGTGCAGCAGCGCGTTCTCGAAACGGCGAAAGGTAAATTCCTGTTCCGCGTGACACAGCCGGCGCGCGAATTCCTGCTGAAGGAAGGGACCGACATGAAATACGGCGCGCGTCATCTGAAACGCGCCATCGAGCGCCATCTTGTGTACCCGCTCGCCAGCCTGCTTGCGACGGATCAGATCCGTCTCGGTGACGTGCTGTCCATTGATTGGGACGCGACCGGGAATTGCCTGGTCTTTTGGAAGGAAGCTGAGGGAGCGCTGGTGACCGTTGAGCCGCCGAATCCGGGACTCGCAGCGGCGGCAGCCGGCGATGAAGACGGCCACGGGCGCGAAATTCCCACCGAGGCGGTGCCTGTAACTGCTGGCGCGGTAAGTCACGCGGCTCGGGCGTTACGTCCCGCGGCGCACCAGGCGACTCCATCCGAGGAAGCGCGCTCGCGAAGAGCGAGGAAAGATATAGAGTAGGCTAACTTTCCCCAGATCTGCTTGCCGCATTAGTGGACGCTTGCCTGTTCGCTGTGGCTGCATGGTGTGTCCGCAACCTGCGAATTACCTGCTGCGAAACCTTCTTCACGATAGTAGCATCCGACCGATTGAGTTTTCGCCATCATGGGAAAACGGCGCGGAGAACCAATGAAGTTGGCGCGGAGTCGGGAGGCTGGTTTTATTTCTAAGACAAGAACACCGCTGACGCGAATTATTTTGCTGATTCTCATACTGCTCGCGCTGCCGTCGATTGGACTCTCCGACGACCGCACCGTAATCCGCCCCGGCTGGAACGCTTTTTCCCCGCAGCAGGATATCGAGCTGGGAAAAAAAGCGTCCACGCGAGTACCGCGCCAGTTTCCGCTCCTTAACAACAAACGCGTCGACCAGTATCTCCAGCGGCTAGGCACGCGACTCGTTGCTCACGCGCCCGGATATAAATATCCCTACCAATATCGGTGCATCAACAGCGAGACGATCAATGCGTTCGCGCTTCCGGGCGGCTTCGTTTACATCAACCGCGGAGTCATTGAGAACGCCGACGACGAAGCGCAACTCGCCGCGGTGATGGCGCACGAGACTGCGCACGTCGCGCTGCGACACGGCACGAGCCAGGCCTCGAAGGCATATGCGGCGGAGGCCGGAATCAATATTGTCGGTGCGCTGATCGGCGGCAACACGGCCACTTTGCTGATGGGGCGATTTCTCGGCGGCGTGGGCATCCCGATTGCGTTTTTGAAAATGTCGCGCGCGGACGAAAGCCAGGCGGACATCCTGGGAGCACAAATCCTGCACGACGCCGGATACGATCCGCAGGCGATGGCAGATTTTTACGAGAAGCTTGGAAAATTGCCGCAGCCGGCGGAATTCTTCAGCGACCATCCGAGTCCCGAACATCGCATCGAACGCATCGATCAGGAAGTTGACCGGCTAAACGGCGCGCCGACGAACGCCACGCACAATTCGCGCGAGTTCGAAGCAATCAAACGCTACGTGAAATCGCTGCCGCCGCCTCCGCCCAAACCAGCCGGATCTGTGGCCGCCGCCGATGCCGGCGGACCGGCAATTCCGTCGACTGAATATGCGTCATTTTCAAACAGTGAAGTCAGCTTGGCATACCCTGATAATTGGAAGCCACGTGCGCAATACGGCGGCGCATCATTCTCTCCGGAAGGCGGCGTAATCAAAGACGCAGAAGGAAATGCGGCGGTGGCCTACGGAGTGATTGTCAGCGTGTTCGCGCCGCAAAATATCTCCGGCAACGCGCCTACGCTGGAGGAAGCCAACAAACAGCTCATAGCCAGTCTGGAACAATCGAATCCGAAATTGAGCGTGATGCGCGCGCCGGAATCAACGACGCTCGGCGAGCAAGCCGCCCTTTCGACGTATTTGCAGGGCGATTCGCCCGCCGGCGGCGCGGGAGCGGAATGGCTGGTTACGACGCTGCGCCCCAATGGCCTCTTCTACGTGATTTGTATCGCTCCGCAGAAAGGTTACGAGGCGTACAGCAGCGCCTTTCGCGCCGTGATTCACTCGGTGCGTTTTCTGAATTAGTGGTGAAGAAGCTAGTTCGCCTGGGCCTCGGCTGATTTTTCCTCAGGCTCATCGAAACTGCCGCCATAAATCGATGGTACCTGGGCTCCCATGGCGCGCAGGTACGCGGCGAATTGTCCGCGATGATGAATGGTATGCGAGAGAATCATCTGCAGATACATCACCGCAGGAAAATCGTATTTCCGCAGGAATGAGAGAGGCCGCGCAAAATATTCGCCGCTCAGTTTCGACGCCTTCTTAAAATTGGGCTCGAACTGCTCGTCGTACCACGCCACAACGTCCGACGCCGTTTTGATTTCGGGCGGCACTTTACTGCTGACGCCCGCGTAGAATTGCCCTTGAAAAATAGAGTCGAGAAACCAGGTCTCCATCACGACGATGTGCCAGGCGAGTTCGAGCGCGGTTCGCGCCTTGGGATGGATGCGATAGCCGGTTTGATTATCGGGCAACGCGGCAAATACTTTTCGCGTGATTTGCGATTCGCGCTGCAGATTCGCGAGCAGATGGCTGGAAAGTGTGGCGGCTTCTTCCTGCGTCATAGAGTTCCTCTGCTTTCAGCGTGTACGGACCCGAGCGCCGCTTCAGCCAAGCCGTGGCCGCTAGGCTCGAAGTATATATCATTCGACTGGCGTAAGGGATGGAGCGCCCGCGAATGGATTGCGCTTGGACGCAGTTTCGTTGCACTTGACACTGCCACGGTTCCCGGATAGTTTTTCGGCCATTCAATTTGGTGAATCCGGAATTCGTCGAGGAGAAAAAATGGCCATTCGGGCAAGAACAACTTCTGCATCGATCCTGATTTTGATTGTTATCGGTTCAATCGGACTGTTTGAGCTGATGCAGAGGCCGCGATTCCAGGCGTTCCACACGGTCGATGTTCTCCAGCTCCTGGCCACCGGAATGTGCTATGGAGTTGCGTTGGCAGGAATTATTACGCTTCTCCGCGGGTCGAGCGCGCAGTAAACGTACAGAAGCCGTTACGCCGTGGGCACGACGGTCGTTGTTGCGATTTTGTGCGGAGTGGTATCGAGATGCTGGCGCGGCTTCCAGCGGAGAATTGGTTTGCGAGCGGCAGCAACTTCATCGAGCCTGCCAACGCGCGTGGCGTGCGGAGCGGTCTTGACAAGCTCCGGATTTGTTTCCGCTTCTGCAGCAATGGCGCGCATCGCGTCGATGAACAAATCGCATTCTTCTTTGGATTCGGATTCGGTGGGCTCGATCATCAGCGCGCCTGGAACGATGAGCGGGAACGCAGTGGTATACGGGTGGAAACCGTAATCGATGAGGCGTTTCGCGATGTCCATCGTGTTTACGCCATGCTTTTTTTGGCGCGCGTCGCTGAAAACGACTTCGTGCATTGATGGCAGGTCGTAAGGCAGGTCGTAGAAGCTTTCGAGATGCTTGCGGATGTAATTCGCGTTGAGAACGGCGTCTTCGGTGGCCTGCCGGATTCCCGGGCCGTAGGCCAGCGTGTACGCAAGCGCGCGAAGCAGGACGCCAAAGTTGCCACAGTAGGCGCGAACGCGCCCGATGGATTGCGGACGGTTGAAGTCGAGCGCGAACTTGCCGTTCTGTTCGCGTACTACCGGCACGGGCAAAAACGGTTCGAGGA
Source organism: Candidatus Angelobacter sp. (assembly GCA_035606955.1). Taxonomy (GTDB): domain Bacteria; phylum Acidobacteriota; class Terriglobia; order Acidiferrales; family UBA7541; genus DAHUXN01. The sequence continues at coordinate 3,746 of DATNDO010000222.1, forward strand.
TTTTCTTGATCAATACGGGACCGGCGCCCGGGCCGCCGCCGCCGTGGGGCGTTGAAAAAGTCTTGTGCAGATTCAGGTGCATCACGTCGACGCCGAAATCGCCGGGCCGCGTGATGCCGGCAAGCGCGTTCATGTTCGCGCCATCCATGTAAAGCAGCGCGCCGCGTTCGTGAAGGATCGCGGCAATTTCCGCGATATTTTCTTCGTAGACGCCCAGCGTTGAGGGATTCGTGATCATCAACGCCGCGACGTCTTCCGTGACGAATTGGCGGAAGTGCGCGATGTCGATTTGGCCGCGTTCATTCGATTTGATATTTTCAACTTCGTAGCCGGAAATCACCACTGAGGCGGGATTCGTTCCGTGCGCGGAATCCGGAATCAAGACTTTCTTGCGCGCGCTGCCTTTGCTTTCGAGATAGGCGCGGATCAGCAGCAAGCCCGTCAATTCGCCTTGCGCGCCGGCCACGGGTTCGAGCGAAGCAGCGTCCATTCCCGTGATTTCGAGAAGGCACTTTTCCAAATCGTGCATGATGCGCAGACAGCCCTGAGAAACCGCGTCGGGTTGCGAAGGATGTTCGGTGGCAAGGCCATCGAGGCGCGCGACAAATTCATTTACGCGCGGATTGTATTTCATGGTGCAGGAGCCGAGCGGGTACATGCCGAGGTCGATGGCGTAATTCCACGTGGATAGTCGCGTGAAGTGGCGAATCACTTCGATTTCGCTGACTTCCGGGAATCCCTCGACGCCTTCGCGCGCAAACTTCGCGCCCAATTCCTTTGCGGGGTCGACGGCGGGCACGTCGAGCGGCGGGAATTCGATGCCGCGCTTTCCCGTGACGGACTTCTCAAAGATCAGGCCTTCATTTTGGCTGACGTGGCCGCGGGCCTTCTTGATTCCGTTGCTGGTCGCTTCAAGGTCGGTTGCTGAATGCTTTTGGTTCAAAACCGGCGCTCCTCAGGTACCCGATTGCAATATTTTGTTTACGGCGGCGGCGAGCCGTTCGATCTCCGCGCGCGGGGTCACTTCCGTGACGCACATCAGTCCGCGCTTTTCCTGGCCGGGATAATATTTGTCGAGGGCAAGCGGGCCGATGATTTTCTCCACGAGCAATTTCTCGTTGATTTGTTTTACGGGCCGCGGAAAGTCCATGACGAACTCGTTGAAAGTTTTTCCGGAGAAGGGAAGCGTGACACCGGGAATTTGCTTCATCACATCGCGCGCGAAATGCGCCTTGGAAAGATTTTGCGCTGCGAGTTCGCGCACGCCTTCTTTACCGAGAAGACAGAGATGAATCGTGACGACCAGCGCGTAGAGCGCTTCGTTGGTGCAGATATTGGAAGTGGCTTTCTCGCGGCGGATGTGCTGCTCGCGCGTGGCAAGAGTGAGGCAAAATCCGCGGCGTCCAGCGCCATCGGTGGTTTCGCCCGCAAGCCGTCCGGGCATTTGGCGCACGAACTTGTCGCGCGTGGCAATTACGCCGACGTAAGGACCGCCGTAACTCGGAGGGACGCCGAAACTTTGCGCTTCGAGCGCGACGATGTCAGCTTCTTCCGGCGGTTTGACGATGCCGAGAGCCAGCGGCTCAGTGATGCAATCGATGAGGAGCGCGCCGTGCTGGTGCGCCGTTTCCGCGATCGGGCCGAGCGATTCGAGAACGCCGAAGAAATTCGGAGATTGCACGACTATCGCGGCGGCCTCTTTCCATGCGTCAGCGCGAATCGATGCGGCATCAACTTGTCCGGAAGGGGCGAATCCGAATTCCTCGACTTCGATTCCGAGATGCTTTGCGTATGTTGCGAGGACCTGACGGTATTCGGGGTGCACGGTGCGCGCGACCACCACGCGGTGACGTCGCGTGAGGCGCTGGGCCATCAGCACCGACTCCGTGAGCGCTGTGGAGCCGTCGTACATGGAGGCGTTGGCGACCTCCTGGCCCGTCAACTGCGACATCAGCGTCTGAAATTCAAAAATGGCTTGGAGCGTTCCTTGCGAAATCTCCGCCTGATAGGGCGTGTAGGAAGTTAAAAATTCGCCGCGCTGCACCAGGGCGTCCGTGACCACAGAGCGCACGTGTTGGTACACTCCGGCGCCCAGGAACGAGGTGTAGCCGCACGAATTTTCAGTGGCGCGCGCCTTGAAGTAATCGATGATTTCCATTTCCGAGAGCGGACCGGGAAGTTTCAGCGCGTCGTGGAGCCGGTATTTTGCGGGAATCGTCTCGAAAAGGTTTTCAATCGATTTCACGCCGATGGCGTGGAGCATTTCGCGGCGTTCGGATTGGCTCTTGGGGAGATAGCGCATCAGGCGGTCTGTTCCTTCTCCTTTTCGGCGACATATTCCTGGTAAGCCTTCGCGTCCATCAATTTTGCGGCATCCTGAGGATTGTCCATTTTAATCTTCACGAGCCATGCGGAGCGGTGCGGATCCTGATTGATTTTCTCCGGCGTGTTTGCGAGCTCGGAATTCACTTCCGTGACTTCGCCGCCCACGGGGCTGAATACTTCGCTGACCGCTTTCACGGATTCGACCGTACCTAATACTTCGCCGGCTTTAAGTTTAGCGCCCACTTTGGGCAATTCGACGAAGACGACATCGCCGAGCGCATTCTGAGCGTAATCGGTGATGCCGATCGTCCCTGTCGCGCCGCTGACCTGAAGCCATTCGTGGTCTTTCGTATAACGAAAATCAGACGGATACATTAGCGTCTCCTTGTGTGGAGGATGAAAACTCCAGGCGATTCGCGGAATACTCGCGAAGGGGGACTGCGCCACAGAGTGAAAATCATTTTGACCGCTTGTAGAACGGCATTGCGACAATGTGCGCCGGAGCGACCTGGCCGCGCACGGAAATGCCAATCGGCGTGCCGGGCACGTTCAGTTTCGGCGGCACGTAGGCGAAGCCGATATTCTTCTTCAAAAATGGCGCGGGACCTCCGCTGGTGACGGTGCCAACCTCGCGCTCGCCGTTCAACACAGCGTAGCCGTCGCGCGCGATCAATCGAGAATTCATCGCGAACCCAGCCAGAATGCGGTCGACGCCCTTCTCTTGCTGTTTCACGAGCGCGTCGCGGCCCAGGAAATCACCTTTCTCGACTTTGCAGATCCAGGCGAGATTGGCTTCCCACGGAGTGGTTGTGTCATCGATTTCGTGGCCGTAGAGCGCCATGCCAGCTTCGAGGCGCAAAGTGTTCCGCGCGCCCAGTCCGCAAGCCGCGATGCCCATCGGCTGGCCCGCATCCATCAAGGCGTCCCACATTGTTTCAGAGTGCTCGGGCGCGAAGTAAATTTCGAAACCGTCTTCTCCCGTGTAGCCTGTGCGCGCGATCAAGCAATGCACGCCGTTCACTTCGCCAAACGCGAACCAGTAATATTTCATCGGCGCGAGAGGTACTTTCGTGAACCGTTGCAAAAGTTCGAGCGCAAGCGGCCCCTGAATCGCGAGTTGAGAGTAGCGCGCGCCGGCGTTTTCAGTTTCCGCGCCAAATTTGTTGTGCTCGCGAATGTGCGCGTAGTCGTGGTCTTGATTGCCTGCATTCACGCACAAAAAATAATGCGTGCCGGAGATTTTGTGCACCAGCAGGTCATCGACAAAGGTGCCGCGCGGCGTCATCAGGCCGGAATAGTGCGCCTGGCCGATGGCCAGCTTTGCGGCATTGTTGCAAGACACGTGCTGGACGAGTTCAAGCGCGTGCGGGCCACGAATTTCGACTTCGCCCATGTGGCTGACGTCGAAGAGCCCAACGCGGGTGCGGACAGCTTCATGTTCGGCGAGGATTCCCGTGTACTCGACGGGCATGTCCCAGCCGCCGAAATTCACCATTTTCGCGCCCATCCGGCGATGGACGGAATTCAGCGCTGTTTTTCGCACTTCAGCGGTTGCGGGTGTGCTCACAGGAAAAATTTCTCGCTCACGAAGCAAAGAAGCGAAACTAGCACGCGTGAATAGGCGTGTCAAGAAACGCGGTGCTTCGGTCGCGGGTCAGTTTGCATCCGATGCTTTGATTCCAGCCCATTCGAGAGCCTGGCGCCTGTCGGCGAATGCACGCATCTGAATCGCCTTGCCGTTACGAAAGGTGTAGACATCGGCCAGAAGCCTCTCGTGCCATTCCCTGCTGTCTTTAAGTCTCACTCGCACATGAACGAATACAACGATTTTATCGCCGGCGACAATGAACCGCTCCGGCTCGCTGCTTCCTTCGTCCCAACTCGCGCGCGACTGTGACAAGTATGCCTGCACTCCGGCGTGCCCGTGATATGTCCCACCTCCTGGAAACTCGGCAGGTTCGGTCCACTCAATCTGAGGGTCAAGCGCCTTAGCGGTTGCCGGAATATCGTCCCGGTTGAATGCGGCGTATGCTTCCCTGAGCGCCTCCGTCTCAGCCGCAAGAGATGGTGTCATTTTGTTCATGTTTCTCTCCCGTTGCCCATCGTGACAGGCACACTGAACCAAAGCTGAAATGACGAAGCAACAGCCCACAGCCTGCTTCCACACGGTTCGCATGTCGCGATTTTATCAAGGACTCCAGACGTCTTGCGAACTACTTTCACCCGCGCGGTTCAAATTAACCCACTACCGCGGTTTTCGGCGTTGGGACAGGTCAGGCACGGAGGTGCGCTCGACATTCTTTTCCGGGGCTTTTCCGGGGAACTGATGGGGTACAGAAAGCAGAAACGCGCTTGTCGGGTGTGCCGCGATGTCCTATATTGAGGCAAGAACGTCGCGGAGCGTCTAATGGCTGGACCCGTTGTTGTGTGCGTGCAGTGCGACCTGCCGGAAGAAAAGTGCGGCTGCGAGAAGTATTGCACCTATTGCCAGTCGCAAACGGGCATACGTTTGTGCGAGGACGGCCTGTACTACTGTCCTGATTGTCGTGAGGCTTGCGAAGTCCACGTTGCGGGTAATCGTGAGCGCTGAACACACGCGAACGGAATTGAAATTGAGCAGGGATGAGCGGCTGCTTGCGGGCGTTCGCGGCGCCGTGGAGCATGTTGCGAACCGCCACGGACTAACCGAAGAGGAACGCGTGGACCTGGGCGTGGCTGCCGGACAGGCATGCCGCGCGGCGATGATTCAGCTCGACGAAATCGGCTCGCTGTGCGACGTGATCATTGACGATTACGGGGATCGCGTGGAGGTGAGCGTTGAAAGCCCGCGCCATCCAAAGTCCGCGAAAATAAGCAGTTCACTTGGGAGTTTGGCTGCAGTGCCCATCGAAGAGCGCGAAACAGAAATGAAAAAGCGCGTGGATCGCGTCGACCGAGATACAAGCAACGGCCGCGAACGGATTATCCTCGTGAAGTACTTCCACAAGAATCCCACACGCTCCTAAGCAAGAAACGAATCAACCCCCGGTTTCGATAGGAAGAAATTTCAACAATGGACTTCTGAGTGTGACGATGCCGGTGCGGATTAATGCCGCTGAGACGATAAAAAAACGGGCCGCCTGAGCGGCGACCCGTGTACAAAACTAACTGCGAACGGAGACCTTCGAAAGGGAAGGAAACCTCTTTTTCGCGAAGCTTCCCAAGCCGAGAAGCCCCGTGCCAAACAGCAGCAGAGTAGATGGTTCCGGAGTTGGGCAGTAGGACAGAAATTCCTGAGGACTGTTCGAACTGGTCAGATCATCGGGAGTAATAATTCTAAAACCAGAAAAATTGAACGTCTTTTCTCCGCCCGCGGCATACCAGGCAAGCGCATCGGAATACCACGTTGCCGCGCCAGAGGTGTAGCCGCTCGAGCTGGTCGTCGAAGGCGTAAACAATGCCCACAGTGCAAAATTGATGTCGCCGGCCTGTCCGGGATTCGCGGTGAACTTCGTAAAGAGCCAAGCAGCTTCGTCGTACTGCTGAGTATCCGCCGAGCCAAAACGGGTGTTGCTGAGATCGGCGAACGTGGAGATGTGCCCACTCCAATTTTCACCAATGGTGACCTCGTGGCTGAAATCGTCGCACATGACGGCAAATGTCGGCTGGTGGTTGATGCTGAGATAATACGGTGCGACATAGACGCCGCCCTGGTTTGCGCCGCCGACGCCCGTGATTTGTACATTGACCGAGCCCGCCATGGCGGGAAGAGCAGTACCAAGGGTTGCCAAGAACAAAACTAAAAGGGTCCGTTTCAAGTGTCCTCCAACGTCAGAAATTGTTTCCGCACTATGGGAGGAGCATTCAGGGGGCCAACGTCGGAACGACGCGAGTGCTGTGCGCATTGGGTTTAGTTGCGTCAGTGATCAGAGCGATTCTCCGGAAGGGCAAGAATTGGGATTGAAAGACGAATTCAATTCACCGAGAGAACAGGCGGAGTTCCAGTACAGAAGTACCGGAGAAATCCATTTATTTTTTCAGTATTTGAGCAACGGCCGGGATTACATAGGGAAAGCGAACGTCCGGCTGTGAATCATGGAAGTGAGCTGTTCGTTGCTGACCGGCATTTCCACGTTTAAACTGTTCCCCGAAGGACTGACCGTGACGTTGGAAAGGGCGTCTGCTAAAACCGGATCGGACTGCTGAATCTGGTAGCGGCGCACGACGATTCCGCCTTGGAGCATCGCGGCAAGCTGGTTGGCATCGTTGGAAGAATCACAGATGGCCTGGAATTTCGCGTCAACGCCGTCACTGGCCTGCACCTGAATTTCCATATTGTGAATACGGTCCAGAATTGCCGAAGCCTGAGGGAACTGGCTCGCTTGAGGAAGCAGTTGGTGCAAAGCGAGTTGCGTGTTGGCTTTGTCGAGGACGGCCCACACGACGCCGCCATTGGCATTGGCCGCAGTAATCAACGGGAACAGATTGTCATTTGAGAGCAGGCTCTCCGCGCCACCGAAGCGGACGTTAATGAGTCGCTGGAGAATGTCGCGCTGGCCGAAGGCCGCCGTGTTGCTGTCGAGAAAGAAAAAGAAAATGTCGTTGGCGCCCGCGCCGCTGCCGAAGGCCCACAACTTGTAGCCGTGGACTTCGATATTGGGGATTTTCTCCGAAGCAAAACGCGCCTCGGTGGAATTCGGAGAGAACTGGCCCATTGCGACGCCGGCGATTTCGTAAGGATGCTGGGCATTCGCTGACGTGGCGCCCCAGGCGACTTCGTCGATCTGCGTGTCAGGATCAACGCCGGCCGAGCGGAGAAAACTTTCAAATTGGCGATAGTTTGCCGGAAGCATTTGCTGTTGAAGTTGCAGGAACCACGAATGCTGCCGCGCTTCCTTGAGGTCCGCATACGCGAGCTCGCTGACATCTTTTGGGAACAGGCCGATGATGTCTGTGCCGAGCGTGCCGGCCGCAGCGCGGGAGGGAATCAGCATGGCAGCGGCGAGGATGAGCGCCGCGAATAGGGCGGCAAATGCACCGATAAATTTATTCCCTGAAAAGAGTTTCATGTTTTGGCCCTGCCTCTCTGTTATACGCGGACGGTGTGTGACGTCAGCCGCGATTCGATGTCCTGCGATTGCGTGCGCATGGCGGCGACGAATGATGCGTCAGTGATGGAATCCAGATTGATGGCTACGTTTGCGAGCGCTCCGCGCGCCCCCGCTGCCGCCATCAAACGAGCGACGCGAAGGTCTGAGAGCATAGAAGCGCTGGAGATGGCTTCCAGTTGCCCGAGGCGTTCAAAAAGTTCCAAAGACTTACGGGCGACAGCCATGGGAACTTCGGCTGCGCCGCGTGTGGCCTGCTGAATTGCCTCTTCGCGACGACGCGCGTCTTCGGGAGAATCTTTGGGTAGCTTAAACGCGGCGAGAACGGCGTTGTACGATTCCGCGTCGCGGTCAATGGCGTCAGCGAGCTCAATGGCGGCGGAGTGCATGTCGGAAACGGCGCGGTCGAGTTGGTCGACATACGCAGCCTGCGATTTCTTTTTGCGCGACAAGCCCGCGACCATTTGCGCGAGGCTTGCGGCTAGCGCGCCAGCGAGCGCGGAAACAGAGCCGCCGCCGGGAGTCGCCGTCGGCTCGGCGACGGCGCTAAGAAAAGGCCGAGCCAGCGCTGCGAGCTTGCCGGAGCCGGAATCGAGCGGCGCGCCGGAAAGAGCCGCCGCGAGACGATTCTCGAAAACTTGCGCAGGCGAGAAACTCTCGAATTGAAGATAAAATTCGGCGGTCATTTCAATCGCGCGCTTGGGAATCAGGCCGACGATTTCGCTGCCGATGATAGAAGCACCGTAGCGAGCCGCTTCGCTGCGGACCATTTCGAAGACGCGGTGAAGCGGCGTCTGCTCATAGTCGGTCATATTGATGGACACCTGCGCGACGTGGCGCGCACGCAGATCAACCCCCATGGCCTTCACGTAGCGCAAGCCGCCGTTTGAGAAGCGGATGGACTTGGCGATTTTCTTCGCGATGTCGATATCGGACGTGCCCAAATTTATGTTGTAAGCAATCAGAAATTTTCGCGCGCCCACAATCACAGCGCCCGCTGTGGGATGCAATCGCGGTTCGCCAATATCAGGGGCGCGATCGGGATTCTTCAGCACTTCTTCGCGAATGCCTTCGAACTGGCCTTTGCGGACGTTCTCGAGATTCGTGCGCTCGGGGCGCGTTGCGGCGGCTTCGTAGAAATAAACTGGAATTTGGTAGCGTTTCCAGATTTCGTGGCCGACCTTTTTCGCGAGAGCAACGCATTCGTCGATGCTGACTCCATCGACGGGAATAAACGGAATGACGTCGGTGGCGCCAAGCCGCGGGTGCGCGCCTGAGTGTTTGGTGAGGTCGATCAGCTCGAGAGCTTTGCCAATGCCGCGAAGCGCCGCTTCGGCGACAGGTTCAGGTTCGCCCGCGAGCGTAATGACGCAGCGGTTGTGATCCGCGTCGCTCTCGCGGTCGAGGATGTAGACGCCTTCGACGGCTTGCATCGCGGCGACGAGCGCGTCCATCTTCGCGGCGTCGCGGCCTTCGGAAAAATTCGGCACGCATTCAATCAAACGTTTCATTCGAAAGTGGCTTCCTTATTATAAATTAACACTACTCGATTCGCTTTGTTGCGAGATGCGGACCTGAATCAAACGCGGCTGGAGCGCGCCCGAGCGTAAATGATTTGGCCGCGCTTCGTGGTCAGCGAACAATGATTCACACCAAAATAATAGGGAATTTCGCGGTAATCGGCCACATCGAACGCGGCGAGGTCGGCGAACTTGCCAACTTCGAGGGAGCCGATGCGATCATGGCGTCCGAGTGAATACGCGGCGTTGATCGTCGCAGCAGAGATGGTTTCGGCGGGCGTCATGCGCATTTGCGTGCAAGCTAGAGATAAAATCGTCGGCATGGAAAGCGTCGGGCTGGTGCCGGGATTGAAATCGGTGGCGAGAGCCACGATGGCGCCCGCGTCGATGAGTTTGCGCGCAGGACCGTAGTGCGCCAGGCCGAGATGGAAACAGCAGCCGGGGAGCATTGTGCATGTGACGTTGGAATGTGCGAGGGCGCGGATGTCGCCGGAGGACAATTTTTCGAGATGGTCAGCGCTTGCCGCGTGCATCTCGACCGCGAGTTTTGCCGCGCCGGTGCGCGCAAGCTGCTCCGCGTGCAGGCGCAGGCCCAAGCCGCAGGCCCGTGCCGCAGTAAGAATTCTGCGCGACTGCACCACAGTAAATGCGCCACGGTCGCAAAACACGTCGCAGAACTCCGCGAGATTTTCCTCCACTACGCGTGGCAGCCATTCGCGGCAGATCAACTCGACATAAGCGTCGGGCGTCTTGCCCGCGCGATTGCGATATTCGTGCGGGACAATGTGAGCGCCGAGAAACGTGCGGACAATATCGAGCGGCTGTTCGCGTTCGAGTTCGCGAAGGATCAGCAGAATCTTGCGCTCGCTTTCCCACGTGAGGCCGTAGCCGGATTTTGCTTCGAGCGTCGTGGTTCCATGCGCTGCGAATTGCGCGAGATGCGTGAACGCGCGACGTTTCAGCTCCGCGGGCGTGGCGCTGCGCAGTTTGCGCGCGCTATTCAGAATTCCGCCGCCGGAGCGGGCGATTTCTTCGTAAGTAGCTCCGCAGATGCGCTGCTCGTACTCGGCAGCGCGGGAGGCAGGGAAAACGAGATGCGTATGTGAATCAACGAAGCCGGGGAGAACGACGCGTCCGCCGAGGTCAAGTTTACGCGCACGGCGAGCTTCGCGGAGGTTTTCAACGCGGCGGCGCGGGCCGATGGCGGCGATGCGTCCGTCGCGAATCAGCAGCGCGCCATCGCGAATGACGCCCGGATCGCCGAGTGCCCGGCCACGGCGCGGCGCGGCTCCGCGAAGAGTAAGAAGTTCGGCGCATCCGGTGATGAGAATGTCTTTTCGCCGAGGACGCGCTGGGATTTTCGTCACGCTGCCAACGGTACTGAAAAGCGCGGCGAGGCGCAAGCGTCGTCACGCGTTGCTCGCGATGGTTAAGCACCGAGCGGCAAGTCGGCGGCCAAACGCGGATGTCGGAGTATACTCGGGCGCATTAATTTGATGACGATGAACGTCTCGGTTTGGAGGAAAAGAATGCGCAGACGGATCGCGGTGGTGGCAGCGATGTTCGTGGTGAGCGCGCTGGCATTCGCTTTCGCGGCGCATCAGACGCGGCCCGCGTTTGCACAAGGCGGCGCGCAAGATCGCGAGTTCGACGTCCTGATACGCAACGGGCACATCATCGACGGCACCGGATCGCCATGGTATGCGGGCGACATGGGCATACGCGACGGGCACATCGCGGCGATTGGAGATTTGGCGCACGCGCAGGCGAAGGAAACGATTGACGCGGCGGGACGTATGGTCACGCCGGGTTTCATTGACATGCTTGGTCAATCGGAAATCACGATGCTGGTGGACCCGCATGTGCCGTCGAAAATATTTCAGGGAATAACAACAGAGATCACGGGTGAAGGCGATTCGATTGCTCCGCAGACGGACGCGACGCTCGCACGCATGCAGTCGGAGTGCCAGCATTACGCCATCACGTGCGACTGGCACACACTGACGGAATATTTCGCGCGGCTGCAGAAGCAGGGAATGGGAATCAACTTGGGGACGTATGTAGGGGCGACGCAGGCGCGCGAAATTGTGATTGGGAACGATGACGTAAAAGCTACGCCGGAGCAGCTCGAAAAAATGAAACAGTTGGTTGCAGAGGCGATGCGCGAAGGTGCGATGGGAGTTTCGAGCGCGCTGGAATATCCGCCGGCGCCGTATGCGTCGACGGAGGAGCTGATTGCGCTGGCGTCGGTGAGCGCGCAGTACGGAGGAATTTACGCGACGCACATGCGCAATGAAGGCGACGGCGAAATGGATGCGCTGGAAGAAACGGCGCGAATCGCGCGCGAAGCGCATATTCCCGTGGAGATTTTTCATTTGAAGACCGCGGGCCGGCCGAATTGGGGAAAGATGCCGGAGGTGGTGGCGTTCATCGACAAGGCGCGAGGCGATGGTTTGGACATCGCGGCGGACACCTACGCGTATACGGCCTGGGGGAACGGAATGGCAGCCTTCATTCCGCCGTGGGCTCACGACGGCGGCAGAGAAAAGCTGATTGCGCGATTGAGGGATCCGGCGACGCGCGCACGCATTCGCAAAGATATGGAGACGCCGACTAGGTCATGGGACAACGAGTGGCAGGAGATTTCCGGGCCGGAGGGGATTCTGGTCGCGGTGATTCACAATCCGGAGCTGGCGAACTTGCAGGGGAAGACCATCGCGGAGATCGCGAAGTTGTGGCATGAGGACGGCATCGATACGATTTGCGATTTGTTGATCAAAGATGATGCGCGTACAGAGGTCGTGACGTTCGGCATGAGCGAACCGGACGTGGAGTTTGCGCTGAAGCAGCCGTGGGTGTCGATTGATAACGATGCGTCGGGGACTTCGCCGACCGGAATTCTCGGCAAAGAGCTGAATCACCCGCGGGCGTACGGAACGTTTTCGCAAGTGATTCAGAAGTTCGTGCGCGAGAAACATTTGTTCACTCTGCCGGAAGCGATCCGGAAATTTTCCGCGCTGCCGGCGGGCCGTGAGCATTTGGCGGACCGGGGCGTGTTGAAAAAGGGAATGTGGGCGGATGTAGTGGTGTTTGATCCGGCGAAGGTGCGGGACTTGGCGACATATGCAAAGCCGAATCAGTTGAGCGTGGGAATGGATTATGTGCTGGTGAATGGCGTAGCGGTGATCGCGGATGGGAAAATGACGAACGCGCTGCCCGGCAAGGTCTTGTACGGACTGGGTTACGTGGAGCGGCAGTAAGAGGGTAGAATTGCGTTGAGGTGAAGGCGATGCGAATAATTCGACTGCTGTCCATAATGTTTCTTTCAGCACTCATATCGGTTGCTGGTTTTGCTGCGCCGAGGCGCGCGGCGGATCGTCCTCTTCATGCGCGGCGAGCAAGAGCGCAAGACAACGGGCTCGGGAGCGTGAGTTTCCCGATTTCGTGCGCGCCGGCAGTGCAATCCACATTCAACCAGGGGGTGGCGCTGCTGCATTCGTTCCAGTATCAGGAGGCGGAGCAGACGTTCGCGCAAGTGGCGCAGCAGGACCCGCAGTGCGCTATGGCGTACTGGGGCAAGGCGATGTCGCTGTATCACCAGTTGTGGGATTGGCCGAGCGCGGACACGTTGAAGGAAGGCCACGAGGATACAACGCAGGCGCAAAAGTTGCGTGCGAAGACGGACAGCGAGCGAATGTACATCGTCGCGGCCGGAGTTTTTTTTCAGGACAACGCGAAGTTGAGCCGCGCTTCGCGCACGAGGGCCTATTCGGATTGGATGGGACGCGTTTTCACGAAATATCCCGATGACGTGAACGCCGGTGCGTTCTATGCACTCTCTCTAATCACGGTGCAGGGAAAGAAAGCGGATGAGGAGGCGAATCGAGAGCAGGCGATCGACATTTTGAACAAGCTGTTTGCCATAGCGCCCAATCATCCGGGCGTGGCGCATTACCTGATTCACGCGACGGATACGCCGGAACTCGCTTCTCAGGGACTCGTAGCGGCGCGGCGATATGCGAAGATCGCTCCGGATTCTTCGCACGCGCTGCACATGCCTTCGCACATTTTTGTGCGCCTGGGATTGTGGCAAGAGGCGATTGATTCAAATATCGCTGCGGCCGCCGCGGCGGCAAAAGCCACGCAGGCGGGACAGGCCGATGCGAGTTATCAATTCCATGCGATGGATTTTTTGGACTACGCATATTTGCAAAGCGGGCAGGCGGCGAAGGCGCGCGGGTTGGTTGACCAATTGAAGAACGTCGCTGGAGCCAGCGCGGAAGACGTCGCGGACAATCAAGCGAACTTCGCGGCGCGCAACGCTTTTGAGCTGCACCAATGGAAAGAAGCGGCAGCGCTGCCCGTGCCGGATGTGAAAGGCGGCTGGCAGGCGACGACGTATTTCGCGCGCGCGATTGGCGCAGCGCGAAGCGGAGATGCAGCTGGGGCTCAGGAGAATCTGGCGAAGTACAAAGACGCAATCGCGGGGGAAAACGACAAAGTGTACGGCGTTTCGTCGAGCGCCACGATTGGGCAGCAGGAAGTGGAAGCGTGGGTTGATTATGCCGCAGGAAAAAACGCGGAAGCGGTGAAGGCCATGCGCGCTGCTGCCGTGCAAGAAGCGGCGGAGGGCGTGGACTCGCTCTGCATGCCCGCTCGCGAAATGCTGGGCGACATGCTGATGGAGATGAAAAAACCGCGAGAGGCGCTTGTCGAGTACAAAGCGGCGCTCCTGAAATCGCCGAACAGATTTGACTCGCTGTACGGAGCGGCACAAGCGGCACAGCTCAGTGGCAGCGCGGAGACCGCGCGGAAATATTACGCAAAGCTGGTTGAGGTTTGCGGCGACGGCGCGGATCGTCCGGAACTGGAAGAGGCTCGAACGAAGCTCGCCCAAAAATAGCTGACACAACTCGGGCCGAGACACCTGCGGCTAGTCGAGAAGGACAATACTGCAGAAACAGATCTTCAACTCGTCCGCCAAGTCTTTTCGAAATGCGATGAAGGTATTCCGCGCCGCCAAACTCGGACGGCGCAAGGTGGCAACTTGTTTGTCACTTTGCTGGATCGTGCCGGCACTAGTCGGCGATAAGCCGCCTGTGCGAATCTCGAACGTGTCTCCAGAATAGACGAAGCGGTAACGAATCGGCGGAATGGTGGTTTCGCGCCAGACTTCGGCAATCACGTGCTGGTCATCGCGAATCACGATGGACTCATTCGAAGTGCCGCCAACTTTACCCGCGTAAGCCGAGCCGCCGAGCG
>DATNDO010000213.1:0-11262 GCA_035606955.1 Candidatus Angelobacter sp.
TTCGGAATGTACCCCGCGTGGAAGGCCGCGCAGGTGGACCCGGTCACCGCGCTGCGATCCTAACGATTGTAGCTTTCGTCAGAGTGCGTCATGTCCAGCCGGAAATCACTTCACATCCTCGCGGGCTCGCTCCGCTCGATCTGGCGCTTCCCATTGCGATCGGGATTGTTGCTTCTCAGCGCCATGCTCGGCGTCGCGGGAGTTACGTCGGCGATCAATTACGCGGCAGAAGGCCGCCTGAAGGCGCTCGCCCAGATTCGCCGCATGGGAACCAATATTCTGGTGGTAACGCCGCAACAAAGCCGCGTCGTGGGCGGTCGCGCGCGAACGGGCACGATCGTCACCACACTAGTCGAGGAGGACTATGCGGCAATTCAGCGCGAACTTCCTGATATCGCCCAGTCTTCCGCAACCACTACGGGAAGTTTTCTCGTAAAAGCTGGCGATCTTTCGAAGAACAGTTGTCCCGTGATCGGGGTCGAACCCGATTATTTCCCCATCCGGAATTGGATTGCCGTAGACGGGATCATTTTCGGTTCGGCTGATACGCGCCGTTCTTCCCGCGTCGTGCTACTGGGTTGGACGGTAGCGCGCGATCTATTTGGCGACGCTTCTCCAGTCGGGCGGCGTGTGCTTATCAATCGAGTTCCCTTCGAAGTCACTGGTGTGCTCGCCGGACGCGGTCAGAGCCTCGATGCAGGAAACGAAGACAACCAAGTTTACATTCCCCTGACCACCGCCATGCATCGTTTGATGAACGTAAGCTACTACTCGAGTTTAATTTTTGAAATCGCAAATTGGGACCGCATGGACGAGGACGCCCAAACGATTCGAGAGACTCTCAGTCGGCGCCACCACGTGCTTGCCAATCTGCCGGTGGATTTTCAAATTCAAAATCAAAAGTCACTGATTGACACCGAAACTCTCACTGCGGAAAAACTCGCCTTTCTCGTGCGATGGGTCGGACTCAGCGGCCTCTTTGTTTCCGGGCTCGGCATTCTGGCCATCACGTGGATCGCAGTGCGGGAACGCATCGGCGAGATCGGCACGCGAAGAGCGGTGGGCGCAACTGCGTCGGACATTCTTTTTCAATTTCTTTTTGAAGCCGCGATCGTCAGCCTCATTGGCTGCCTGGTGGGATTGGCTGCGGGATGGGAAGGTTCGCGGATCGTCGCGCAGCGCGCTGGACTGCCGTTTTACTTCGACTGGCGGGCCGCGCGATTGGTGATCCTGCTTTCTGCGGGATTGAATCTGGCGTTTGCCCTGTTTCCGTCCGGAAAAGCTGCCCTGCTGCATCCCGTCCGCGCACTCAAATATGACTGAATTTCCGGCGCGGGGACGATCGGCCCAGGTACGTCCTAAGGTCCACATGGGCTCTTCCAGTCAGGGAGCAGGTGTTGCCATTCTCCTTCTCGACGCGCAACCCGTTTCCATCATAAGTGTAGTTGAGTATCGTTCGCCTTCACTAATCGCTATTAACCGCGATTCGCGC
The DNA here is from genome assembly GCA_035606955.1 of Candidatus Angelobacter sp. GTDB lineage: Bacteria > Acidobacteriota > Terriglobia > Acidiferrales > UBA7541 > DAHUXN01. The sequence continues at coordinate 1,493 of DATNDO010000213.1, forward strand.
ACACGATATTTCCTCGGAGAAGGCAAGCTTCCTCGAAATGTTCTGTAACTGCCTGCGGAATAAAGGAGTTGGCTCCCCGGGGAAGATTCGAACTTCCAACATTTCGGTTAACAGCCGAATGCTCTACCATTGAGCTACCGGGGAACATCAGTAGTTTGAATTATTCACGCTGCTTTTGCAACCGTCACGCGGATACGGTAATGCGGCGGCATTGGGGCGTGGGGTCTAATCGGAGAATGACAAATCTTGGCGGTAAACTACTGTAGTCTCTGCGTTCTTGCGTCAAAGCCTACGAGCGAGTCGAAAATCGCCAGCACGTGCCTTCGATATTCGACCATCCGTTCAAACAAGACGCGCAACTCCGGCTGTCGCGTGGAGTCGCGGTCCCATTTGGCAAGCACGCCGGCAGGCACTTCGATGTCGCGGCGAAGCTGCTCCGGCGAATGTCCGCGCAAAAACAGGCCGTAGAAAAACGCGGCTTCCCGCTGAGGAAACTCAAGCTCCCGCAGTGAGTCTTCCGGGTTTGGAGCCAGCGTCGCCGGGTTGGGCTGAGTTGCCATGACAGAAAGGGAAGTTTACCGATTTCAATGCCCGCGTCAAGAGTACATGAGGTGGAAGGGCACCGGAGAGTCAGTAGCGCGCGCGGCTGGCCCGGAGAAACATCTGGAGAGCAGTGACATTGGCTTGATCGCTGCCCAACCTCATGGCGTCGACCGGAAGTCCTAGAACTTCTGCTTGTTCAAGGCTGAGTCCCGCGTCATCGAGCTCTGCCAGGCTATAACCTTCCGCGGGAACCAGTCGGTTTCGCGCAGATCGATCCACAGGCCGCGGAGGATGAACCGCGGTACCGCGTCTCCGCATTCGGTTAAAAAAATCGTCCCAGTCTCGGCGGATCCACATTGGACCCTCCCCATCTTTCCTACGCAACCATTGGATGCGGAATTCCTCCGGCGGGTCGCATCGTGCCAGTGACTTCGTGCAATCCTCAGGTGCCGTGGATTGTAACCCCGCCTGTCAAGGAAAGTCGCACCACGGCGATTCTTGTATCGATACGGTTACGAACGAATCCGACACACTGGATGCCACCGCCGCCGCGAGAAGTCAGCTACCCGAAGGCACGAAGTCAAAAGTTGTCCCCCGTGCCGCAAAGCGCCGCGACTGGTATACTTTCAAGAAGATTCCGCGAAGGAACTAAGTAGGATGAGCCAGCCGGCTATTGTCATTCATTATCATGAATTGTGGCTTAAGGGCCGCAACAAGCGGTTCTTCGTCTCGAAGCTCGCCAGTGCTGTCCGCCTGGGTCTCGAAGGCATTCCGCTCGATAAAATCGAACGTCCAAACGATCGGCTCGTTGTGCGCTTGAAAGAAGGCGCGTCCCTAGAAGACACACTCTCTCGCATCGAGAGAATCTCGGGAATCGCTTATTACGCGATTGCTCGTCCCGCCGAGGCTGATCTTGGCGCGCTTTGCGAAGCGGCCTGGGCGGAAGTCGAACCCTTATCTTTTGCCACCTTCGCCGTCCGCGCCAAGCGCAGCGACAAATCTTTCGCGCACCGCAGCTCGGAGATCGAAACCGTCGTCGGCCGCTTCTTGCTCGATCGTTTGCGAGACGCGGGCCGCAATGTCCGCGCGAAGTTGAACGATCCTGACGTGACTTGTCGAATCGAGATCACCTCTGGACCGGCCCTCGTTTACGCGCGAAAGATTCCCGGCCCCGGCGGCTTGCCCGCGAACACAGCCGGCAAAATGCTCTGCCTGCTCTCTGGCGGTTTCGATTCCGCGGTCGCCGCATATCAGATGATGAAACGCGGCGCGCATCTTTCATTCGCTCATTTTTATGGCACCGGCGCACAACCCGGCGAATCGTCATTGCACGTAGCCCGCGGGTTGGTGCGCCAGCTCGTGCCCTGGCAATTCAGCGCGAAGCTCTATCGCATTCCGTTCGAGTCCATCCAGCGCGAAATCGTGCGTTACGCGCCGGAGAGCTGCCGCGTGTTGCTTTACCGCCGCATGATGCTGCGAATCGCTGACGTTCTCGCGCGGCGCGACCATGCCCTCGCCTTCGTCACCGGCGACAGCCTTGGGCAAGTCGCGTCGCAAACGCTCCGCAATATGGTCGCCGTCGAAGCCACTGCCAGGCTTCCTGTTTTTCGTCCGCTCGCCGGCACCGACAAACTCGAAATCATGGCGCTCGCGCGAAAAATCGGCACGCATGATATTTCCGCAGAGCCGTTTCACGATTGCTGTCCTGTTTTTATGCCGCGCAGCCCGGCGCTGCATGCCACGCCGGCGGAACTCGACGCCGCCGAATCGAAACTCGATTTGCCGCAACTCGTCCGCCAGGGCATCGCCGGAACGGCTCTGGAGACCTATCGCTACGTCGCCGGACGCGTCGAGTCCACCGAAGTTCCGCTGCACTGCCCAAAAGAGAAACGAGACGCCGCCATCGCGTAAGAAATCTGACTATTTGAAATGGGATTTGTGATTCGCCTAGCTGCGGTAGCTGGCATTGATGCGAACGTAGTCGCCAGTGAAGTCGCATGTCCAGATACGCGCTGTGCCGCTTCCCGCGCGCAAGTTCACCACGACGGGAACGTGCGTGGCGAGAAGTTTGCGATGCGCGGTGCGCTCGTCGAAGAAATGTGCGTGTCCATTGCGGCACATTAGAATTCCCGCCATTCGGATTTCGACGCGCTCGGGATTGAAGCGAACGCCCGAGCGGCCCGCAGCCGCCAGGATTCGGCCCCAGTTCGGATCGCCGCCAGCGAGCGCCGTTTTAACCAACGGCGAATTTGCAATCGTGCGCGCCACTTCGTCCGCCGCGCTATTCGACGGCGCGCCGCGAACCTCGATTTCCACAACTCGATGCGCGCCTTCGCCGTCGGCGACGATCTGGAGCGCAAGAGAGCCACAAACCGATTCGAGCGCGCCCAGAAACTTGCGATAGTCCGCGCCATCCCGGCGAATTGCACGCGCACCCGAAGCTCCATTCGCCAAAAGAGCCAGCGTATCGTTCGTCGAAGTATCACCGTCCACAGTGATGGCGTTGAATGTCCCCCCAACGGCGTCGCGTAACGCGCGTCGAAGCACGTTCGGCGAAGCGGCCGCGTCCGTTACAACAAACGCGAGCATCGTCGCCATGCGCGGATGAATCATTCCCGCGCCCTTCGCACATCCGAGCAAACGCACTCGCTTCCCACCGATGCGGCAGCTCGCTGCGGCGAATTTCGGCCGCGTATCCGTGGTCATGATCGCGCGCGCGAACTGTGCGAATGATTCCGGCTGTGTTGAACGCTTTGCGGCAAGATCTGGAACTGCGCGCAGAATGCGTTCGACGCGCAGCGGTAGCCCAATCACGCCCGTCGAGCACACCAAAATTTGTTCCGCCTTGCAATGAAGAGTCCGGGCAACCAGTGCCGCTGTGCGCCGCGACGCTGCAAGCCCCGGCGCGCCTGTCGCGCAGTTCGCATTGCCGGAATTCACGATGATTGCGCGCATCTTTTCAGCGGAGCGCCGCAGATGCGCTTGAGAAATCAGCACGGGAGCTGCCTTCACGAGATTCGTGGTGAACACGCAGGCGGCTGCGGTGGACGTTTCGCTGACGATCAGTCCCAAATCGAGGCCGGATTTTTTGAGTCCGCAGGCAACAGCGGAAAATTCGAAACCGCGAGGCAGTGGCGATGCGTCGATGCGCAGCTTCATGCGGCCGGAGATGACGTCACGGCATCAGTTAGTATCGGCAACGCGATGCGTTCGGCGATGACCGTGGCGATCACCGCCACCAGACGGCACCGCCGCGCTTTCGGGCACGCGGAGCAGTCTCGCGCAATTTTTTCAGGCAGCGCGTGCCGCGACGAGGTGTCAAAGCCCTGGCGCACGAAGAATTCCGGTGCATGCGTCACGGCAAACACCCGCGCTATTTTTCGCCGGCGTGCCTCCGTCAGCGCATATTGAACCAGCCGCGCACCCAATCCGCGCCCGCGAATTTCTGGATGCACTGCCAGCGACCGGATCTCCGCTAATTCAGTACCGTAATTTTCTAGCGACACGCACCCCGCAATCTGGCCTTTTTCTTCCAAGACCAGAAATCCTCGTGTATGGTCGCGTACATTTTCTTCCGTGCGCGGCAGCAGTAGCCCTTCGCCAGCGTAGTGCGCGATCAACGCGTGAATCGCAGCCGCATCTGTCAGTCGAGCCCGCCGCGTCCTCACGCCTTTTTCTCCTCTGCACCGATCCGCGCCTTGGCTTCGGCAAGGGCTTCGCGAACGGCATCTGGCGCCGTACCTCCCGGCGCTCGCCGCCGCGCGAGAGACGCATCGAGCGTCAGCGCTTCGGCAAAGTCCGCCTCGAATGACGGAGAGTATTTTTTCAGACGCGCAACAGGCCACCGCGCATATAGCTGCTGTTCCCCCTCGGAGTCGTGAACCATCTTCCCGATAATTTCGTGCGCTTGCCGAAACGGGATCCCCTTCGCCACCAAATAATCCGCTGCTTCGGTGGCGATCAACGCGGGATCTTCCGCCGCCTTGCGCAAATTCTCCAAATTAAATTTGGTCGCGCCCACCGCTCCCGCCGCGATTCGCGTCATCGCCACCGTTTGATCATGCGCATCGAAGAGCGGTTCTTTGTCCTCCTGCAAATCGCGCTGGTAGCTCGACGGCAAGCCCTTCATCGTGACTAGCAAAGACACGAGGGCTCCCGCAACTCGTCCCGACTTTCCGCGAATCAATTCCCACGCATCCGGATTCTTCTTCTGCGGCATCAGGCTGCTACCCGTCGAATATTCGTCCGGCAAAATGACGAATCCAAACCCTGGCGATGCGAACAAAATCATGTCCTCTGCCAGCCGCGACAGGTGATTTGACAGCACCGTCAGCGCGAAAAGATAATCCAGCGCGAAGTCGCGCCGGCTCACCGAATCGAGGCTGTTGCGCGTGAGGCGTGCGAATCCCAAATCATCCGCCAGCCCGCGACGGTCAATCGGAAACGCGCACCCCGCTAGCGCGCCCACGCCCAAAGGACACGCGTCCGCCGTATTCGCCGCAAAAGCAATTCGATCCAGATCGTGAAAAAACGCTTCCGCGTGCGCCAGCAGAAAATGCGAAAGCAAAATCGGCTGCGCCAGTTGCATGTGCGTCATGCCGGGCATTGCCACGCCAAAATTCTGCTCCGCCTGTTCAACGAACGCCTTCACGACAACTATCACGGCTTGTCGCATCTCTGCCGCTGCGGATTTAATGAACATCCGGAATTCCGTGACAATCATTTCGTTGCGGCTGCGGCCCGTATGCAGTTTCTTCCCCAGCGGCCCGAGCATCTCCGTCAGCGTCGATTCCACGAAGTGATGCACGTCTTCCGCATCCGAAGCGTCGAGCCACGCAGGTTCTGTCAACGCGCGCTTTTCAATCTGCTCGAGCGCGGCGATGATTTGCTTCGTTTCGCCGCTGCTCAGGATATTTATTTTCTCCAAGCCGCGCGCCCACGCGCGATCAAGTTGTAGTTCAAAGGGCAGCAGCCGCTGGTCGAAGGCGAACGAGCTTTCGAATTCATAAAACGCCTCATCCGGAGCGCGCTCGAAGCGCCCGCCCCACATCCTTTGTTTCCCCGCCTCGCTCATTTCGCTGCATTCCCTTTACCTACGGGCACGGTAATCGGCAACGCGAACAGATTGATGAATCCTTCGGCGTCTTTCGGGTTGTAGCCGGTCATCGTGAAGCTCGCAAGGTTCGTGCGATAAAGCGAATAGGCGGAGTTGCGCGACGTCACATTCACGTTGCCTTTGAAAAGGCTCAAACCAACCGAGCCCGTCACGCGTTTTTGCGAAGAAGCGAAGAACGCATCCAGCGCCTCTCGCAGCGGCGTGAACCACATCCCGTAATAAACCATTTCCGCGTAGCGCAGCGAGAGTTGTTGCTGGTAGTGCAGCGTCTCGCGGTCCAGGCACAGCGCTTCGAGCTCGCGGTGCGCTGCCACTAACAACGTCCCTCCCGGCGTTTCGTATGCGCCTCGCGATTTGATTCCCACCAGGCGGTTCTCGACCATGTCCATGCGCCCCACCGCATTTTTAGCCGCGATGTCGTTCAATTCTTCCAGCAACGCAATCGCGCCAAGCTTCTTCCCGTTCACCGAAACAGGAACGCCGCACTCGAATCCGATTTCAACTTCCGTCAGCGTGTTCGGCGCCGCCGCCGGAGAAACCACCCACTGCCACATCGCCTCTTCCGGGGCGTTTGCCGGATCTTCCAACCGCCCGCCTTCATGGCTCAAATGCCAGATGTTGCGGTCGCGGCTGTAAATATTCTTCGTGGTCTGTTCGATGGGAACATTGTGCTCGCGCGCATAAGCAATTGCTTCTTCGCGCGATGTGATATTCCATTCGCGCCACGGCGCGATGATTTTCAGTTCCGGCGCGATTGCTTTCACCGCAAGCTCGAACCGCACTTGATCGTTGCCTTTTCCCGTGCAGCCGTGCGCCACCGCGTCAGCGCCCACTTTGCGCGCCATCTCCGCTTGACGCCGCCCCAATATCGGCCGCGCAAACGAAGTCCCCAGCAAGTATTTGTGCTCGTACACTGCTCCCGCGCGCAATGTCGGCCAAATGTAGCCGGTAATAAATTCCTCGCGTAAATCCTCAACGTGCGCTTCGCTCGCGCCGGTAGCCAGCGCCTTCCCCCGGGCCGCTTCCAGATCCTCTTTCTGTCCCAGATCGCCGATCATGGCGATCACTTCGCAGTGATAATTCTCTTTCAGCCACGGAATGATGATTGAAGTATCGAGTCCCCCGGAATAGGCCAGAACCACTTTTTTCGCCAACGTTTTCTCCTTATCCAAGCAGCGTGAGTAGGATTGCTTTCTGAACGTGCAAACGATTCTCCGACTGGTCGAACACAATTGACTGCGGCCCGTCAATGATCTCTGCCGTAACTTCCGAACCGCGGTGCGCCGGCAGGCAGTGCATGAAAACCGCATGCGGATGGGCTTGCGCGAAGAGCTTTTCATTCACCTGATACGGCGCAAAAATGGCCTCGCGTTCTGCGGCTTCATTCTCCTGGCCCATGCTCGCCCACACGTCCGTGTAAATCGCCTGCGCTCCGGAGGCCGCCTCTTCCGGCGAGCGAAGAATCTCGATCTTGCCGCGCGTTTCGCGAGCCGTGCGGCGTGCTTCCGCCACCACCTCCGCATTCGGTTCATAACCGGCAGGCGTTGCCACTCGAACGTGCGCCCCAACCCGCGCGCCAATGCTCAGCAGGGAATGGCAAACATTATTTCCATCGCCGACGTAAGCGACTTTCACGCCGCGCAGCGACCCAAAGCGCTCTTCCAATGTGAAAAAATCCGCCAGCGCCTGGCAGGGATGAAAACCGTCGGACAGTGCGTTAATCACCGGTATCGACGCATTTTCCGCTAGCTCGTCCAGCACCTTCTGCTCGAACACACGCGCCACGATTCCCTGCACCCAGCGATCCAGATTTTTCGCCACGTCGGCCACTGTTTCCCGCTCGCCCAGCCGCGATTGCGTGTGATCCAGAAAAACCGCTCCTCCGCCCATGCTCGCAATGCCCACTTCAAATGTGACGCGCGTGCGCAGCGACGGCTTCTCAAAAATCATCGCCAGAAAGCTTCCCGCCAGCGCGCTGCGGTACCGCTCCGGCCGCGCCTTGATGTCAGCAGCCAGATGATAGAGCTCGCGGATCTGCGCCGCGCCCCATTCGGTGCCGGTCAAGAGATCGTGTGTGAGCGTCGGAACATTTGCGGTTGCGGCCATCGCGTTCATGTTTACCTCGCTGCGGCGTGAGCGACTGCTCCAGCCGCTTCTTGAGTCCGCGAAACGGATTGCGCCTGCGATATTTCCGCCGGCTTCCATGCCTTTCGTGGCGCTTTTGCCAGCACAACTTCGAGCGTCTTCAGGAATTCCCGAATCTCCCGCGCGCGAACAATGAACGGAGGCAGCATGCGCAAGATGTGTTCGTGCGTGCAATTGATGATCAAGCCGCGCTTCAGCGCTTCTTCGGCAATCGGCGCGCCTTCGACCGACAAATCGAGGCCCACGATCAATCCTTCTCCGCGCACCTCGCGAATAAATTCGAATCGCGATTTCACTTTCTCCAGTCCTTGCCGAAGCTCTTCACCGCGCTCGCGAACATTTGCGAGCAGCTTCTCGTCTTCGAGTGTCTTCAAAAATTCCAGAGCCACGGCGCAAACGAACGGCCCGCCGCCAAACGTCGTGCCATGCAAGCCCGGCGTAAACGCGGCAGCGACCTTTTCATTCGCGATAAACGCTCCGAGCGGCAGCCCGCCTGCAAGCGGTTTCGCTACCGTCACAACGTCCGGCTTTGCCACAAACTTTTGATATGCAAATTTGCGTCCTGTGCGCCCCAGCCCGCACTGAATTTCGTCAGCGATCATCAGCGCATCATATTTCGTGGAAAGTTCGCGCGCGCGCGCCCAAAAACTTTCACTTACAGGATAAACTCCGCCTTCACCTTGAATCGTTTCGAGCACAATCGCGCAAACGCTGTCGTCGAATTTCCTTTCGAGGTCGCTCACGTCGTTGAACCGCACGAATTCCGCGCCCGGCACCAACGGCTCAAATGGCTCGCGATATTTTGCAGGGTACGTTATGGACACGGCCCCAAACGTCCGTCCGTGAAACGAATTTTCCAGCGCCAGGAACCGCGTCTTCACCGGCGCGCCCGCCGCCCGGCTCTTCTTCGAGTAAGCGCGTGCCAGTTTCATCGCGCCTTCCATCGCTTCCGTGCCGCTGTTCGTGAAGAAGACGCGGTCCAGCCCGGACCATTCAGCAAGTTTCTTCGCGAGTGGCCCCTGAAACGGATTATGAAATAAATTGGAAAAGTGGACGGCCTTCGCCGCCTCGTTCCGCATCACGCGCACCAGCCGCGGATGCGAATAGCCCAGCGCGTTCACCGCAATGCCACCGAGGAAATCGAGGTAGGCACGCCCGCTTGTATCGTAAAGACGGCAGCCCTTGCCGCGCGTGAAAACAATCGGCGGTCGGCGATACGTGCGGACCATATATTGATCCGCATCACGCAAAATCTCCGCGTCGCTGGCTTTTTTTGACGGCACGGGTTTCCGGCGTATTTTTCGTGTCATGATTTTTACCGGCCTGCGCGTGCGGCGTATTTGGCTTGCAGAGGCAATCGTATCGGCAGGACTCGTGTTCCCGGACCCTTCGCGCCGTTTGTCGCCGAATGCAGCGCGCGCGGACGTGTGCCGCCCACGATGCGTACTTGTCGTACGCCTCCGGCCAGCGCGCGCTTCGCCGCTTCGAGCTTCAGCACCATGCCGCCGGAAACTTTTTGATGCCTAATCAGCTCTTCGATTTCCGCGCCCGTCACTCTATCCAGCACTTTTTCGCCGTCCAGCACTCCGGCCACGTCGGTCAGAAAAATCAACCGCTCGGCCTGGCAATATTCCGCTGCTGCAGCGGCCATGTGATCCGCGTTGATGTTGTAAAGTTCGCCGTCCGAGCCGAGTCCCAAGCAGCATGCAACCGGCACAATTCCCGCGCGCCACAGGGAACTCAGAAATTCAAGATTGACGCCGGTTAAGTAACCCACGTAGCCCAGCCCACCGGAATCACCTTCGTGAAACATCGGCTCGGCCAAGAAGCACGCCGCATCGGACGCGCATATCCCTACGGCTGTCTGCCCCGTCAGCGATATCGCTCCCGCCAGTCGCTTGTTGAGCAGCCCCGCAAAAACCATCACGGCCGCATCGCGTGTTTCGCGATCCGTCACTCGGAGTCC
>DATNDO010000002.1:0-12891 GCA_035606955.1 Candidatus Angelobacter sp.
GGCACGTTCACCGGCGATCCGTGGCTGTACGGTCCGCACCTTTGGAACGATGACATGTCGATAACGAAGCTGTTTCCAATTACCGAACGCGTTCACTTTGTCTTCCAGAGTGAATTCTTGAATGTGTTCAATCATCCGAACTGGGCTAACCCGAATGGGAACATTCGGTCCAGCTCGTTCGGGCATGAGGGTCTGAGCAATATGAACGGTCCTCGCCAGATTGAATTCCGGGCGAGGCTCGACTTCTAGGCTCTTCGCTTTGTAAATCTGCTCGCTGTGCATCCACCGCGTGCTAGTGACAGCATCCGGTGGATGCATGGGAGCTTTCGCATGTGATGTTCTAGCTCAGCTGCATCAGCTCTTTTTCGCGCTCGCGACCGCAAAGGTATAAACGTGAAAGCGAAGGCTCCTGGCCCTATTGTTCGCCGCAGCGTGTTCTTGAGTGGCTTCGCCTGTTTTTCTCGCAGTAAACAACGATGACTTCCGTCCTGGCCCTGGCCGTCCCATCACGTCTTGTAAAGCTCGCACCCGTCGATTGGATTATCATCGCTTTCTATTTCGCGCTCGTCCTCGCCATCGGGTTTTATCTGAAGAGGCGCTCGAGCACTGGCGAGGATTTCTTCCTCGCTGGCCGCGAAATGACGGCGTGGATCGCCGGCCTTAGTTTTCTCTCGGCGAACCTGGGCGCGCTCGAACTCATGGGCTGGGCTTCCTCGGCCTACGAATACGGCATCCTCGCCACCCACGCGTATTGGATCGGCGCGATTCCCGCAATGCTGTTCCTCGGCGTCTTCATGATGCCGTTTTATTACATTTCAAAAACGCATTCGGTTCCCGGATATCTGAAACTGCGCTTCGGCGAATCCAGCCGCAGCCTTGCCGCGATTTCCTTTGCTTTTATGACCGTGCTGATGAGCGGCATAAACATGTATTCCATGGCGCTGGTGCTGAAGATTGTCTTGGGCTGGAATATGAACTTCAGCATCTGGGTTTCAGCGATTACCGTGGGGATTTACGTTGCCCTCGGTGGCCTGCGTTCTGCGATTTTCAACGAAGTGCTGCAATTCGCGCTCATTTGGGCAGGCGCGCTCCTGATCCCCATTCTCGGATTGATTGAAGCTGGTGGCTGGGGCCCGCTCAAAGCGCAAATCATCCACAACACGTCAATCGAGTACGTGCATCTGTGGCGTTACTTGGGTTCGTTCAGCACAAATCCCGAAGGCATCCACTGGACCGGCGTGCTTTTCGGTCAGGGCCTTGTCATATCGTTCGGTTACTGGACCACGGATTTCCTCGTTGTGCAGCGATTGCTCGCCGCAAAGGACTTGCGGTCAGCCAAGATGGCCCCAATTATCGGGGCGGCCTTCAAGATGTTCGTTCCGTTCATCGTCATTCTCCCGGGACTGCTCGGCTTGGCCTTGCTGCCCTTCAAGTTGACCGGCGCGAGCACGGCGATCGCAACAGGAGGGCACAGTTACAACGAAGTCTTGCCTCTCATGCTGGCGCGCTATTGCGGCCCGGGGCTGCTCGGACTCGGAATCACCGCGCTCATCGCCGGCTTCATGTCGGGCATGGCTGGCAACGTCAGCGCGTTTTCGACCGTGTGGACATACGACATTTATCGCGCGTTAATCAAGAAAGATGCATCGGACGCGCACTACGTCTCGATGGGCCGCTGGTGCACGATTCTCGGCGTTTTGATAAGTATCGGCACCGCTTATTTTGTAATGCAGTTTCTGAGCATCATGGATTACGTGCAGGCTCTCTTCAGCATATTCATCGCGCCGCTATTTGGCACGGTGATTCTCGGTATGCTGTGGAAACGCTGCACCTCAGCGGGCGGCTTCTGGGGCTTGCTCACCGGCACCGTGTCTGCGGCGGCGATGTTTGCGTGGATCGAAGTGAATCCAGCCGCCGTTCGCTACGTCGCGCTTTCCAGTCACGCCAGCCCCATGGCCGCGGACATGTATCGCGCGCTCTGGTCGTGGATCGTCTGCGTTGTAGTCACAATTGCGGTCAGCCTGTTCACGCGCCCCAAGCCTGTGGCCGCGCTGAACGGGCTGGTCTACGGTGAAACCGACATACCTTCGGAAGGCAATTTGGCGTTTTATCAGCGGCCCGCATTCTGGGCCGTGATCGTCGGAGTCGTCTTCGTGGCTTTGAACGTCATTTTCTGGTGAGGCGATGGAATCGAAGGACTCAATTTCGATCTGGTTCTTTATCGGAATGTCGCTCCTTGTAAATGGCGTGCTGATTCTGGGGGCGGGAATTTACGAGTCTGTTCACCCGCCCGAGAATCCGGTCGTTCTCTTTCGCCTTCACGCAAGCATCTGGTGGGGCGCGTTACTACTGATTCTGGGAGTGTTTTATTGTTATCGCTTTTTGCCACGAGGTGCTTCGCGAAAATAGCGAACGAGTTCGGAAAGACGATGTCCGCTCGTCGCGTGAAAAGCGCCGGCAAATCGCGTCGTTTTCTTGACACCGGACATGCGTTGTTCTATACCTTGTCGTTCAAGAAAACGTTTTCTCGGATTTTAAGCGGCATCGAATGTATTGATTAGACCAACAGGCGAGGTGGATTTCCATGAGCTCTCGGAAGGGGATTTCGCGGCGGCAATTCGTCTCTGGAGCGCTTTCGGCGGCGGCGGTCGCCTGTGTGCCCCGAGTTGTCTCGGGCCGGGCGCCTGGAGCCTTCGCGGACCTTCTCCAAGCCCCGGCGCGGCCTCGCTTCGGGCAGGAGCGCATCGACTTCCTTGTCCGCCCCTTTCCCCTTGAGCAGGTGCGGCTGCTCGACGGCCCGTTCCTGCAAGCCGCTAAGACCAACCAGGAATATCTGAATTCTCTACCCGAGGATCGTCTGGTCCACAATTTTCGAGTCACAGCCGGGCTGCCAAGTTCCGCCGAGCCTCTAGGCGGCTGGGAAGCCCCCAACGTCGAGCTCCGCGGCCATTTCACGGGACATTTCCTCTCGGCGGTCGGGTTGACGTACGCGAGCACCGGCGACACGGCGCTGAAAGCCAAGGGCGACGCCATTGTCGCTGATCTGGCGAAGTGCCAGGAAAAGTTCGGCAACGGATACCTCAGCGCGTTCCCGGACAGCTTCTTCGACCGGCTCCGTGACGGCAACGGCGTCTGGGCGCCGTTCTACACCCTGCATAAAATCATGGCCGGGAACCTCGACATGTACACCTACTGCCATAACGAGCAGGCTCTGGCCGTCGCAGAAGGCATGGCTCGCTGGATAGGCCACTGGACCACGGGGATCAGCGACGCGCACATGCAGCGCATACTCCTGACCGAATTCGGCGGAATGAACGAAGTCCTCTTCAACCTCGCCGCTGTCACTGGCAAGGGACAGTATTTCGGGATTGGGCGCCGCTTCGAGAAACCAGCCTTCTTCGATCCTCTCGCCGGCCATCGGGACGAACTCAAGGGACTTCACGTCAACACGCATATTCCGCAAGTGATCGGAGCCGCTCGCCGTTACGAACTGACGGGCGAACCGCACTACCACGAAATAGCCAAATATTTCTGGGACGAAGTCACCGAAGAACGCAGCTACGCCACGGGTGGAACGAGCAACGGCGAAGGCTGGCGCACCGATCCCGGCGATTTGTCCACGGAACTGAGCGTATCCTCCGAAGAATGCTGCTGCGGATACAACATGCTGAAGTTGACGCGGCATCTTCACCAGTGGACCGCCGACCCGCGTTATATGGACTATTACGAGCGGACACTCTTCAACTCCCGTCTTGGCACCCAGCACCCGAACGACGGCTCAAAGATGTACTATCTCCCGCTCGAAACCGGGTACTGGAAGTTTTTCAACTCGAAATTCAATTCTTTCTGGTGCTGCACGGGAACAGGCGCTGAAGAGTTTTCGAAATTCGGCGATTCAATTTACTTCCGGAACGATCATGCCGCGTTCGTGAACTTGTTCATCGCCTCGGAAGTTCGCTGGCCGGAAAAGGGGCTCACCATCCGTCAGGATACGCATTTCCCGGAGCAGGAAGGCACAAGCCTCACCGTGAAGGCAAACGCTCCAGTGGCGGCTGGCATCAACATACGTATACCAAGTTGGGCCGATGGCGGCTCAGTGACGCTGAATGGCCAACCTCTGCCTACATTCGCCAGCCCCGGCAGCTACCTGGAAATCAACCGCACCTGGGCCGATGGCGACCGGCTCGAAGTGAAGCTCCCTATGCGCCTCCATGCCGAGGGATTGCTGGGCGACCCAACGCAGCAGGCAGTTTTGTACGGCCCGATCGTGCTGGCTGGCCGCCTGGGCAAGGACGGCCTTACAGAGCAGATGCAGTATGACCGCGACACTGGCCCAACCGAGCTTGCGCCTCGCGGCCGGCCTGAGGGCACGATGGCCGTTGACCTGAAGTGGAACGACAATGTCGAATCTGCTCAGTGGGTGGAACCGGTGAAAGGCCAGCCGCTCACTTTCCAATCTGTCGGGCAGGGAAGCGCTGCGACTACGCTGATTCCCTTGCACCGCGTCTACGGTGAGAGGTATGGTGTGTACTGGAAGGTTAATAAATCCGGACCCCGAATGGGCTAGTTGAGCGTCCGTCCTTCCACTTCCTTTGCGGAGAGCAACGTTGAGCATTCATGAGGTCGCCAGGCGAGCGAAAGTCTCCATTGCAACGGTTTCGCGCACCATAAACGGGGTTTCTACCGTTACTCCTCAGCTTTCCCGGCGCGTTTGGCGAGTAATCGAAGAACTCGGTTATTATCCGAATACGCAGGCCCGCTCGTTGGTTTCCGGCCGCAGCCGCATTTTCGGCTTGATCGTTTCAGAGATTACCAACCCGTTCTTCCCTGAAATCATCCAGGGATTCGAAGACATCGCGGTTCAGAACAACTACGAGATCCTCACCACTTCCACGGTCCACGATCCCAAGCGAATCGCGCTTTCCGTTCGCCGGATGATCGAGCGCCGCGTCGAAGGCGTTGCCATTGTAACGTTCGGCATGGAAGAGGCGCTCTTCGACGATTTGAAAACTCGCAAGATCCCCCTCGTCTTCATAGACGTCGGGCCGCCGCTTCCTCGAATCAGCAATATCCGCATCGACTATCAGCATGGAATTCGTGAGGCTGTTCAGCATCTCGCGGCGCTTTGTCACGAACGTATCGCGTTTATTTCCGGTCCGCTGATATTGAAGTCGGCCATGGCTCGACAGCGCGCTTTCATGGAATCGATGGAAGAGATCGGCCTTACGGTCGATCCGGACCACCTGATTGAAGGTGACCACACCATGGAGGGCGGCATAAAGGCGCTGAAGAAAATGTTGCAGTTTCCCAAGCGCCCGACGGCCGTGATTTGCTCGAACGACATGACCGCCATCGGTGTGATGCGCCAGAGCTATGAAGAAGGCGTTCACATCCCGCGCGATTTGTCTCTCATAGGTTTTGACGACATTCGTCTCGCTCAATTCATGATTCCGCCGCTCACGTCCATAAAAATGTCACAAACAGAAATCGCCAGAATGGCTTTCAACGCGCTCCTTTCCGAAGTGCAAAGGGACATTCCGTCGCCCGACGGCACGGAATACGTTTTGCGGACTAGCTTGGCGCTTCGCGATTCCACGGCAATGGCGCCGGCGGGTGCACGGAAGAAAGTCGCCGTTCTCAAGAAGTCGGCGGAATAGGGCCCCACATGCTGCTTGAAAGTCTCCGGCGCGAAGTGCTCGAAGCCAATCTCGAATTGGTTCGTCGGGGCTTGGTACTCTATACCTTTGGAAACGCCAGCGGAGTGGATCGCGACAAGGGTTTGGTCGTGATCAAGCCCAGCGGCGTTCCCTATGAAAAACTGAGAGCCGAGGATCTGGTCGTCACCGATCTATCTGGGAAAATCGTCGAAGGCAAATTTCGACCGTCATCGGATTTGCCGACTCACGTGGAACTTTACAGGAACTTTTCCGGCATCGGCGGTGTCACTCATACGCACTCTGAATTTGCGACAGCCTGGGCGCAAGCTGGCCGTCCGATTCCGTGTCTTGGAACGACGCATGCGGATTATTTTCACGGATCTGTCCCTGTGACTTCGGATCTTTCAGCGCAAGAGATAGCGGGCGATTACGAGAAAAATACTGGTGCCGCAATTTGCCGCACGTTTGAAGAACTGGATCCGGCTGACATTCCCGGCGTTCTCGTCCGCGGCCACGGACCCTTTTGCTGGGGAGCAACCCCGACAGTCGCGGCGCACAATTCCGTCATTCTCGAAGCGCTGGCTCGAATGGCTTATTACACGGCCGGACTGGTTCACGAACTAAAGCCCTTGTCGTCTTCGCTTCATGACAAACATTACTTACGCAAGCATGGAAGCGCGGCGTACTACGGGCAACCGCCGGACAAAACATGATTTCCGAATCGCGGCTTGCGGTTTTTTGCTTCTATGAAATAAAGCGGCGTCGCCCAATTCTCTACAAGAGGCCGCGTAATTGAGTCGAACAGCGAAGAACCGGCAATCGAGTTTCTCCGTGCCACGAGGCGATGAATGTCTACAAACAAAAAAATGACGATGGGTCTGATCGTGGGCAACCGGGGCTTTTTTCCCGGCCACCTTGCCGAATCCGGCCGCAAAGAAATGATTTGCACCCTGCAAAGTGCCGGCATCGACGTGATCGCGCTCACCCCCGAACAAAGCCGATACGGCGCCGTCGAAACCTACGACGAAGCAATGCGCTGCGCTGAATTATTCAAAGCTCACAGCGAACACATTGACGGCGTCATCGTCACTCTGCCGAATTTTGGAGACGAGCGCGCAATTGCCGACACACTGCGTCTTTCAACTCTGCGCGTTCCCGTTCTGGTTCAAGCCACTCCCGATACGCCTTCGAAAATGTCCATTTCGTCTCGGCGCGACAGTTTCTGCGGCAAAATGTCCGCCTGCAATAATCTGATGCAGTACGGCATCCCATATTCCCTTACTTCTTCGCACACCGTCGCGCCCGACTCGCCTGAATTCAAAAAGGATCTCGACTGGTTCGCCGGTGTTTGCCGCGTCGTAAAAGGTTTAAAAAATCTTCGCATCGGCAGCATCGGCGCGCGCCCCACGGCATTCAACACCGTCCGTTACAGCGAAAAAATTCTCGAGTCGCAGGGAATCTCCGTCGAAACGCTCGACCTCTCCGAGGTGATTGGCCGCATTCAGCGCATGAAAGACACCGACGATGCCGCGCAAGCGAAACTCCAGTCCATCGAGAAGTACGTCTCCACGAACGACGTGCCCAAAGCCGCCCTGCTGAAAATGGCTAAATTGGGAACCGTGATTGACCAGTGGATGAAACAGACCCACGTCACCATCAGCGCGATTCAATGCTGGACTTCGATCGAGGAAAATCTCGGCGTCGTTCCGTGCACGGTGATGAGCATGATGAGCGACGATCTCATGTCCAGCGCCTGCGAAGTGGATATTTGCGGAGTTCTCAGCATGCATGCGCTGCGCCTCGCCTCTGAATCTCCCAGCGCCTTGCTCGACTGGAACAACAACTACGGAGATAATCCGGACAAAGCCGTCTGCTTTCACTGCAGCAATCTGCCAAAGCAGTTTCTGAAAACCGTAAAAATGGATTACCAGGCCATCATCGCCGGCACCGTAGGCAAGGAAAATACTTTTGGCACCTGCGTGGGTTTGGTCAAACCTGGCAAAATGACTTTCGCTCGCTTCTCCACGGACGATCGCGCAGGTTATGTGCGTGGCTATCTCGGCGGAGGCACGTTTACCGACGATCCGCTCGAGACCTTCGGTGGCGCGGGCGTCGTCGAAATCCCTCGCATGCAGAAACTCTTGCGCTACATCTGCGAAAATGGTTTTGAACATCACGTCGCCGCGAATTTTTCCTCCGTCGCCGGTGCTGTTCACGAAGCGGCCACGCGTTACCTCGGGTGGCAAACTTACTGGCACGGAAATTAAGGGCGGGAACAGCAATCCATGGCCATCGTTGCAGGCGTTGACTTCGGCACTTTGAGCGTCCGAGTTTCCATCGTGGACAGCGAGAAGGGGATGCTCGCTTCCGCGGTCGCCGAATATCCTCTGCACCGCAAACGCGAAGATCCCGAGCTGGCAACGCAATCTCACGAAGATCACATGCGCGCTCTTGTCTCCGCCACGCGCGATGCCGTGAAACAGGCGCGAATCTCCGGCGACAGCATCGAGTCGATTGCCCTCGACACCACAGGCTCTTCCGTAATTCCCGTCGACAGCAGCATGACTCCTCTCGGCGAGTATTACCTCTGGTGCGACCACCGCGCGAAATCCGAAGCCGCCGAAATCACCGAAATGGCTCACCGCGAAAATCTCGAAGCCATTCGCTGGTGCGGCGGCGTTTATTCTTCCGAGTGGGGATTCGCCAAACTCCTCCACTGGCTCCGCCACAATCCAGCGAAGCGCAGCCAGTTCGCCAGCGCGTTTGAACACTGCGACATGGTGGCCGCCACGTTGTGCGGTGTCACGGATCCGCGCAAAGCCAAGCGCAGTATTTGCGCGATGGGCCACAAATGGTTGTGGCATGTGGATTTGGGCGGCCTGCCGTCTGACGAATTTCTGGTCAAAGTCGACCCTCTGCTCGCGGGCGTGCGCGAAAAACTCGCGGGCTCGTACGAAACCTCCGACAAAATCGCTGGCAAATTATCGCCATCGTGGGCCGAAAAGCTGGGCTTGCGCCCGGGTATTCCAATTCCCGTTGGAGCGTTCGATGCTCACTGGGACGCAATCGGCGCTGGCGCTCGCGAAAAAGACATCGTGAACGTCGTCGGTACGTCTACGTGCATCATCGGAATCACGAAGCAGACTCAGCTTGTGCCCGGCGTTTGCGGAGTGGTGAACGGCAGCGTGCATCCTTCTTACACTGGCATCGAAGCGGGACTCTCCGCGACGGGCGATATTTTCGAAGCCATCGCGCGCCGCGCGAATACTTCCATATCAGAACTCAGCCGCGGCCTCGAGAAATATTCCGCCGGTCAAACGGGCCTTCTGCGCATGACTTGGGACAACGGTGACCGCACGGTCCTCGTGAACGCGAATCTCCGAGGCATGACGCTCGGCTGGAATCTCCAGCACACCGCGCAAGATGAATTGTTCGCTGCCATTGAGGGAACCGCGTTTCACACTCGCGTCATACTCGACCGCATGGCCGAGCACGCCGTTCGCATCGAGCGCGTGATCAATTCGGGCGGCATCCCGCAGAATAATCCTGTGCTGAATCAAGTCTATGCCAACGTCCTTCGCAGGCCGGTGATGGTTCCGAGTCGCAAGGTCACCAGCGTTGGTTCCGCTATCTTTGCGTTCCTCGCTGCCGGAACGTTCAGGACGGTTGAAGAGGCTCAGCAAAAAATCTGTCCGCCTCACGTGGTTTACAAGCCGCAGGAAGAAACGCAAAGCGTTTACAACGATCTGTACGGTCTTTACCGCCGCTTGTATTTCGATTTCGGCAGAGCAGGGAAGGATTCCACGTTCGGCGATGTGCTGCCCGCGCTGATCCGCATTTCCAAGGAACAAACCACCGGCGCGGAAGAGAATTCGCAGGTGCAATCGCAGTCGCTAAAAGCCTGATGTCGCAAGTTCAGTCGCATTTCTTCAGAGAATTGTTTTCGCTGAATTCAGGAATCTTCCCGCAGTTTTCCTGACGCCCAGATTGAAGTTGGAATTACAATCGTGCAGAAGCATGTTTTTGATTCGAAGTTAAATCCGCATAAGGATGACAATCACCGTTGCGAGAAATGAAAAGGTGAAGCGCACCAAAACGCAAATCTCCTGCCGCGGGCTTTTATTTGACATGGACGGCGTATTGCTCGATTCCACTCCGGCGGTCGCGCGTGTCTGGCATGGGTGGGCCGTCGAGCACGGTTTCGATCCGCGAGAAGTGGTGCGCGCCGCGCATGGACGCCCGAGCATTTCGACGATCCGCGATTATCTACCGAATTCCAATCACCACGCGGAGAATCGCGAGGTCGAAAGAAGGGAACTCGCCGATTTGGAGGGTATCGTACCCTGGCCCGGCGCGATTGAACTCCTGCGTTCGCTTCCCATCAATCAATGGGCGATCGTGACTTCCTGCACGCGGCCGTTGGCCGAAGCGCGGCTTATCGCCGGAGGACTTCCGCGCCCGAAGTTTTTCATTTCTTCGGACGATATCAAGAACGGAAAGCCTGCGCCCGATCCGTATCTCAAAGGCGCTCAATTGCTGGGATCAAATCCTTCCGACTGCGTCGTCGTCGAAGACGTTCCCGCAGGCGTCCGCTCCGGAAAAGCCGCTGGATGCAGAGTAATCGCGTTGTGCACAACAATGCCCCAGGCCGACTTGCGAAATGCCGGTGCCGACTGGCTGGCGAAAAATTGCGCCGCGATTTCAGTGATTGCGGCGCAAGCCACAAACGGCCAGATCACTCTGGCTGTTGAAGAAATTGAATCAAGCGCGCCGCGAAATTAAAATACTCGCAATTATCCTCGCAATATCATCACCGAAACTGAATGCGCGGCAAAAGTCTGGCGGAAATTCCGCCCACCTCCCGAAAACGATTTGCGTTGTGCCGTCACCTGATTTGGATTCGCAAATGTGTTCGTGGCGTCGAGCGACGCGCCATTAATCTCATAGAGGTCGCCAGAAGAAGCCTGCGGACTAAATCCCTCAATCGCGATGTCCGCCGAAACAGCATCGGTAGGATGCCGATTCACAACAGCGAGAGTCAGCTTCCCGTTCATTTTATCCGTCGTCGCCGACACATCCAGATACGGTACGTCATACGGCACCTCAGCCACTCGCGGAAACGCGTCCGAACGTACGAGCGGATCGAGCGCCACGTCTCCGCAATAGTCGGTGTACAGCTTCAGCGGGTAGTACGTCGTCTGCAGCACAATTCCAGTCGCGTTGGCCATGATCGGCGCAATCACGTTCACCAACTGCGCGATATCCGCCAGCTTCACCGTCTGGCAATGACGATGGAATGAGTTCAATCCCGACGCCACCCACAGCGCGTCACGCAAGTTGTAAACCTCTTCCAGCATGTGATTGTCGCCGCGGTGAAACCACGACCGAAACCAGATATTCCATTCGTCCACCGCAATTGCCACGCGCTCTTTTTTTCTGCTCCTCGACATCGCCGCGGTGATCACCGCGTCCAGCACTTCAATCTGTCTCTCGAAGTAATGTGCGTCCTGGAATTCTTTCGTGTTGTCTGTGCTGCCGCCATAGTGATGCAGCGAAATATAATCAACAATGTCGGTGAGCTTTTCGAGGACGGGCAAATTCCATTCCACGCCGGGCCCGCCGCACGCGACGAGCTTGATCGACGGGTCGATCCATCGCATCATCTTGCCGAATTCCAAAGCCGCGGCCGCGTAATCCGCGGCGTCTTTGCTTCCCGCCTGCCAACTTCCATAAACTTCATTGCCCAGCGCCCAATACTTCACGTTGTAGGGATCCGTGTGTCCGTTTTTCCTGCGTTGATTCGCCCAGTAGGTGTTCGTCGTCGCGTTGCAGTATTCCACCCAGTCCGCCGCGTCTTGCATTGTGCCCGTGCCCATGTTTACGCAGATATACGGTTCGGCGCCAAGTTTGCGGCAGTATTCAATGAACTCGTCAGTGCCGAAGCGGTTCGACTCTTCTTCCTGCCAGGCCGTATCCCAGCGGCGCGGACGCGCGTCTTTCGGCCCGATCCCGTCTTTCCAATTGTATCCGGATGAGAAATTTCCTCCCGGCCATCGCAAAACAGAAACATGCATGCCACGCGCCGCTTCGAGGACGTCTTTGCGAAACCCATTGCTGTCCGCCAATGGAGATCCTTCGTCGTAAATTCCGCCGTAGATGCAGCGTCCGAGATGCTCGGTAAAATTGCCGTAAATATTTCGATCGATCGTGCCAATCTTCCGGTCGAAATCAATCTTGATTCGAGCCGCCGCGCCTGCCGGAGTCGCTGCTTGCTCCTGCGCCAGTGAAATCGGCCAGCCGCGCGTCGGCATGGCGAAGGGAATCGCCGCAGTTCCCAGCGCCGCAGTCACTCCTGCTTTTAGAAAGCCGCGTCTTCCAGGCTTCTCAACTGTCATTGGCGAATCCCTCCAGCAAAACGTTGAATGCGGAATGCAGGTCTGCGCAATCCAAATAATTCCGATACCCGCCCGTTATTTATGCTGAAAACGTTTACTCGTCAACAGAAGAATCGCGAATGGCCGTCGGCATCCTGGATCGGTTTTTGATCGGAGATCGAAAGGCGCCGGGGAGTTTGTATCGCTACTCTGGTCACGGCTCCCAGTCATTCGCACCGCGACAGCCTGAGCTGTACCGCCGCTAACCAAAGTATTTAGTGCATCTTGTTTGAAAGCGTATATTATATCCCGTTCCGTGCGCCCTATTGCCTTGGCCACGATGGTTTACCTTCGCCAGGCGTCGCCAATGCATTGATGAGTTTTTCGAGGAGGCAACATCCGGTGCGGCTTCGCACGTTTGCATTGCTGATTGTCGCCCTGGGCATTTCGCCCGCGACCCTCGCGCAACAATCCGTCGAGAACTCCCAATTTCAAGTTCGCTTTTCGACCGCAGGAGTTACCAGCCTCAAACACGTCCACGACAAATATGACACCGATTACATAGCGTCTGGCGAAGCCCTCGGAGACGTCGTAATCCGATACCGCACGCCCGGAGATCACGACTGGAAGCAAGCCTCTGCTGCAAGGATCGACGACAATCATCCGGCCGGTTCGTCCACAGCCACTTACACAATCGGAACTCCGATCGCCACGATCGCAACCTCCAGTCGTGCCTCCGCCTCGGTTCGTTCTCCTGCTGTATTCGCGTTGAACGACAAAATTGTCCCCGGTAATTCGCAGGACATGGTTCCGCGATTTGTCTGGAACGGCCGGAAGGGAACCACGGAGTGGGTCGAATA